>NZ_JBVVPM010000024.1:0-31928 GCF_055811255.1 Bradyrhizobium sp. MI1.11
GCAAACCGCGGCAGGCCATTCCTCACGGAACAGGTCGAGAATAACTGATCGCGCTATTACAAGGGTGGGCAAAGCGACTTGTCCGCCGTAGCTCGAAGAGCGAGGGCGGAAGCTTGCCCACTACTTCTGTTGAAGTGATCAAAGATGGTGGGCACGGCACTACGCGCCTTTGCCCACCCTACAAGAGCCCTACGCCTTCTGCGCGTCCATCACCTTGCGCACGGCGGGGCGGTCGGACATGCGCTTGAAATGATCGGCGATCTTCGGCGTCGTGTTGATGTCGACGCTGTCGCCTTCGAGCCAGGTCGACAGGGTGTAAAGATAAGGATCGCAGATCGTGAACTGCTCGCCCATCACCCAGGGTCCCTTGTACATCTTCTGCTCGATCAGGGCGAAGCAGGCGCCCATGGTCTTTGGGATCATCTGCTTCATGTCGGCGAACGAGCTTTCTTCGCTCGCCCAGCGCGCGCCGCGCATCTTGTGGGCATGGTTGATGTGCACGGTCGAGCAGAGATAGGAGTTGAAGGACTGCACCTGGGCGAAGTCGAAGGGATCGTCGAGCGGCGCGAGCTTCGCCTTGGGAAAGGTCTGCGCGAGATAGGCCAGCATCGCCGGCGTCTCGGTCAGGACGCCACGATCGGTCACCAGCGCGGGCACGCGGCCTTTCGGGTTGATCGCGAGATACTCCGCGCTGTTCTGCTGGTTGGTCTTGAAGCTCAGCCGCTCGGCCGCGTAGTCGGCGCCGGCTTCTTCCAGGGTGATGTAGGTGGCGAGCGCACAGGTGCCGGTGGCGTAGTAGAGCTTGAGCATGTCGGACCTCATGGGAAAGCCGGAAGTTAACGGCTGCCGGCCCCGAGGTCCATAGCACGGCGTTCTCAGTGCCCTTGCTCTTCGCAGTTGCCCACCGGCGCCCGGCTGTGCCAAGACGCCTCTAGTTGGAGGGGCTTTCCCATGACCGTACTCATCGCCGGTGGCGGCATCGGCGGCCTGACGCTTGCGCTCAGCCTGCACGGAATCGGCATTCCCGTGAAAGTGTTCGAGAGCGTCGCCGAGCTGCGGCCGCTCGGTGTCGGCATCAACGTGCTGCCGCACGCGGTGCGCGAGCTGATCGAGCTCGGGCTGATGGACAAGCTCGATGCCGCCGGCGTGCGCACCCGTGAGCTTGCCTATTTCTCCAAGCACGGCAAACCGATCTGGAGCGAGCCGCGCGGGCTGGAGGCCGGCTATAAATGGCCGCAGTTTTCGATCCATCGCGGCACGCTCCAGCAATTGCTGCTCGACACCGCGATCGAGCGCCTCGGTCGCGACAACATCCTCACCAGCCATCATCTGACCGGCTGGAGCGAAACCGCTGACGGCGTGCGCGCCGACTTCATCGACAAGGCCACCGGCAAGGCCGCGGGGACTTACGACGGCACGATCCTGATCGCCGCCGACGGCATCCATTCCGCCGCGCGAGAGAAACTCTATCCCGACGAAGGCCCGCCGATCTGGAACGGCCGCATCCTCTGGCGCGGCGTCACGCCTGCAAAGGCGTTCCTCAGCGGCCGTACCATGATCATGGCCGGCCACGAGATCCTGAAATTCGTCTGCTATCCGATCTCGAAAGCGCCGGACGCCGCGGGCAACCATCTGATCAACTGGGTTGCCGAGCGCCACATGCCGCCGACCTATCAATGGCGGCGCGAAGACTATAACCGCACCGCGCGGCTGGAAGAGTTTCTGCCCTGGTTCGAGAGCTGGCGGTTCGACTGGCTCGACGTGCCCGGCCTGATCAAGAACTGCCCGCACGCCTATGAATATCCGCTGGTCGATCGCGATCCGGTGTCACAATGGACTTTCGGCCGCGTCACGCTGATGGGCGACGCCGCACATCCGATGTACCCGATCGGATCCAACGGCGCCTCGCAGGCGATCCTCGATGCCCGCACCATCACGCGCGAGATCCTGGCGCACGGCCCGACGCAAGCGGCGCTGCTGGCCTATGAGGCCGAACGGCGGCCCGCAACCACCAGTCTCGTCTTGCTCAACCGCAAGAACGGCCCCGAGCAGGTGATGCAGCTCGTCGAAGAGCGCGCGCCCGACGGCTACAAGGTCGTCACCGACGTACTGTCGCAACAGGAGCTCGAGGATGTTGCCGCCAACTACAAGCGCGTCGCCGGCTTCCAGGTGGAAGCGCTGAATGCGAAGCCGCCGATCGTGAGCGCGGGTGCGCGCGCGAAGGTGTGAGTATGTGGCGCGAAGCGAGATGCGCATTGATGCGCCCCGCCCCTTGTGGAAGAGGGCAGCGATCCCGGTGGACGCGGACTCACTCAGGTGAGGGGTCTGTCTCCGCGAAGCGAAGCGCTGTTGATCGTGCGGTGTCATGCAGGGATGGTAGGGCCGATGCTTATTTTTTGAAGAAGGCTAAGACACCGAAGATGCTGCCGATCAAAGCAAGCGCGAACGTGACCCTACCTGCCCAGTAGTCCCATTCGGCCTTTTGTTCAGCCCGGATGTCGGCTCGTAGTTTCTGGGCTGCCGCTGTCGTAAGGAATCGCTCTGGCATGTTTCTCGGCTGAATCCAACTTTCCTCATCTTGAGGAATTGGCATGTGGTATCTGTACGCTTTTTCGACCAGATGTTTTGAGCGGAAATAGTCCGTCGCCTGTGTTTGATAAATCAGTTCCCATTTCTTCCCACGCTTGGGGCTGACGTCTTCGTCCTCGTCTTCCTGAGGCATCTCGTCATAAGCCCGGTATAGTGCCCGCTGCGCTTTCAGGTATTTCCTCAGCGCCCAACGATATTGAAATTCATCAAACATTTGCTGCCTTTTCCGCTGGTCGTCATCGCTGCGGATTCGTAATCCGGCCGACGTTGCGCCCGCTGGCGTCATAGATCGTCGTCGTGTTTCCGGCGCTACCGCCGGAAACGATCTCGCGGCCGATCACCTTGCCGCGCGCATCGTATGTCGTCGTCGTGCCGCCGCTGTCGGTCGCCGAACGGCCGACGACGTTGCCGCGCGCGTCATAGATCGTGCGCTGTTGCGCCGAGGCAGAGCCGGTCGCCAGAGCGATAATAAGCTGAGTAAGCAGAGCCTTGGTCGTTCGACTGGTCATTCATCACCGAAAAGAAAATCGTGAACTACAATCGCCTCTTCTACCAAATACAGCCCACGGCGCAGCGATTTCCACGCAATGCGATGAGCGCCAACTCCTGCCAATCTTCGTAGCAGCGCATCATTGGCCATCATTTCGTGCGCAATGTAGTTGCGCCGTTCCTTTAGTTCTTCCATTAACTGGACGAAGTCTTGCCGTAACCCGCGCTCACTCAACTCCTTTACCAATCGCCCGAGCGTCCAGCGTTCGATCCTCTCTTCGTCACAGTCATACTTAGTCATGAGGAGGTTCTTTAGTCCTAATTCGACAAGTTGGGCTTTGCCCATGAACATGGCAAAGCTCTCCAGAAAATTGAGTTTTTCAATTCTACGCAGTCGCCGCACAACAATGGCGTGAACCTGTTTACCACTGAGCGATTTGCTATCCCCTCGCGTGATCGTCGCAGGTTCACGCGCCGCCCTGCTCATGAGTAGGCCAACCATCTGAACGCCACCGCGCCCCGCCGTGCAAAGTCGATCAGCGACAGCTCGGCGCGCCAGTCGTTGCGCTGCTTGCTTCCATACAGGTAGAGGTACGGTTGGTAGTAAAGGCCTTCCTCATCCGGGTTGATGGCCGCATCGGGAATCTCGACATCAAATCGGATGTCGGTTGCATGAATGATCTTGTTGCAGGCCTCGCGCAGGGTGAGCACTTCGACCTTCTCTGGATCGGCTGCCCAGTTTGGAAACAGCTTCCCACAATCTCTCTGCTCGTTGTTTGCGTCCTGCGGACGTTGATCGAAACGGATGCGCAAGCCAGTGGCACACGAGATCAAAATCCGCGTGACTTCGGACCTGAAAAAACCTCCCTGCATCATTGCGATGGCGGGCGAGGTGAGGCCATGGCTCGCCACCTCGCGAGATGCCGTAACCATGCAAAGCAGCCGATACAGGTCGAGCACGAACGCTCCCGGCTCAATCGCGTGCGGCTGCTTCTCGTTCGTGAAGTAGAGGTCTTCTTCCGCCATCGTTCACCGCTTGCGCCGGATGGGCTAATGATAGGCGATTCGTCTGCACCATTGCCGGAACCGGCTGCAAGGGACGCTGGACGGACGCAAGACTTCGTTTCCTGCGTCATTTCAACTGGTTAGTTAGATCCTCATTCTCCCGCAAGGGGAGAAGGAAAAAAGAGTGCGCGGCAGCTATTTGCCCACCACCCTCGCCGCTTCGAGCAGCCGCTCGCTCGCGCTTGCCGTCGCCAGCACTGTTCCGTCTTCCGCCATCAGCTTTGCCTCGACGAACGCAATCGTCTTGCCGAGCTGCGTCACCTTGGCCTCACCGATGATCGGTCCGGGCTTTGCGGGCGCCAGGAAATTCACGGTCATGCTGATGGTGGTGGTGTAGAGCCGGCCTTCGCTCATCACCAGCACGGCGGGGCCCATCGTGTCGTCGAGCATGGCCGAGAGCATGCCGCCCTGGATGAAGCCGGCCGGATTGCAGAACTCCGGCTTGCCGTAAAACGCGAGCTTGATCCAGCCTTCCCCGGGACGGGCATCGAGCAGACGCCACCCCAATAGCTCGGCACAAGGCGGCCTGGGAAAGTTGTCGAGCGCGGTCTTGATCATGCGAGCCTCCGTTGCAGACCACAGCTAACGCAGGCCTGCTGCCAGCATGTTGTCAGCAGGATGGGCTGCTAGGGGTCCAATCCATGCGCAATCACCTTACGCATGACGTTGGGCAATGCTTCGTCCGCGAGAATGGCGATGGGCACCCAGCGCATGCCGGCGGGTGCCCGCGTCCGCGCTTCGGCCCTCGCCGTGTAGACCACCAGTTCCAGCGGGAAATGCGTGAAGACGTGGGTGACCACGCCGACCTTGCGTTGCCAGCGCGACAGCCCCTTCAGCTCGGGCGCCTGCTGTTTTGCCTTGGCATCGTCCTGCTCGGCCAGCCAATCCGATCCCGGTACCTCGGTCATGCCGCCGAGCAGACCCTTTTCGGGACGGCTGCGGACGAGAAGCTCGTCGCCGCGCGTGACAACGAAAGCGGCGCCGCGCCGTAGCGCGCCGCTCTTCTTCGGCGCCTTGCGCGGAAACGTATCCTGCGTTCCCAGCGTGCGCGCCGTGCAGTCCTCGTTGAGTGGGCATAGCGAGCAGGCTGGCTTTTTCGGCGTGCAGATCGAGGCACCCAGATCCATCAGCGCCTGCGCGCTATCACCGGCGCGGGAGTCGGCGAGCAGCGTCGCAGCCAAGTGCTGGATCCGCGGTTTGGCCTGCGGAAGTTCTTCTTCAACAGCAAAGAGCCGCGAGACCACGCGCTCGATATTGCCGTCGACCGGCATGGTGCGGCGGTCGAACGCGATCGCCGCGATCGCTGCCGCCGTATAGGGCCCGATGCCCGGCAGCGCGCGCAGGCCCAGTTCGGTGTCGGGAAAGGTGCCGCCATGCTCGCGCATCACCGCGACCGCGCAGGCATGGAGATTACGGGCGCGAGAATAATAGCCGAGCCCGGCCCACATCCGCAGCACGTCGTCCTGCGAGGCCCGTCCGAGCGCGGTGACATCAGGCCAGCGCGCGACGAATTTTTCGAAATAGGGCCCGACCGCCTTCACCGTGGTCTGCTGCAGCATGATCTCGGACAGCCAGACGCGGTAAGGGTCAGATGCCTCGCCGGGCGCAGCGCGCCAGGGTAAGCGGCGGCGGTGGCGGTCGTACCAATCGAGCAGCGCGAGCGGGCGCGACGAGGTCTGCGGCGGAACTGGTTCCGATTTCGCCCTGAGGGCGGATTTGGGGCTCATGTTCGCACTGTAACGGCAATGCACCGATCTCTCCACGTCGTGCCCACGCTGGTCGCGGGCGTCCACGTTTTTCTTCGCGGCGAAGAGCCTGTGGCCGACGCGCCGGAGTGCTATAAGGTCCCATGTCCAAGCTTCGCCCCATCAAACCCGGTCCTATCAGCGCCAAGCCGCTGTCGCTCCTGCTCAACGACGTCTTCGCCGAGGCCTATGCCAAGCAGGGTTTTGCCGCGCGCGAGCTGGTGACGCGGTGGGCGCAGATTGCCGGACCGGAGATCGCGGCCCATGCCGAGCCGCTCAAGATGCAATGGCCGCGGCCGGTCGAGGGTCAGCCGCAGGAGCCGGCCACGCTGGTGCTGCGGGTCGAGGGGCCGATGGCGCTGGAGATCCAGCACTCCGCCGATGTGATCCTGCAGCGGGTCAACCGCTTCTTCGGCTGGAGCGCGGTCGGCAAGCTGGCCTTCCGCCAGGCTCCACTGTCGCGCGCCCGGCGGCCAACCCGGCCCGCCCCGCCGGACGCCAAATCGGTGGCCGAGGTGGCTGAGCGCCTGGGCGACATCGAAGATGAACAATTGAAGTCGGCGCTGGCGCGCCTGGGGGCCGCTATCAAGCGAAATTGAGCCTTATTCGGCGGCCAAACTGGACCTGTCCTTGCCGCTCGCCATTGCCTCAAACGACGTTTCAAGCTAGCGACAGGCCGTCTGAATGGGAATTTCGGGCGAGACCACGCCAATCCGGGAGCCGACCTTGATCATCACCCGCCGCGCCTTCACCTCGATGCTGTCGCTGACCGGGCTTGCCGCGCTCGCCGGGTTCTCGCCGCTGCGGTTCATCTCGGAAGCTATCGCGCAGGCCGCTGGCGACGTCGCCAAGCCGGTGTCACTGCCCGACATGGCGCTGGGCCCGAAGGACGCCGCGGTCACCATCACCGAATACGCCTCGATGACCTGCCCGCATTGCGCGGCTTTCAATGAGCAGGTGTTTCCCAAGATCAAGTCGGAATACATCGACACCGGCAAGGTCCGTTACATCTTCCGCGAGTTCCCGCTCGACATCAAAGCCGCCGCCGGCTCGATGCTGTCACGCTGCATCGCCAATGGCGACGCACCGAAATACTTTGCGGTCACTGACATGCTGTTCCGCCAGCAGAACGACTGGGTGGCGAAGAACACCACGGAGACCCTGACGCGGATCGGCAAGCAAGCCGGCCTCACCCAGCAGCAGGTCGAGGCCTGTCTGAAGGACCAGGCGCTGCTCGACAAGATCGCCGCCGACCAGAAATATGCCAGCGACGTTCTGAAGGTCGATTCGACGCCGACGTTCTTCATCAACGGCGAGAAGATCAAGGGCGAGACCTCGTTCGAGGAATTCGCCAAGAAGATCAATCCGCTGTTGAAGAGCTGATTCGCACGGCACAATCCCTGATTCGCATCTCGATAGCCCTATCTTTCCCGGCATAAATCCCTTGGAAAAGCGGCTTTCGCCGGTTGCCCTCGCAGCGCACCGCGGCCATTGTCCAGCCGCATGAGGCGCCTCGCGCGACTCGCCCGGATAGCGACATTGCCTTCCATGGTATTGTCCCGGCAGGGGGATTCGCGCCTGCCAACAGAGATGCGTGCTTATGAAAATCACCCGCCTGCGCCTTCACGGCTTCAAGTCCTTTGTTGAGGCCACCGACTTCGTCATCGAGCCCGGCCTGACCGGCGTGGTCGGCCCCAACGGCTGCGGCAAGTCGAATCTCGTCGAGGCGCTGCGCTGGGCGATGGGCGAGACCTCCTACAAGTCGTTGCGCGCCGCCGACATGGACGCGGTGATCTTCGCCGGCTCCGGCAATCGTCCCGCGCGCAACCACGCCGAAGTGACGATGACGATCGACAATTCCGATCGCACCGCGCCGGCGGCGATGAACGACAGCCAGCTTCTGGAAATTTCCCGCCGTATCGAGCGCGAGGCAGGTTCGGTCTACCGCATCAACGGCCGCGACGTGCGCGCCCGCGACGTGCAGATTCTGTTCGCCGACGCCGCCACCGGCGCGCGCTCGCCAGCCCTGGTCCACCAGGGCAAGATCGGCGAGATCATTCAGGCCAAGCCCGAGCAACGCCGCCGCGTGCTGGAAGACGCCGCCGGCGTCGCCGGCCTGCACGCCCGCCGCCACGAAGCCGAGCTGCGGCTCAAGGCGGCCGAAACCAACCTCACCCGCGTCGAGGACGTGATCGGCCAGCTGGCGGGGCAAATGGAAGGCCTGAAGAAGCAGGCCCGCCAGGCCGTGCGCTATCGCGAAGTTGCGGCCAAGGTCCGCAAGGCCGAAGCAACCCTGTTCCACCTGCGCTGGATCGGCGCCCATGCCGACGTCAACGAATCCGGCCACACCCACGATCTCGCGGTCCGCGAGATGGCCGAGCGGACCCAGCACCAGGCCGAGGCCGCCCGCATCCAGGCGATCCGCGCCGCCGAAATGCCGGCGCTGCGCGATGCGGAAGCGCGCGCCGCGGCGGGGCTGCAGCGCCTGACCAACGCGCGCGAGCTGCTCGATCGCGAGGAAGAGCGCGCCAAGGAGCGCGTCGCGGAACTCGAGCGGCGCCTCGCACAGTTCGAAGGCGACATCTCGCGTGCCCAGCAGCAGACCATGGACGCCGACGTCGCGCTGCAGCGCCTCGACGCCGAAGATGCCGAGCTGAAGGAAGAGATCAAGTCGCGCGTCGAGAAGCGCTCCGGCGTCGACGAGCGTGTCGCCGAAGCCGAGGCGGTGTTGACCGAAACCGAGCAGCAGTTCGCCGAGCTCACCACCGCGCTCGCCGACCTCACCGCCAAGCGCAATCAGCTCGAAGCCAACGTTCGCACCCACCGCGACAAGCTCGCCCGGCTCGACCAGGAGATTTCGAACGTCGCGGCGGAAGAGCACAAGCTCACCGAGGAGACCGGCGGCTTCGGCGATCTCGACGAGCTGACCGCGACCGTCGAGAACGCCGAGCAGACGCTGGCGGCCTCGGAAGCCGCGGCTCAGGCCAGCGAAGCCGCGCATGTCGCCGCGCGGCAGACGCTGGAATCCTCGCGCTCGCCGCTCGTCGAAGCCGACAAGCGCGTGCAGCGGCTCGATACCGAGGCGCGCACGATCTCCAAGATCCTCAACGGCGAGACCAAGAATCTGTGGCCGCCGATCATCGACGGCATCACCGTCGACAAGGGATTCGAAAAGGCGATCGGCGCAGCCCTCGGCGACGATCTCGACGCCCCGGTCGATCCGTCCGCGCCGATGCGCTGGACCAATGCCGGCGTCACCGACGGCGATCCGGAACTGCCCGAAGGCGTCGTGCCGCTCGCCAGCCACGTGCAAGCCCCGGCCGAGCTGACCCGCCGCCTGGCGCAGATCGGCGTGGTGCCGCGCGAGCGCGGCGCCGAACTGGTCTCGCAGCTCAAGACCGGCCAGCGGCTGGTCTCGCCCGAAGGCGACGTCTGGCGCTGGGATGGCTTTGTCGCAGCCGCCCACGCGCCGACCGGCGCAGCACGGCGGCTCGCCGAGCGCGCCCGCCTCATCGACATCGAGAACGAACTGGAGCAGGCCCGCATCGACGCGCAGATCAAGCGTCAGGCGCTGGAGAACGCCGAGGCCGAGCTGCAGATGGCCGCCAGCACCGAAGGTGCGAGCCGCGAAGCCTGGCGCGCCGCACAGCGCGAGCTCAACGTCGCGCGCGAGCGCCATGCCACGGTCGAGCGCGAGATCAGCCGCCACGCCGCGCGCAAGGCGACGCTGTCGGAAGCGCACAGCCGTCTGGCCGCCGACCGTGCCGAGGCCGAAGCCGCCTACGAATACGCCGAAGCCGGGATCTCCGAGCTGCCGTCGAGCGAGGACACCGAAACCCGTCTCGCCGCCGTCCGCAGCGACATCGAAGGCCATCGCCGCATGGCCGCCCAGGTCCGCGCCGAGGCACAGGCGTTGGCGCGCGAAGCCGAGCTGGCCGACCGCCGCGTGCAGGCGATCCTCGCCGAACGCACCGAGTGGCAGAACCGAAAGGAGAGCGCGACCTCCCACATCGACACCATCCAGGCGCGCATCGCCGAAGTCTCGATCGAGCGCAGCGATCTCGAGAACGCGCCGGCCGTGTTCGCGGAGAAGCGTAGCGCGCTGATCACCGAGATCGAATATGCCGAAAACGACCGCCGCATGGCCGCCGATGCGCTCGCCAGCGCGGAAACCGCGATGGCCGAAACCGATCGCGTCGCGAAGCTGACGCTCGAGGCACTCTCAAGCTCCCGCGAGGCCACCGCCCGCGCCGAGGAGCGCATGGAAGGTGCGCGTCGCCGGCTCGAGGACATCGAGCGCGAAATCCGCGACATGCTGGAAGTCGAACCGCAGGCCGTTGCCGGCCTCGCCGAGATCGAACCCGGCACGGAGTTGCCGCCGCTGCACGACATCGAGGAAGACCTCGAAAAAATGCGCCGCGATCGCGAGCGCCTGGGTGCGGTCAATTTGCGCGCCGAGGAAGAGCTGCGCGAGGTCGAGACCCAGCACAACGGTCTGGTCACCGAGCGCGACGATCTCGTCGAGGCCATCAAGCGGCTGCGCCAGGGTATCCAGAGCCTCAACAAGGAGGCGCGCGAGCGGCTCCTGACCTCATTCGAGGTCGTCAACAACCACTTCAAGCGCCTGTTCGTCGAGCTGTTCGGTGGCGGCGAAGCCGCGCTGCATTTGATCGAGAGCGATGATCCGCTCGAAGCGGGCCTCGAAATCATCGCCAAGCCGCCGGGCAAGAAGCCGCAGACGCTGTCGCTGCTCTCCGGCGGTGAGCAGGCGTTGACCGCGATGGCGCTGATCTTCGCGGTGTTCCTCACCAACCCTTCGCCGATCTGCGTGCTGGACGAAGTCGACGCGCCGCTCGACGACCACAACGTCGAGCGCTATTGCAACCTGTTGCACGAGATGACCGCCTCGACCGACACGCGCTTCATCATCATCACCCACAACCCGATCACGATGGCGCGGATGAACCGCCTGTTCGGCGTCACCATGGCCGAACGCGGCGTCTCGCAGCTGGTGTCGGTGAACCTGCAAGAGGCGGTGGACATTCTCGACCAGAACGTGGCGTGATTTTTTGGCCGTCATTCCGGGGCGATGCGCAGCATCGAACCCGGAATCTCGCGCCACCATTTCGAGATTCCGGATTCGCGCTACGCGCGCCCCGGAATGACGGCGAATTAAGATGATCTCGCCCACGCTTCCCGCTGAGCTAAAGGCCGCCCTCGACGGCAAGCTCCAGGGGTTCTCGCGCACCGACGCAGCGCAGCGATCGCAGAGAATCTCGACCACCTACCGCACAGGCGGCGGCTCCGGCACGATCAAGTCGGATGCCGACGCGCTCGCCTATGCGCTCGCGCGCATGCCGGCGACCTACGCGGCGGTGGCGGCCAGTCTGAATGCGCTGACCGAGATCGTAACTGACCTCGCTCCGGAAACGCTGCTCGACGTCGGCGCAGGTCCGGGCACCGCGAGCTGGGCCGCGGCGGAGGCGTTCTCCTCGCTGCAGGATTTCACCCTGCTCGACGCCAACGCCACGCTGAGCCGTCTCGCGCTCGAACTGGCGCGCGACAGCACGCGTCTGGCGGATTGCCGCTATCTGCCGGGCGATGCCGGCGCGAACCTCGCCGAGGTCTCGCCAGCCGATCTCCTGGTCGCGAGTTATGTCATTGGCGAGCTCAGTGAGGGCGATCAACGCAAGCTCGCGGAAGCGATGTGGGCGAAAGCGCGCCACGCGCTAGTCGTGATCGAGCCCGGCACGCCCGCCGGCTACGCCCGCATCCTCGCTTTGCGCCAGCAACTGATCGCGGCGGGCGCCTATGTCGCCGCACCCTGCCCGCACGAAAAGCCGTGTCCGCTGACGGCGCCCGACTGGTGCCATTTCTCACAGCGCCTGCCGCGCTCGCAGGCTCACCGCCAGATCAAGGGCGCCGAGGTGCCGTTCGAGGACGAGCGGTTCATCTATGTGGCGCTGACCCGCACGCCGCCCGCAGCCCGCGCCGCGCGCGTGCTGGCGCCGCCGGATGTCGGCAAGGCCGAGATCGCTGCAAAGCTCTGCACGGAGGACGGTGTCGAACTCGCCAAGGTCCCCCGGCGGGACAAGGCCGCCTATGCGGACGCAAGGCGGTGGCGCTGGGGTGATGCCGCCATGTCCGAAAGTTAACCTCCTCCGGCTCTTTCACCTTGAACTCGGATGGTCCCTCATCCGACCAAATCCTACCTTCCCTCTGCGCCGGGGCTCTCGCTCCGCGCCAATTTGGTCTACCCTAGCGCCCGCCTTCTTCCCCCTTCAGGAGTTCTCCATGTCGACCGGCTGGATCGTCCTCGGCGTTATCGTCGTCCTCGTGTTCTTTGCCTTCGCCGCCTACAACCGGCTGGTGGCGCTGAGCCAGCGCGTCGGCCAGGCCTTTGCCGACATCGACGTGCAGCTCAAGCAGCGTCACGATCTGATCCCGAACCTGGTCGAGACGGTGAAGGGCTATGCCTCGCATGAGCGCGGCACGCTCGACGACGTCATCAAGGCGCGCAATTCGGCGATGTCGGCGCAGGGACCGGCGCAGGTGTCCGCGGCCGAGAACCAGCTCTCGGGCGCGCTCGGCCGGCTGATCGCGCTGTCGGAGGCCTATCCCGACCTCAAGGCCAACGCCAATTTCCAGCAGCTCGCCAGCGAGCTGTCCGACCTCGAGAACAAGATCGCGGCCAGCCGCCGCTTCTTCAACAGCGCGGTCCAGGAATACAACACCGGCATCCAGCAGATGCCCGCCGCTCTGTTCGCCGGCATGTTCGGCTTCACCAAAAAGGACTTCTTCGATCTTGGTGCCAGCCGCTCCGAGGTCGAAGCCACGCCGCAGGTGAAGTTCTGATTGCCTGACATGTCCATCGTTTTTCTTCGTCATTCCGGGGCGTCGCAAGGCGACGAACCATGGTGCGCGCTTGCGCACCAGGGAATCTCGAGGTTCCGGGTTCACGCCTTCGGCGCGCCCCGGAACGACGGACATTGAGGAAGGCGCGTCATGGCCGCGTATGGTCTCTACACGCACATCGCCTCGAACAAGTTTCGTTCGATGCTGCTGCTAGCCGGCCTGTTCGCGCTGGTCTATGTGCTGGTCTATGCCGGCGCGCTGATCGCTGAAGTCGTCATCAATGGCGACGAGACCGTCGTCTATTATCTGAGCCGTGCCTTCTATGACCTGAAAGTGGCCGCTCCGGTTGCGACCGTCGTGGCAGCGGCCTGGATCGTGATCGCCTATTTCTTCCACCAGTCGATGATCGATGCGGTGACCGGCGGCCACGACGTCACCCGGCAGGAAGAGCCGCGGCTCTATAATCTGCTCGAAAATCTCTGCATCTCGCGCGGCATCACGATGCCGAAGCTGAAGATCATGGAGAGCCCGGCGCTGAACGCGTTCGCGACCGGCCTCAACCCGCGGCAATATTCGATCACCGTCACCACCGGTCTCCTCAATGCGTTGGACGACAAGGAGATCGAGGCGGTGCTGGGTCACGAGCTGACCCATATCAAGAACGGCGACGTGCAGCTCATGGTGGTCGCCGTCATCATCGCGGGTGTGGTCGGGTTCTTCGGCGAACTCTTCTTCCGCCTGTTCACGAATTTCAGCTGGAGCTCCGGCTCTGGCGGCTCGTGGTCGTCGGGCTCCTCCTCGTCCTCACGATCGTCCTCGTCGTCGAGCGACAGCAAGAGTTCGGGCGGCGGCGCGGTGATCGTGATCATCATCGCGGTCGTGCTGATCGTGGTGGCCTGGCTGTTGTCGCAGGTGGTGAAGCTCGCGCTATCGCGCTCGCGGGAATATCTCGCGGACGCGGGCTCCGTTGAGCTGACGAAAAACCCGGACGCCATGATCTCGGCCCTGCGCAAGATCGAGAACCGCGGCGAGCTGCCGGGCGCAACCTCGGCGGTGATGGAGCTCTGCGTCGACAATCCGCGCGAGGGCTTCGCCGATTTATTCGCGACCCACCCCTCGGTGCAGTCCCGGGTGGACGCGCTGGTCAAGTTCGCCGGCGGCCGTGATCCTGGCCCGCTGCCGCCTCCCGCCGACGAGGGCGAGGAGCCAGACACGCAAGCCGACCGCCAGAACACCCCACCGCCGCTGCGCCAGGGTCCCTGGAACGACGCAGGCGGCACGGCCAGTCCGCCGCCCGTGCCCGCACCCGGAACCGCCAGCAGCAACCCAATAGGCAATCGGGTAAGCAATCTCTTGGGAAATCCTATGGGTCCTTGGGGCCGCCATTGAGCGCGATTTGACGCCATGCGCGGAAGGATTGATCGCGATTGGGAAAAACCTCGGGAATTGCCGTAACTGGGGCCTGCGGAATTGAATTCTCCCTTGTTTCTGCCATGTTCGCGCCCAACAGCAGACTTGGGACATCTTTGCGACATCGATTTGGGGCCCGTCCGATTGCGACCTCGCGATCGGGGGCGCGCGTTAGGGGACAGCAATGGCAAAGCCGGCAGTGGTTGTGGTGGGCGCGGACAAGGGCGGGGTCGGCAAGACCACGGTATCGCGCACCCTGCTCGATTATTTTTCCGCCAACAACGTGCCGACGCGCGCCTTCGACACAGAGTCACCGCGCGGAACCCTGAAGCGCTTCCACCCCGACATCACCGAGATCGTCGACATGACGACGACGTCGGATCAGATGAAGATCTTCGATACGCTCAACGCCACGAGCCCGTCGGTCACCGTGATCGACGTCCGCGCCGGCCTGCTCTCGCCGGCGCTCGCCTCCTTGCGCGACATCGGTTTCCTCGATGCCGCCAAGGCCGGCCAGATCACCTTTGCCGTGTTCCACATCCTCGGACCCTCGATCGCCTCTCTGGACGAAATCGCCGAGACCGCGGGCTTCATGACCGGCGCCAAATACTTCCTGGTGAAGAACTTCATCAACGACACCCAGTTCTTCCAGTGGGACCAGGCGACCTATAATTCCTACTTCCACCGCATCAAGGATGCGACCGAGCTAACCATCCCCAAGCTCAACGAAATGGCCTATGAGCAGGTCGAGGTGTCTTCCGTTCCGTTCCTGAAATTCGTCGCCAACAAGGGTATCAACGACGAGGCCGCGAACTATTCGTTCGTGCTGCGCGGCTATGTCCGGCATTGGCTGGCGAACGTCTGGAGCGAATTCGACCGGATCCGGCTGACCGACATTGTCGGCTCCAAGCCCACGACCCGCAACAGCGAAAAATAGTTGCGCAAGCCGGGCGGATACGGCTGGATTGGTCGCCGAGTTCGACTGATATAGCTATCGATGCCCGCGACGCCCCTCTACATCATTTGCTCGCCCCGCCCGCAGGTCGGCAAGACCCTGCTGGCGCGGCTTTTGAGCGAATTTTTGCTGCTCAAGAACGGCAACGTCGTGGCCTTCGACGTCAACCTGAAGGAGCCGTCGCTGCTCGACTATCTGCCAACGATCACGGAGACCGCCGACGTGATCGACACCTACGGCAAGATGCAGCTGATGGATCGCGTCATCGTCGATGACGGGGTTGCCAAGGTGATCGACCTCGGCTTCCACGCCTTTGACGAGTTCTTCAAGATGACCGAGGAGATCGGCCTGTTGAAAGAGGCGGCGCGCCGCCACGTCGCGCCGATGATCCTGTTCGTCGCCGACACCGACCGCGTCTCGGCCCGCGCCCACGAGATGCTGCGCGAACAGATCCCGCGGATTAACCTGATCACGGTGGACAACGAGCACATCATACGCGGCGAGCTGCCGGCGGCGATGGCTGCCGGACGGGTATTCCGCCTGCCTGCGCTGCCCGGCTTTCTCAAGACCTATATCGGCCGGCTGAACTTCTCCTTCACCGGCTATCTGCGCCAGGAGAAGGATGCCTCGACCGAGCTGCACCAGTGGACCCGGCGGAACTATCTCGCTTTCCGCGAGCTGGAGCTCAGCCTGATCCTGCAACGGTCCTAGGCGATAATTTACCCGGGCGATACTCCTCGGCGTCCTGGCTCAGTGCCCCTCGAACGTCATCAGCGTGCGCACCGGCACGTCCATCGCGCGCAGCTTGGCGGCGCCGCCGAGGTCCGGCAGGTCGATGATGAAGCAGGCGGCGACCACATTGGCGCCGATCTGGCGCAGCAATTTCACCGCGCCTTCCGCAGTGCCGCCGGTGGCGATGAGGTCGTCGACCAGGATCACGCGCTCGCCGGGCTGGATGGCGTCGACATGCATCTCCATCTCGTCGATGCCGTATTCGAGAGAGTAAGCGATCCGCACGGTGGTGTGCGGCAGCTTGCCTTTTTTCCGGATCGGCACGAAGCCGGCCGAAACCTGGTGCGCCACCGCGCCGCCGATGATGAAGCCGCGCGCTTCCATGCCGGCGACCTTGTCGATCTTATTGCCGGCCCAGGGATTGACGAGTTCGTCGACCGCGCGGCGGAACGCACGCGCATCTGCGAGCAGCGTGGTGATGTCGCGGAACAAGATCCCGGGTTTCGGGTAGTCCGGGATGGTGCGGACGCTCGCCTTCAGATCGTGGTCAAAAGTCATGGTGCCTCTCAATCAGCGCGCGCATCCAGGCGGAACGCGTTCTCGACAATTCGTAAGCCCACTTCGCCGCTCAGCGACATCAGCGATTCCGGATGGAATTGCACGCCGGCGACCGGCAGGGTCTTGTGCTCGAGCGCCATGGCGACGCCGTCCTCGGTGCTGGCGGTGACGGATAGCACCTCCGGCATGCTGTCACGCTCGACATAAAGCGAGTGATAGCGGCCGATCACGATCTCGTTCGGCAGATTGCGCATCAGCCGCCCGCCGCGCACCTGCACCCGCGAGGGCCGGCCGTGGGCGGGATGCGTGAGCTGCCCGAGCTCGCCGCCGAAATACTCGCCGATCGCCTGGACGCCGAGGCAGACCCCGAACACCGGCAGCTTGTTCTCCAGCGCTGCGTCGATGGTCTTCTTGATCCCGAAATCCTCGGGCCTGCCGGGGCCGGGCGACAGCACGAGCAAATCCCACCGCTTCTGCTTGAGCATGTCGAGCGCATGCACATGGCGGACCACGGTGACGTCGGCGCCGACCTGGCGGAAGTAATCGGCCAGCATATGCACAAAGCTGTCGTCATGGTCGATCAGCAGTACCCGCTTGCCGCTTCCGGTGGCATCGGGCGCGAAGGCCGACAGCGGCTTCGGCGGATCGCCGCGCAGCGCCTGGAACAGGGCCGCGGCCTTGACCTGGCATTCGCGGTCCTCGGCGGCGGGATCGGAGTCGAACAAACAGGTGGCACCGACACGCACTTCCGCGAGGCCTTCCTTCATCCGGATGGTGCGGATGGTGAGGCCGGTGTTGATGCTGCCGTCGAAATTCACCGCCCCGATCGCGCCGGCATACCAGCGGCGCGGCGAGCGCTCGTGATCCTCGACGAACTGCATCGCCCAGAGCTTTGGCGCGCCGGTGACGGTGACGGCCCAGGCATGGGTGAGGAACGCATCGAGCGCATCGAAGCCGGGACGCAGCATGCCTTCGACATGGTCGACCGTGTGGAAGAGTTTTGAATAGGTCTCGATCTGCCGGCGTGCCAGCACCTTGATCGTGCCGGGGACGCAGACGCGCGCCTTGTCGTTGCGGTCGACGTCGGTGCACATGTTGAGCTCGAACTCGTCCTTCTCGGAGTTCAGGAGCTGGCGGATCTGCTCGGCATCGCCGATCGCATCGGTACCGCGCGCGATCGTCCCCGAGATCGGGCAGGTCTCGACCCGGCGTCCGTCCGAGCGCACGAACATTTCCGGTGAGGCCGAGACGAGAAATTCGCCCTCGCCGAGATTCATCAGCGCGCCGTAAGGCGACGGGTTGATGACGCAGAGCCGCTGGAACACTTCTGCCGGCGAGCGGTCGCAGGGCTCGGCAAAGAGTTGCCCCGGCACCGCCTCGAACAGATCGCCACGCGCAAAGGCAGCGCGCGCGGTCTCGACCGTAGCCTGATATTCGCCGGGCGCGTGATCGGCAAAACCCTGGCGCGGTGTCTTGAGGTAGGGGCTCTCGGCGGTCTCGTGGGGCAGGCCCGCGGTGGACTTGCCCTTCCACGCGAAATCGTAAGTGAGCACGACGCCGCGGCCGGTGGCGCGGTCATAGGCGAGCAGCCGGTCGGGGACGTAGAGCACGATGTCGCGTTGGTCGGCCTCGCGTGCGCGCTTCTGCACGAGGTCCTCGATCTGGAACACGAGGTCGTAAGCAAAGGCGCCGAACAGACCCAGCACCCCGTCGTCATTGGCGGAGAAAGCGGCGACGAGATCGCGCACCAGCGACATCACGCTGGCGCGCCGCGTGCGCTGGTCTTCGTCGATCGGGGCTTCGCCGCGGATGATATGACCGGCAAGGCGCGTGGGCGTCGTCTCAGAGATCACGACGCAGGGTTCGCGCAAGACGTCGGCGAGGAAGGCGATCAGAACCTCCCCGCGCGCGTTCAGCGCTTCCAGCTTGAAATTGACACTGGTGGTCTCGAGCTTGAGCGGCGGATCGGAGAAGCCGAGGTCAAAGCTTTCGTAGCGGCCGGGCACGGTCGTACCCGAGGACAGCACCACGCCGCGGCGGCGGTCGAGCAGGTTGACGAGATCGTCGAGCCGGTTGGCGCCGCCGGAAAACTGTTCCGCCACGCGCGTGATCGCAAGCCCCGCGCGGGTCACATAGTCGCTTCGAGCCGGAAGGGCAAAGACGGTCCTGTTCATGGGGTCCTCTTACGAAACTTGTCGAGGGAACGCCACACAGGACAAACGATCAGGCCGCCGCACTGCGTGGGCGACCTCAGACGATTTTGGGAGAATAAATCGCACCGGCCACCTCTCAGGAGGTGCGCCACCAAAGACGGGATGGGCGGACGGCGGTGCTCATGGGCGAATACTCACCATGGCGCGGGAACGGCGTCAAGGGTAGGCCCTGCGCCGTAGCCCGGCAGTGATGTCAATCTCCACCGTCGTCCGGGCGAAGGCCGGGACCCATAGCCACAAAATTGAGTTTGGCGAAGACTCGCAGTGGCAGCTCGCCCCGACCACAAAGTGTTGTGGTTATGGGTCCCGGCCTTCGCCGGGACGACACCGAAATTGTAGCGCGATTGGCGCCCAACCTACCCCAGATTCTTGCGGAAAAACTCCGTCGCCCGGCCCCAGGCCAGCTCGGCGGCTTCGCGGTCGTGCACGGCCTGGCGCTGCTCGTTGACGAAGGCGTGCTCGGCGTCATAGCGGAACAGCTCCAGCGACTTGCCGGCGGCCTTCATGGCCTTTTCGAACCCATTGACCAGCTCCGGCGTGCACCAATCGTCCTTGTTGGCGAAATGGGCCTGGAGCGGGATCTTGACGTCGGCGGGCTTGGCGGCCTGCTCGGGCGGAATGCCGTAGAACACCACGCCGGCGGCGAGTTCCGGCACATGCACCGCGCCGATGATGGTCACGGCGCCGCCGAGGCAGAATCCCGTCAGGCCGACCTTGGCGCCGTTGCGCGACAGATATTGCGTGGCGCCGCGCACCGTCTGCGTGGTGGCGTCCATGAAATCGAGCGAGTTCATCTCTTTGCCGGCCGCGTCCGTGTCGTGATACGGCACCACCTTGCCCTTGTAGAGATCGGGCGCCAGCGCATCGAAACCGGCCAGCGCGAAGCGATCACAGAGGCCCTTGATCTGGTCCGACAGCCCCCACCATTCCTGGATGACGACCACGCCCGGCGCGTTGCCGCGCGCGGCATTGGCGAGATAGCCCGATGCGTCCTTGCCGTCCGGGCGCTTGAAGGTGATGGCGGTTCCCATGGTGTCCTCCGACGAGTTTTTGGGGAGCGGTTGACGGCATTTTGGCGTTTGAGCGGGCGATAGGCAATCGCGCCTGACAACACACTCTCGTGCCCAACAAAAAAGCCCCCTTACGGGGGCCTCTTCATTCTCGCCTCAGGCCGCTCAGTGCGAGTCGGCCCAGACCTTCTTCTTGGTGAAGTACATCAGGCCGGCGAAGATGATCAGGAAGATGAAGACCTGGAAACCGAGGCGCTTGCGCGCTTCCATGTGCGGTTCGGCGGTCCACATCAGGAACGTGGTGACGTCCTTAGCGTATTGCGCGACCGTGGTCGGCGAGCCGTCGTCATAGGTCACCTGGCCGTCGCTGAGCGGCTTCGGCATCTTGATGGCGTGGCCCGGGAAGTACTTGTTGTAGTAGGACCCCTCCGGGATCGTCACACCCTCGGGCGCCTTGTCCTCAAAGCCCTGGAGCACCGCCGAGACGTAGTCCGGGCCCTGCTCCTGATATTGGGTGAAGAAGTCGACAATGAACCAGGGGAAGCCGCGGCCGTAGGAGCGCGCCTTGGTGATCAGCGACAGATCCGGCGGCGCCGCGCCACCATTCGCCGCACGCGCGGCCTGCTCGTTCGGGAATGGCGAGGGGAAATAATCCGCCGGCCGGCCCAGGCGCTCGAACATATCGCCGGCGTCGTTCGGACCGTCCTTGACCTTGTAGTCGGAGGCGAAGGCTGCAGCCTGCGCGACCGAATAGCCGGGACCGCCGGCTTCCGCGAGGTTGCGGAAGGCGACGTAGGACAGGCCGTGGCAGTTGGCACAGACTTCCTTGTAGACCTTCAGGCCGCGCTGCAATGAGCCGCGGTCGTACTTGCCGAACGGACCGGCGAACGACCATTTGTTGCCCGGCGGCTTGTCGCTGCCTTCGGAGGCACGCGCGCTATCGGCTGAGCCCGCAAACAACGCGCCCGCCAGCGCAAGCACGATCGCGCTCGACACCATCGGCGTCGACCTGCTCCCGGTTTTGGCCAGGACGGCGTCCGAGATCGAGTTCGGCACCGGCCGCGGCTTCTCGATGCGCGAGAGCAGCGGCAGCACGATCAGGAAGTAGGCGAAGTAGCAGAACGTCAGGACCCGGCCGGCGATCACATAGATGCCTTCCGGCGGCTGCGCGCCGAGATAGCCGAGCAGGATGCAGACCGCGACGAAGATCCAGAAGAACTGCTTGGCCAGCGGACGGTACTTCGACGATTTGGTCTTGGCAGCATCAAGCCAGGGCAGGAAGCACAGGATGATGATCGCCGAGAACATCCCGATCACGCCCGCGAGCTTGTTCGGGATCGAGCGCAGGATCGCGTAGAAGGGCAGGTAATACCATTCCGGCACGATGTGCGGTGGCGTCACGCCCGGGTTCGCCGGAATGTAATTGTCGGCGTCACCCAGATAGTTCGGCATGTAGAAGATGAACCAGGCGTAGAGCAGCATGAAGCAGGACACGCCAAACATGTCCTTGATGGTCGCATGCGGCGTGAACGGAACCGTGTCCTTCTCCGTCTTGGGCTCGACGCCATCAGGGTTGTTCTGGCCGGAGACATGCAGCGCCCAGACGTGGAGCACGACGACGCCCGCGATCAGGAACGGCAATAGATAGTGCAGCGAGAAGAAGCGGTTCAGCGTCGGGTTGCCGACCGAATAGCCGCCCCACAACAGCGTCACGATGCTCTCGCCGACATAGGGGATGGCCGAGAACAGATTGGTGATGACGGTGGCGCCCCAGAAGCTCATCTGGCCCCAGGGCAGCACGTAGCCCATGAAGCCGGTCGCCATCATCAGAAGGTAGATGATGACGCCGAGGATCCAGAGCACCTCGCGCGGCTCCTTGTAGGAGCCGTAATAGAGGCCGCGCAGCATGTGGACATAGACGGCGACGAAGAACATCGAGGCGCCGACGGCATGCATGTTGCGCAGCAGCCAGCCGTAATTGACGTCACGGACGAGCAGCTCGACCGACTTGAAGGCGAGGTCGGCATGCGGCGTGTAGTGCATCGCCAGGATCACGCCGGTCAGGATCTGGATCCCCAGCATGAAGGAGAGGATGGCGCCGAAGGTCCACCAATAGTTCAGGTTGCGCGGGGTGGGATAGACCACGAAGGAGGAGTGCATGAGGCCGAGGATCGGCAGACGCCGCTCGATCCATTGCAGGGCCGGATTGCTCGGCTGGTAGTCGGATGGTCCGCTCATGATGCGATCCTGAGGAAATAGTACGACGAGACGGCGCGAAGCTTCGGACGAGGGCCCGAAGCTCAGCCGATCTGGATTTTGGTGTCGGAAACGAACTGGTACGGCGGCACCGGCAGGTTCGCGGGCGCGGGCCCCTGGCGGATGCGGCCGGACGAATCGTACTGCGAACCATGGCAGGGGCAGAAGAACCCGTCGTAATTGCCTTCATGGGCGATCGGGATGCAGCCGAGATGGGTGCAGATGCCGATCACGACCAGCCACTGGTCATGGCCTGACTTGACCCGGGCCTCGTCGGACTGCGGATCGGGCAGGCTCGCCACGTTGACGGCGCGCGCCTCGTCGATCTGCTTCTTGGTGCGGTGGCTGATATAGATCGGCTTGCCGCGCCAGAACACCTTGATGTCCTGCCCCTCGGCGACCGGGCTGAGATCGACCTCGATCGGCGCACCGGCGGCGATGGTCGACGCATCAGGATTCATTTGGGAGATAAAGGGCCAGAGCGCGGCTGCGCCCCCTACTGCTGCAGCTGCCCCCGTTGCAACGAATAAGAAATCACGGCGTGTCGGATGGTCCGCCGAAGACGCTGTCGTCACGATTCCAACCCTTTCTTCTTATGCAGCCGGCGGAACCGCTCCAGGAGCCCCCAAGGTCCCCAGAACAGCCTGCCGGCGCCCGCGGCCCCCCGCGGCGGCAGAACTTCACGTGCCCCCACCAAAACAAGGCGAAAACAGCAGTCCAGAATCGTTCTATTGGCACCCTTGCCGGGCGAGCGCAAGCCCGCTATCGGCGCGGGAGCGTGCAATGCACGAATTCCGCGGCCAGCGATGTTTTATTGAGACATTTCCGGCCCGCACCGAACCGAGACAGCCCATGCACAGCCGATGCAGATAGCGCTTTTCCAACCCGACATCCCCCAGAACACGGGCACGATTCTCAGGCTCTGCGCCTGTCTGGGCGTGGCCGCCCACATCATCGAACCGGCGGGCTTCCCCGTCTCCGACCGGCATTTCCGCCGGGCGGGAATGGACTACCTCGATCAGGTCAGCATCGTCAGGCACGACTCCTGGTCGAAATTCGAGCAATGGCGCGCGGCGCAAGGCGCCCGCCTGCTGCTGTTCACCACCAAAGGCGCGACCGACTACCGCGATTTCCGTTACCAGACGGCGGACATCCTGCTATTCGGGCGCGAGAGCGCCGGCGTCACCGAGGCGGTGGTCGAGGCGGCGGACGCGCGGCTGGTGATCCCGATCGCTCCGGGGCTGCGGTCGCTCAATGTCGCCATGACCGCGGCGATGGCCGCAGGCGAAGCGCTGCGGCAGCTCCGGAACCCGCAAGTTTGATATGTTGAGGAGAGACGGTTGAGTTACGCGGTCAAGGAAATCTTCCTGACGCTGCAAGGCGAAGGCGCCCATGCCGGGCGCGCGTCCGTGTTTTGCCGTTTTGCCGGTTGCAACCTCTGGAGCGGGCGCGAGGCGGACCGCAGTGCGGCCATTTGCAAATTCTGCGACACCGATTTCGTCGGCACCGACGGCACGCTCGGCGGGCGCTATGGCTCGCCCGCGGAACTCGCAGACACCATCGCCGCGCAATGGACGGCCTCCACCGATAACCGTTATGTGGTGCTCACCGGCGGCGAGCCGCTGCTCCAGGTCGATACGGCGCTGGTCGACGCGCTCCATGCCCGCGGCTTCGAGATCGGCGTCGAGACCAACGGCACGATCGCCCCGCCCGAGGGGCTTGACTGGATCTGCGTCAGCCCGAAGGGCGGCAGCGATCTGGTGATCCGGCGCGGCCACGAGCTGAAGCTGGTCTATCCGCAGCCGCTCGCCATGCCGGAGGCCTTCGCGGGCCTCGCCTTCGAACGCTTCTCGCTGCAGCCGATGGACGGGCCCGAAGTCGCCCAAAACACCGCGGGCGCAATCGACTATTGCCTGAATCATCCGCAATGGCGGCTCAGCGTGCAGACGCATAAATCGCTCGGTATCAGATAGGATTGGTTTTCGAACAGATGTGGGAATTGACGAAATCGTTTCGCTTCGAGGCGGCGCACTCATTGTCGGGAACGACATTCGGCGCTGATAGCGAAGAGATCCACGGCCACTCCTTTCGCGCCGAGGTGACGCTGCGCGGCACGCCCGATCCCAAAACTGGCATGGTGGTCGATCTCGGCCTGGTCCAGCGCGCCATCGAGGACGTGCGCATGATTCTGGATCATAAGTACCTCAACAAGATCGAGGCGCTGGGCACACCGACGCTGGAAAACCTCTCGCGCTTCGTCTGGGAGCGGCTCCAGCACATCGGCAAGCTCACCCGCGTCAGCATCCACCGCGACAGTTGCAACGAGAGCTGCACCTATTACGGTCCGCAAGGGTGAAATTCGTAGGGTGGGCAAAGCGTAGCGTGCCCACCATTCAAGATAAACGGTGATCAATGGTGGGCACGGCGCAAGTGCGCCTTTGCCCACCCTACGAGCCGGTTCGTTGGGATTTGCATATGGACGTTTCTACGATCGAAGACCGCAAGACGCGCGCACGCGCCTGGTTCGAAGCCCTGCGCGACGACATCTGCGCGAGCTTCGAGCGGCTGGAGGACGATGCCCCGCAAAGCCTCTATTCGGGCGAGCCCGGCCGCTTCAAACGCACACCCTGGCAGCGCACCGATCATACCGGCGCGGCCGGCGGCGGCGGCGTGATGTCGATGATGTCCGGCCGCCTGTTCGAGAAGGTCGGCGTGCATTGCTCCACCGTGCACGGCGAATTCGCACCAGAGTTTCGCGCGCAAATTCCGGGCGCGGCGGACGACCCGAAGTTCTGGGCCTCCGGCATCTCGCTGATTGCGCATCTGCGCAATCCGCACGTGCCGGCGGTGCACATGAACACGCGCTTCGTCGTCACGACGAAAGCCTGGTTCGGCGGCGGCGCCGATCTCACGCCGGTGCTCGACCGCCGCCGCACGCAGGACGATGCCGACAGCATCGCCTTCCACGCCGCAATGAAACAGGCCTGCACCCAGCCGAACGGCATCGCCGATTACGACAAGTACAAGAAGTGGTGCGACGAGTATTTCCACCTGCCGCACCGGAAAGAGGCGCGCGGCATCGGCGGCATCTTCTACGACTGGCACGACAGCGGCGACTGGGACGCCGACCTCGCCTTCACCCAGGATGTCGGCCGCGCCTTCCTGAAGATCTATCCCGACATCGTGCGGCGCAATTTCGCGACGAGCTGGACCGCGCAGGATCGCGAGGAGCAATTGATCCGGCGCGGCCGCTATGTCGAGTTCAACCTGCTCTACGACCGCGGCACCATTTTCGGGCTCAAGACCGGCGGCAATGTGGATTCGATCCTGTCGTCGCTGCCGCCGGAGGTGAAGTGGCCATGACGACGATGAAGCCCGCAATGAGGCCGCTGCCGCGCGCCATGCTGATCGACATGGACGACACCATCCTGTCGGCCTATGCGCGGCCCGAGATCGCCTGGAACACGATCACAGCGGAGTTCGCCGAGGAGCTGGCGCCGCTGCCGCCGCAACTGGTTGCAGCCACGGTGCTGGCCTTTGCGAAAAATTTCTGGGCCAATGCAGACGCTTCGTGGCGGATGAAGCTCGCCGAGGCCCGCCATCTCACGGTCAAGGGCGGTTTTGCCGCGCTCGCGGCCGCTGGTCACCGCGCGCTGCCGGACGACCTCGCCATTCGCCTCGCTGACCGCTTCACCACCTATCGCGAGGAGGAGATGTTCGTCTTCCCCGGCGCGCATGATGCGATCGACAAATTGAAGGCGCTCGGCATCAAGCTCGCGCTGGTGACCAACGGCGCCGCCGACACCCAGCGCGCCAAGGTCGAGCGGTTCGAGCTGGCGCATCGCTTTCACCACATCCAGATCGAGGGCGAACACGGCTTCGGCAAGCCCGAGGAGCGTGCCTATCTGCACGCGATGGACGCGCTTGGCGTCACCGCTGAGGATACCTGGATGATCGGCGACAATCTGGAATGGGAAGTCGTGACGCCGCAGCGTCTCGGCATCTACTCGATCTGGATCGACGTGCATGGCGACGGCCTGCCCGAAGGCTCGATCGTCAAGCCCGACCGCATCATCCGCTCGCTGACAGAACTGGTGCCGGGCTGACTGCAATCAGGGTGCGTAAACAAAAACATCGAAAACAACCCCATGCACAGTAGACGGCCGCAGCAAAATCAACGACTTGCGGAAAACGCGAACTGCGGATCCGACGAAATCGGTTGCTCCGTCGGGCAAAACAGGCGCATGGTGTCATGGTCGCGACGCACGGGACGGAAGAGCCCTTGCGCCATCCATCGAACAGGCGCCATTGCCTCTCGTGATGGGATCGCTCCGGCCTAAAGCTCTCTGATCGACGTTTCAGCAGCACGGCCGGCGGATGCGCGCTACCGCAACACATCCACTGACCGAGTAGCCCGTGATCGGCATGTCATGCCGGTTTGCTAGCTTCTCCGTCAATCAACCCGAAAGGACCATCCATGGAACTAAAAGCCGGCGATATCGTCATGCTGAAATCCGGCGGGCAGCCGCTCACAGTCGCTGACGTGAAGGGCGACGACGTGATCTGTCTCTGGATGGGCGCGGAAGGCGATCTGTTTCGCGAGACGCTGCCGCTCGCGGTCCTCGATCGACTGGAAGAGCTCGACGAAGACGAAGACGAGGACGACGAAGACGAGGAGTAAGCGCGGCTGAGGCCGCGTCCTGGTTTGATCGTAGCGCACAGCTCCGGCGCGCGTGATGTCCGCTTCTTCGCCAACAATGGCGCGGTAGCGGACATCGCTGCAGGGCGCAGAACGGCCACAATGGAGCGCATCTGCCTTAGCTCCGGTCACCACAGCCTAAAATGGCTAATCGCGCTACTACCTCCGTCCGGGAGGCGCTGACTCGACCGTTATAGCTGATACCCGGCCTCCGGATAGTGATCCAACACGCCCATCGTGACCGTCCGTCGGGGGTACGCCCTCAATGCCGAACCTTGTGGCGAGTTCTCTAACGCCAACCGGGGTTACGACGAGCGCTCGGCTATCCCTGACGTGCTCGACCCAATCGTGCTCGAGAGCGTGATCAAGAATGGCGGCGCCGACTGCCCCGGCCAGATGCGGCCGGCGCTCGCTCCAGTCGAGACAGGGGCGACAGAACACCCGGCGCTTAGAGGCGAGGCCAAGATCGACGCCCAACTCATTGAAGAATGACCGGCCGGCGTCGGTGAGTTGCCCGCCATCCTCGTCGAGAAAAATAAACGACTGTTGGACCAGCCGGTCGGCGATTGCGACGGCGATGCGGCCTGCCATGTGGTCATAGCACGTGCGCGCGTGCCGGAGCGTTTCTCCACCGCGCCAGAGATTGCGCTGCCGGGCAGGGCCGTCCTGCGCCACGACCATGAGACCTTCTAGCACGCGCGCGACGTGCGGAGAGGCCAGGCGGAAATATCGCCGTCGGCCCCGCTTTGCGAGCGCGAGCAATCCCGCGTCGCTGAGTTTCGCAAGATGGCCACTCGCTGTCTGCGGCGCCACGCCAGACACATAGGCGAGCTCCGAGGCGGTCAACGTTCGGCCATCCATCAGCGCGCTCAGCATGTTGGCGCGCGCCGGATCGCCGATGACCGCTGCGACTTGGGCGATTTTGGGTCCCGTGTCCATGCCCTTCTCGTACGCCGATAAGGACGCAGTGCCAAGCACGGATACTTCGGTCAAGACCGTAGTGTTTCCGCGAGACTGGATCGATCACGAAACATAGGTTGCCCGGACGCCAGTAGGCCCGGTGAAGAAATGCCGCGACGAGGAGAAAGATCATCCCGCGGCTCCGAGTATTCGGTTGGTATCGAATGACCATCGCGAAGTGGGCTGATCAGGGCCGTCAAATTCTCGCAGGCAACTGAGTGTGATCAATGCCAACAACTTCGTTCAATACAAGACAGCCGGAACTAGCCCACTCCGACAACACGTCATCCCGTTCGCCTCTCGCGACGGCGCTGGCACTTGCTGCCACGAGCCTCGGCCTTGGCGTGGTGCAGCTCGATATCACCATCGTCAATACTGCGCTGAGCAGCATCGGCACTTCGCTCGGCGGTAGCGTGGCCGAGCTGCAATGGGTGGTGACCGCCTATACCATCGCATTCGCGGCCTTCATTTTGACCTCCGGCGCGCTCGGTGACCGCGTCGGCGCCAAACGGATATTCATCGCGGGCTTTGCGATCTTCACGTTGGCTTCGCTCGCCTGCGCGCTGGCGCCGTCGGCGATATTCCTGATCGCCGCACGCTCCGTGCAGGGCCTGGCAGCAGCGATCCTGGTGCCGAACTCGCTCACGCTGCTCAATCATGCCTATACCGATCCGAAGGCGCGCGGCCGCGCGATCGGCTTCTGGGCCGCAGGTGCGAGCGTCGCACTGACTTCGGGGCCGTTTGTCGGCGGCGCGCTGATCGCGCTGGTCGGCTGGCGAGCGATCTTTCTCGTCAACCTGCCGATTGGCGCCGCCGGCCTCTGGCTTGCCTGGCGTTATGCCGAGGAGACGCCGCGGCTCGCGCAGCGCGAGATCGATCTGCCGGGACAGATCGCGGCGATTGCAACCCTCGGCACGCTGGCCGGCGCCCTGATCGAAGGCGGCGTGCTCGGCTGGAGTCATCCGCTCGTCATCATGGGCTTCGTGGCAGCGGCCGTGATCGGACTCCTGTTCGTATGGCGCGAGGCGCGCGCGCCACAACCGATGCTGCCACTCTCGCTGTTCCGCCACCGCGTGTTTGCGCTGACCGCTCTGGTTGGGCTCCTCTTCAACATCGCCTTCTACGGCCTGATCTTCGTGCTCAGTCTCTACTTCCAGAAAATCAACGGCTGGTCGCCGTTCGCAACGGGTCTCGCTTTCGTGCCCATGATGGGCATGGTGCTGCCCGCCAACCTCGTCGCCGCATCGGTCAGCGAGCGCCTCGGCGCGCCGCAAACCATTGCACTTGCTTGTGTGATCACTGCCGCGGGCTGCGTTGCGCTGCTGCCTATGGCCTCAGGCACCAGCTACGGGGCGATCGGCACTCAGCTTGTGATCCTCGGCGGCGGGCTCGGCTTGCTCGTGCCGTCCTTGACCTCGACGCTGCTCGGCAGTGTCGAGAAGTCGCGATCCGGCATCGCCGCGGGCGTTTTGAACGCAACGCGGCAGACCGGCAGCGTGCTTGGCGTTGCCCTATTCGGCTCGCTGGTCGGAGGCAACAACGTGTTCATTGCGGGCGCACATGCCTCGCTGCTCATTTCAGCCGCTGTGTTGCTCGCCGGTGCGGTCGCGATCTGGCCTGGCCGAGCAAAGGACTGACGATGAAAGGGAGGTGCCGATCGACCTCGTATGGTGCCCGGATGTCGAAGACCGTGGGGTCCGACGGTTCGCAGCTTTCTGACGCAGTGAAGCGCGCGTTTGTCACACTGCAAATTTGGCGCGAACGGGTTCGGCAGCGCCGCGAATTGGCGCAATGGACTGACCACGACTTGCATGATGTCGGATTGTCCTGGTCTGACATCGCTCTGGAAATCAAAAAGTCCTTCTGGCGGGCTTGAATAGCACTCGGATAGAGCGGCCTCCTGCGCGACGAGGCCGGCCAAAGAAGGCGGACCCTTGTCTAACTAAATTCTTCCGCTTTTGGCCCATCGCGACATTTGCCGCGGTTGCGCAAAGGAAAATGGCGCCGGACCGTGGCCTCGAGATGGCCTGCCTCGATCTAGTGCCAGGCTTCGCAGCAACGATGTCCGCTCCTCTACCAATATCGGCATAAGAGCGGACATCGCTGGATGCTTCGAACGTCAATCCAACGGAACGTTCAAACTGGTACCCTTGGTGATGATGCCACCACGGTTGCCGATCTCAATCGAGCCATAGCGCTGCTTGAAACAATCGGGCAGCGGCCGGTCGCCTTCCATGCTGAGCCAAAGGCGCAACAGATGACGCTTCTGGCCTGCATCGGACCAATCGCGAAATCCGGTCCGGTCATGCAGCAAGGCATGATTGTAAACGAACTGCATGTCGCCCGGCTGAAGCCGCATGCCGAAATGCAGCGCGGGATCATTTGCGAGCGCGTCAAAGAGATCGAGCGCCTCGACGTGAGCCGGCGTCAGTCTTGGCGCATCGGGAAAGCGTTGCGCACTATCGATATATTGGCGCTGATAGAAGCCGGTCAGGAACCCCGCATGCCAATTCAGCACCGGAATCTCAAGATATGGCTTTTCGTTCTCCGGCACTTCGCCTCGCCGGTCTGTCGCGATCGGATCAAACAAGAGAGCGGCAAGGTCGGGACGTCTGTCAAACATCTCGTTGTAGATTGTCGTCGTACTGACGAGGAGAGAATCCCCTCCCTCCATCGCCTCGCGAATGCATAACAATCCAACCACGTCGGCCGAATCCGTGTGGAATGTCTGCCGTTCCGACGTTTGATAAATTCGGGTGTTGGGATCCCTTGCATCGGCGCCGGTGTCACGGACGTGACCGAGAATGTGACCCGCTGCATTCTGAGACCGCGCCGATCCAAGGTGCGCGCCCACTCCGCAAAAGATCGTAGCGGCAAACTCCTGATTATATTTTGCCACCGGGAGGCCGCGCATGACTTCGAAGCCAAGGCCAGCCAGGAGCGTTGTCTTAAGCTCTTCCAGATGCCTGCCGAAGTGGGGAAGCGGAAAGCTTTCCTTCGTGATCTCGGCGATTTTTTTGTTTCTGCCAAGATATGTTTCGGCCGCGCCCTCAAGCTCGGCGATCTCGCCGGCCGCAAGCGATATCAACCATCGATCAGGATTGGCTTTCATCTCAGCTCCCTGCCAGGCAGACGGGATATCGACCTTCCCTGGAGGGCGATGAATCCCGCCGGGCACTGAGACCAAATTCATAGTGTTGGCTCCCGAAGAGATTGGACGTCAGACATGGGGGCGGAAGACGTGGGGGCGGACGATCGACGATATTGTGCCGACCACTTGTTTGCAACTTGGCTAAAGCGCCGCCGTGAGCTGAGCGCATTTTCGCCGTGACGAGATCCGTTCCAGGCAGTCGCGTGTTAGGTGAGCCGCTTCCGCCAAAATGATTACAACGCGGCGCTTCGTTCGACCGGACAAAGCCCGGGAAAAAATGGCATCAGCCGGAACGTTCACGAAGCTGGCTGAGTTAAAAGTCATGCGCGTCGCGCTGCGGTCATGGCCGCACCGCGCGGCCCGGATAAGGCTCTGGAAGAGGCGAAAGCTACTCTGCGGCGTGCTTCGCGGCACGGCCGCGCGAGGACCGCGATGTACACGACGGCGATATACGATGAGCTGAGGCAGATCGAGCGCGACGTCGTCGAAGGAGAACGCCGGCTCGCAGAGCAGGAGGCGCTGATCATTGAAATGAAGCGCCAGAACGAGGACACAGCCAAGGCGGAAGGCGAACTCGAACGGATGCGGATGGAGCAGCGACGTCGCGATCAGGATCGGCAACGTCTGCTCTCACGGCTGCAACCCTGAACAATTCCGCTCAATGAGGCTGATCCGGCGTCGTGTTCCTGAGACCTGTACTGCGGTGACAGTTGCCATTTTCGGTCAATGACGATGCAGCGGTTCAAATCAGCAGATCATGATGCGCAGGGACAATGGCTTGATGCGCGCCGTTATTGCCGTGATCGTCCGCGTGTCCGTTCAGTGCATGAGGGACGAGCTTGGCGTTGAACCCGAGGCTCTCTTCCTGACTGGGCGGAACGTGCCCATCGAGCGGATCATTGAACTCTTTAACCTCAACTATCGCGACGAGAGAAGGAGTTGGTCCGCTATCGAACCGGAACACCGGTCCTTGGTCTGCGCCGCCGATTTCGAACGCAGCCTTGGCCGGGTGTGCGTCGTCTGATGCGATTGCTGCAGATTGCGCAGCGTGCTGCGAGTTACCGTGGTCCACGGTGGCTGGTTCTGCCGTCTTCATGGTCCCCGCAGCATCCGAAGCCGAAGCGTGATGCTCGGCGCCATCGCCGGCGCCGTTGCCCGGTTTGCCCCCATCTTCTGTCGATCCCGTGCTTGCCGCCTTTGCAGACCCTGGCTCCGAAGCGTGTTGCGAGTTGCCGTGGTCC
>NZ_JBVVPM010000024.1:32028-121966 GCF_055811255.1 Bradyrhizobium sp. MI1.11
GCGCTGGCGGGCGTTGCGGCGGCCGGATCGATCTCTGCTCCGTCCGGCGGGCTTGCAGCGGCTGAGTGCCCGGATTTGCCGTGTTCCGCGCCGCCTGGTTCAGCCGTCGTCGCTGGCGCTTGCGCGGCTTCAGAAGCCGAAGCGTGATGCTCGACGCCATCGCCGGTGCCGTTGCCCGGTTTGCCCCCATCTTCTGTCGATCCCGTGCTTGCCGCCTTTGCAGATCCTGGCTCCGAAGCGTGTTGCGAGTTGCCGTGGCCCGCGCTGGCGGGCGTTGCGGCGGCCGGATCGATCTCTGCTCCGTCCGGCGGGCTTGCAGCGGCTGAGTGCCCGGATTTTCCGTGTTCCGCGCCGCTTGGTTCTGCCGTCGTCGCTGGTGGTTGCGCAGCGTCAGAAGCCGAAGCGTGATGATGATCGCCGCCATGGCCGCCATCATTGCCCTGTTTGGAGCCAGCTTCAGTTGATTCGGTAGCTGCCGCCTTTGCAGACCCTGGCTCCGATGCGTGCTGCGAGTTGTCGTGGCCCGCGCCGGCGGCCGTTGCGACGCCCGGATCGATCTCTGCTCCGTCCGGCGGGCTTGCAGCGGTTGAGTGCCCGGATTTGCCGTGTTCCGCGCCCGCTGGTTCTGCCTTCTGCGTTGCCCCTCCCGGAGCTTCCGAAGCCGATGCGTGATGCTCGGCGCCATTGTCGTCGCCCTTGCCCGGTTTGGAGCCAGCTTCAGTCGATTCGGTAGCTGCATCCTTTGCAGACCCTAGCTCTGAAGCGTGCTGCGAGTTGCCGTGCCCCGCGTTGTCGGCAGTTACGACGCTCGGTTGGCCGATCTCGTTGGGTGCAATCGACGAAACGCCGGTGCCCGTGTCGGTCGGGCCACTGTGCGACGTGACATTTGCGACTGCCGGCGCTGTGGCACTATGAGCAAGCTCGATGGATGATCCGTGAGCCGACGCGGCAGACGCACCATCGCTCTCTTCCGTTGCATCCGCGGACGGGTCCGTGGAGGTTTCGAACTTCGACGGCGTTCCCAAGCCGGTCCGGGTCTGCCCGAAATGGAAACCCGAGCCGTTATTGGCCAGAAGGGCCCAGGCTCCGGCCGTCCCGAGCGTGCTCTCGCCCCCTTCGATACTGGTCTGGACATGGTCCTTGCTCGAAACAGCCTCATCGGGTGCGGTCGCCGGTATCAGCGCGGCTTCGAGCTGCTCCAAAGTGGTCGCGACAGCCGCGCCATCTGGCTCGGAGACGACATCCGCCTCCGCAACGGCTACAATTCCCTCCAGATGAATTTCCAGCAAGCCGCGATCGCCGATATCAAGGATACGATCGGTCGCATTCACATAGACGATCGTTTCGTTGCTTGCGGAGTCGTAGACCCAGGCGAGTGTATGTGGCGGTATAGACTTGCTTGCCGCCGTCATATGCAGCCAAGCAAGCGCTCCGAAAGCCGCAAGATTGATCCTGCTCGACCCAGATGCGAAATCGAACACGGTGTTTGAAGCGGTCGACTTGGAATCGTTAGACACGGAATCGATCGGGGAGCGATAAACAATTTTTTCAACGTTGCCGCCCAAGCCGATACTGGCATCGTGACCAAGGTCCGCGCCAACGGGTTTATGGAGGTTGTCACTCGCATCGCCCGGGCCCTTTTGGCCCAGAGCGCCTTCCGCGACGTCGTCGTGTCCAGCGGTCGCAACGGCGGAAGACAGGCGGACATCGTGCGACAGGAAACCCGGGGCTGAATTGTCGTCATGATTGGCGGCAGCATGGGTGATCGCGGCCAGTTTTGTGGTCGCACTCTCTTCAGTAACGGCCAGGATGCTGTCGATCGACGCTTCACGGAGGTCATGCGCCTGCGCGGCGAGATGGGGATCCTGCAGTGCGTAGATCAACGCACCGGCGAGAATAGCGAAGTTGCCATACCCGCCCTGCATCGACATCGCATTTGAAAGAAGCCGCGGGAATTGATGTTCCGGGGCCGGGTCAACTCCGACCTGTATGTCGTTTGCTGCTCGCGGCAAGAGCCCAGAAAGATCGGGCGTGCTCGATCCAGCAGGACCGTAGTGTGTCCAGGCTTTCGCGCCTCCGGATTGCTCGGCCGCGCGCAGCGCTTCCATTGCCGTCGCCGGGTTGGTGATTTGGGCGGCCTTGGCGAACAAGTCTCTCTGGGCGAGCGTGGGCGTCTCGCCGGATTCCCAGGCGATGAGGTGCCGGAGAATGCCTTTTTTCCAGGGCTCGTACGCGGCGTGCTCGTCCGGATGGCCGACGCCGTTCTGATCCGGAAAGCTGCCGTTCGCTTCGGACGCCTTGAGTTCGTCCGCAATTGCCAACGCCAGAAACGCCAGGGAGAGCGCGGCCAGGCCGGAGGGGCGCTGCAGCAATGCGATGGTCGCGAGCACAGTTCTGTTGGTGATCTCAAGCTTCTGGAAAATATTGTACAGGTGGACTTTGACCGTCCCGTCGGAGACGTTGAGCTTACGCGCGATCTCCTTGTTCGACAGTCCTTCCGACACCAGCCGTGCAATTTGACGTTCCCGTTGCGTCAACAGCTCCAGCATCTTTTCGACTTTGCCGTCGCCGTCCACCTCCTTGCCGGCTGCCGAGAGATCGGACTTCGCCAGTGCCACACCGCTCTTCGTCATCAGCCGCAGCGATCGCAGCATCGTGGCGGGAGAGGCATACTTGGAAATTGCGCTGCAGGCGCCGGCTGCGATGGCGGACGTCAGATCGTGGTCGGTGTCGGACTCGGTGAAGAACACCAGGCGCGTGGAGAGCTTCTCAGCTTTCACGATCGCGAGGATCTCGGGGGCCGTCAGATCCGGCACCTTGTCGGCAAGAAGCGCGACGTCGGGTGTCAGCTTTCGAATTGCTTCGAGGCAGCTTGTCCGATCGCTGGACGATGCGACAACGTCGAAGTCCGGCTGCGTCCCGAGAACCGACCTCAGTCCCTGCAAAACGATCGGCTGTGGATCGACGATCACAAGCCGGATGGGCTTGAGTATCCCCTGCCTGGCGGACGCGTCCAACATCGATCTTGCCCTCGGCCCGGTCCTCTATGTCGTTCGCCATATGGCCGTGCCCGGGTGGGATATTAAAATCAAAAAAGGCTCGGCAGTTCCAGAGCCTGAAGCAGATTTGGACGGCATGCGAGTGAAAAATATGTCCTTTGACCCGATGGCCGTTGCGGTTGACTGGCTTGATGCCTATCGCGCGGGCGATATCGAGGCGATCTTGGAGCTCTATGCCGAAGATGCCGTTGTGCACTGCGGCTGCGCCGGTGTCCAAACCATTACCGGCCGCGAGGCACTTCGTGCCTATTGGGTCGATCGCCTCCGAAAATATCCGGCAGGCACGTTGGATGATCTCAATCCCTCGCAGAACGACCGCACCATTATCTCGTACATCACCAGTGCTGGTGTGATGAGTGCACTTTTGGCGTTTGACGCCGCCGGCAGGATCAAGGAACTGGACTGCAGTCCCTCACACTAGACCTGCGGCGTAACCCAACCCGCAGCGGGACACCTGGCGGCGTTAGATGAGCTGCCTCGCCGCTGCCGAAATCATCACCAGCCCGCCCGTGATCACCGCGACATCGAGGATCGCGGTGTGGATGTGCACCGGCATCCGCTCGACAAAGGCCTTGGCCAAGAACGCGCCGGGAATCGCGATGGCGCCGATCAGAAGTGCAAAGGCGAGCACCTGAGCGGTCACGGCGCCGGCCAGCCCAAACACCGAGATCTTGATGAGGCCGGTGCCGAGCGAGATCATGGCATCGGTCGCGATCACGGCAGCGCCTTCGAGGCCGGCGGCCATCAGCAGCGACAGCAGGACCACGCCGGAGCCGGAGGTGCCGCCGACCAGCACGCCATAGCCGACCGAGCCGGCCGCAAGCCCAGTGTCGCCGATCTTGACCTGGCGGCGGCGGAGCACCCGGCGCAGCGGCACGCTCAGGATCAGCATGGAGCCGATCACGAGTGCCGCGCCGGCATTGGTCAGCCGCGTATAGCCGTAGGCACCAAGGGCGGTCGTCAGTGCCGCGCAGGCCAGCACGATCAGCGCGCGGCGGCGATCGGCATGGCGGAGATAGGCGGCCGCGCGGCTGGAATTGGTAAAGATCGCGGAGATCGCGATGATCGGCACCACCGGCTCGGCGCCAACGAGAGGGACCAGCACCAGCGGCATCAAGGCGCCGGTGCCGTAGCCGGCGAGACCACCGATGATCGAAGCAAACAACGCCATCAACGCGACCAGCAGGAGCTGAAAAATCGAGATGTCGGCGAAGCCTGAGACGATGGTCACGTTCTCTCATCGCGGCTGATTCGTGCCGCAGCTTGATCGGCGATGGAAGCGAGTGCGGCTTCATCTAGGGGAAAATCTGCCGCGAGCCAAGCGTCCTCGGCGAGCGTCAAGACATGTCCGAGCGCGGGTCCTTCCGCCATGCCGCGCGCGATGAAGTCGGCGGCGCGAAGCGGAAATTTCGGCGCAATCCAGCGCTGCGGCAGCTCGGCGAGCGCACGCCATCCAGACGAGCCGACGTCACCGCCGGCTCGCGCCCAGCCCAGCAACACGCGATCGTGATAGCGCTCCGCACCGAGCCGGTAGAGCAGCCGCCGCGCATCGGCTTCCCCCTTGGTGGCCAGGCGCCACCAGCGATGCCCCATCGAATCCAGCGCCTTGGTTTCCGCATTGGAGAGTCTCAGGCGCGTGGCGACGCGCTTGGCGTCTTCGGTCACCGCGACCGTCAGCGCGGCGAGCCGCCGCGTGCTGCTTGCGGTGAGGCCAAGCTCGCGCTCGATCGCGATCATCGCCGAGAGCGGCCCGGTATAGACGACGCCGCCGGTCAGCGCCTGCAGCAATCCGCCGTCCGCCATGGCGAGCGCGGCGGCAGAGGCGCCGCCGGCGACCAGCAGCTTCAGCGTCTCCATGCGCAGCCGCTCGGCCGAGAGGCTGGCAAGTCCGGCGCGGCCGCGGATGCAGGCGAGATAGCCGTCGCGGTCGGGATCGCCGGCACCGAAGGCGGCGTGGATGCGGAAGAAGCGCAGAATGCGCAGGAAATCCTCGGCGATGCGCTGGTCGGGATCGCCGATGAAGCGCACGCGCCGCGCGGCCGCATCCGCGATGCCTCCGACATAATCGTGGACGACGCCGTCAGCATCGACCGAGAGCCCGTTCATCGTGAAGTCGCGGCGCTCGGCGTCCTTCACCCAGTCGCGGCCGAACGCAACCTTGGCCTTGCGGCCGAACGTCTCGGTATCCTCGCGCAGCGTCGTGACTTCGTAAGGCTGGCTGTCGATGACGAGGGTGACCGTGCCGTGGTCGATGCCGGTCGGCACGGCCTTGATGCCGGCGCTCTTGGCGCGCCGCATCACCTCGTGCGGGAGCGCCGTGGTCGCGATGTCGATGTCGCCGGGCACGAGGCCGAGCAGCGCGTTGCGCACGGCGCCGCCGACAACCCGCGCCTCCTCGCCATCCGCATTGAGCAATTGCAGGACGCGCGCGGTCCCGCCCGAAATCAGCCAGGGCGCATCGGCGAGCATGGGCACCGCGCTCATCGGCCGGCCCTATCTTTCCACGCCCGGCACGAGCTTGCCGTTCTCGACATGGGCGGGGACATAGGTCGAATCCGGCGCAGCGCCGGAGTAATGCGCAAAGCCGATCAGCCCCGCGATCACCAGCACGAGCGCCGCCAGCATGAGACGCGCGACGATGGTGGTCGGCCAGGACGATTGCACGAACAGGCCGGAACGCGTGGCGGCCAGGAACAGCGCATAGACGGCAAAGGGAACGAGGAAGATTCCGATCTCGGTCAGGATCGGCCGGATCATGACGAATAGATCCGCTCGTAGAGCACACGCAGCATGCCGGCCGTCGCGCCCCAGATGTAGCGTTCGGCAAACGGCATCGCGTAGTAGGACCGCTCCATGCCGCGGAATTCCTTGCTGTGCACCTGGTGGTTGGCCGGGTTCATCAGGAAGGATAGCGGCACTTCGAACGCATCATCAACCTCGGAATGGTTGATCGTCAGCTCAAAACCTGGGCGCACCCTGGCAACCGTCGGCAGGATGCGGAAGCCGAAGCCGGTGCCGTAGAGATCGAGATAGCCGATCGGCTCGACGAAGTCTCTGGACAGCCCGACCTCCTCCTCGGCCTCGCGCAGCGCCGCATCGAGCGGCGAGCGGTCGGTCGCGTCGATCTTGCCGCCGGGAAAGGCGATCTGGCCGGCATGGTCGTTCAGATGCGCCGACCGCTGCGTCAGGAGGATGGTCGGCTCGGGATGATCGACCACCGCGATCAGGACCGCCGCCGGCCGCACCGGCTGCTCGCGCGCGATGATCTCGAGCATCTTGTCGGTACCGGGATCGCCCGAGGCAGGAATGATGTTGGGATCGTAGAGACCGGGCGGAACGTCGAAGCCGAGCCGCGCGGAGGAGCGGGCGAAGAAATCGGCCGCACCGATCACGGCGGGATCGTTCCTGGAGATAGGCTTGTTCAAAGCGCGGCCCTCACCTGCTCCGCATCGGCCATGGCGAAGAACTCGCCGGCCGATTCGACACCGAACATCGGCTGGCCATCGACCATCCGCTCCTCACCCATGTCAACAAGATCGTAATAGAGCGCGCGGGTGACCTTGGCCCAGAGCTCGGCGCGGACGTGCAGATAGGGCGTCAGCCCGCCGTCTCTGGCCTGCTCGAAGCGCAGCCGGTGCGCCGCATCGCAGGTGACCCAGTCGTCGACATTGGTGCGGAAGCGGAGCACGCGATGGTTGGCCTCGCCGTCCTTCTGCATCTCGACCGCCATGAACGGCGCGTCGTCGACGCGAATGCCGACCTTCTCCACCGGAGTGACGAGGAAATGCTTGTCGCCTTCGCGCTTGAGGATGGTCGAGAACAGGCGAACCAAGGCATGACGGCCGATTGGCGTCCCCAAATAGAACCAAGTACCATCGGACGCGATTCGCATGTCGAGATCGCCGCAGAACGGCGGATTCCACAAATGCACCGGAGGCAGGCCCTTTTTGGCGCCTTCGGCATCGGCAGCAGTTTTGGCAGCGGCAGTCAGCCCCTCAAGACCGCGATCGGCGCTCTGCCCTTGGTTCGCCATGGTTTGCCCTGACTTTGTCATTTGGCACGATCGGTGCAAGTCTGAATTGTAAGTCTACGTTGTATGCCGGTGCACGGTTCCACCCCGGATTCATCCGGTGTGGAGGTCGCCACTTCGTGATGCCCTACATATCCCTAAGCCGATAAGGTGGGGATAGGTTAATTCAACGAATACATGGCCTTCCTGCAAGTCTAGCATAGGGCCCACGTCTTGAGTTGAGGACGTGACGACATGACGACGCAAGCGAGCTGCATGGCAGGCTGAAGGAGCTAACGGATGGCGGAGAGTGTCGAGAAGCTCGAAGACGGAATCGTCCGTTCGGCCGAGCAGGTGTCGAGCCAGATTCGCGCGGCGAAAGAGGCGATCGGCTCCGTCATCTTCGGTCAGGATCGCGTGATCGAGAACACGCTGGTCACGATCCTCTCCGGCGGCCATGCGCTGTTGATCGGCGTCCCCGGCCTCGCCAAGACCAAGCTGGTCGAGACGCTCGGCATCACCCTCGGCCTCGATGCCAAGCGCATCCAGTTCACGCCCGACCTGATGCCGTCGGACATTCTCGGCGCCGAAGTGCTCGACGAGAGCACCTCCGGCAAGCGTGCCTTCCGCTTCATCTCCGGCCCCGTGTTCGCGCAACTGCTGATGGCCGACGAGATCAACCGCGCCAGCCCGCGCACGCAGTCGGCGCTGCTGCAGGCGATGCAGGAGCAGCACATCACCGTTGCCGGCGCGCGTCACGACCTGCCGAAGCCGTTCCACGTGCTCGCCACGCAAAATCCGCTGGAGCAGGAAGGCACCTATCCGCTGCCTGAAGCCCAGCTCGACCGTTTCCTGATGGAGATCGACGTCGATTATCCCGACCGCGACGCCGAGCGCCGCATCCTGTTCGAGACCACCGGCGCTGACGAGACGCTGGCGAAGGGCGCGATGACACCTGACGCACTCATCACCGCGCAGCGACTGATCCGGCGCCTGCCGGTCGGCGATTCCGTGGTCGAGGCGATCCTGTCGCTGGTGCGCGCGGCCCGTCCGGGTCCGGACGGCGGCGACACCAGCAAATTCATCGCCTGGGGCCCGGGCCCGCGCGCCAGCCAATCGCTGATGCTCGCGGTGCGCGCACGCGCGCTGATCGACGGACGCCTCGCGCCTTCGATCGACGACGTGCTCGACCTCGCCGAGCCCGTGCTGAAGCACCGCATGGCGCTGACGTTCCAGGCGCGCGCCGAAGGCCGCACGATTCCGGACGTGATCCGGCAATTGAAGACACGGATCGGTTGATGGCGGCGGAGAACGGGCACGCAGCAAAGGAAATCATCGCGATCCGACGTGCCGATGGCGAAAGCCGCATGCTCGCAGCTTCCTTGCCGCGCCTGGTGCTCGAGGCCCGCCGTATCGCCGCCAATGTCATTCACGGCCTGCACGGCCGCCGTCGCGCCGGCTCCGGCGAAAATTTCTGGCAGTACCGCCGCTTCGTCTCCGGCGAGCCGTCGCAGAACGTCGACTGGCGGCGATCGGCGCGCGACGATCTGCTCTATGTCCGCGAGCTCGAATGGGAAGCCTCGCACACGGTCTGGATCTGGCCCGACCGCTCGCCTTCGATGGCCTTCGCTTCAAAACAGGCGCGCGAATCCAAGCTCGAGCGGACGCTGATCGTCGCCTTCGCGCTGGCCGAGTTGCTCGTCTCCGGCGGCGAACGCGTCGGCATTCCCGGGCTGATGGCACCGACCGCGAGCCGCAGCGTCATCGACAAGATGGCGCAGGCGATGCTGCATGACGATGCCGACCGCTTGAGCCTGCCGCCGTCCTTCGTGCCCGCGGCGCTGGCCGAGACGATCGTGCTGTCGGACTTCTGGTCGCCGATCTCCGAGATCAGGACCACGCTCGGCGGCCTGTCCGGCTCCGGTGCGCATGGCACGCTCGTGCAGGTCGTCGATCCCGCCGAGGAATCATTCCCCTATTCCGGCCGCGTCGAGTTCGTCGAGCCAGAAGGGTTCGGCGTGATCACCGCCGGCCGCGCCGAGAGCTGGGCGCAGGATTACACCGCGCGGCTCGCGCTGCACCGCGACCAGATCCGCGCCGAGACCAACAAGCTCGACTGGCTGTTCACGACACATGCGACCGACCGCTCGGCCGCCGAACTCCTGCTGTTCCTCCATGCCGGCATGCAGGTGAGCAAGTCGGGCGCCCGCACCACGACGATCAAGGCGGGGCCGGCAGCATGATGGGACTGCCGCTCGCCTTCACCGAACCGCTGCTCCTGATCGGCCTCGTCAGCCTGCCGGTGCTGTGGTGGCTGTTGCGGGTGATGCCGCCGCGGCCGCGCCGGATCGAGTTTCCGCCGACGCGCCTGCTGTTCGACATCGCACCGCGCGAAGAGACCCCGTCGCGGACGCCGTGGTGGCTGACCGCATTGCGGCTGCTGGCCGCGGCGCTGGTCATTTTCGCCGCCGCCGGCCCGATCTGGAATCCGCAAACAGGCGCGGCCGCCAGCAAGGCGCCGCTGATGATCATGTTCGACGACGGCTGGAGCGCGGCGTCCAACTGGGACATCAGGATCAGGGCCGCCGACGAATTGATCGCCAGTGCCGAGAACGACCGCCGCGCGATTGCGCTGGTGCCGCTGTCGGAGCCGAACCGCGATATCACCCTGATGCCGGCGGGCGCCGCGCGCGTCGCGTTGCGGCAGCTGACGCCAAAGCCGTATTCCATCGACCGCGTCGAGACCCTGACCGCAATCGATCGCTTCCTGAAAGCGACCGGCGACTGCGAGATCGCCTGGCTCTCCGACAGCGTCGACACCGGTCGCGGCGAGGAATTCGTGGCGGGCCTCGGCAAGACCATCGGCGATCGCAGCCTGACCGTGTTCGAAGGCGGTACCTCGTCGCCGCTGGCCCTGGTCGCGGCCGAGAACGCCGCAGCCAAAATGACGGTGAAGGTGCTGCGCACCGACAGCGGCATCGCGATCGGCACCGTACGCGCGCTGGACCAGAAGGCCTCGCCGATCGGCGAAGCGCGTTATTCGTTCGGCCCGCAGGACAAGGAAACCGAAGCGTCGTTCGATCTGCCGGTCGAGCTGCGCAATGACATCACGCGGCTGGAAATTGCCGGTGAGCGCTCCGCAGGCGCAGTGCAGCTGCTCGACAAGCGCTGGCGCCGCCGCGCCATCGGCATCGTCTCGGGCTCTACCAGCGAGACCGCGCAGCCGCTGCTGGCGCCGACCTTCTATCTCACCCGCGCGCTGGCGCCGTTCGCCGACGTGCGGCTCGCCGACAAGGGCTCGCCGCAGCAGGGCATCACGCAGTTCCTCGACCAGAAGCTGCCGATGATCATCCTCGCCGATGTCGGCACCATCGCCCCTGAAATCCGCGAGCGTCTCAATGCCTGGATCGACCAGGGCGGCGTGCTGGTGCGGTTCGCCGGTCCGCGGCTGGCGCAGGCCGAGGACGATCTCGTCCCGGTCAAGCTGCGCAAGGGCGGCCGGACGCTCGGCGGCAGCCTGACCTGGGAAAAGCCGCAACATCTGGCCTCTTTTGCCGCCGACGGTCCTTTTGCCGGGGTCGTGGTCCCCAAGGACGTCACCATCAGCCGCCAGGTGCTGGCCGAGCCCGACGCCGTGCTCGCCACCAAGAGCTGGGCGTCGCTGGAAGACGGCACGCCGCTGGTGACGGGCGAGCATCGCGGCAAGGGCGTGGTCAGCCTGTTCCACGTCAGCGCCGACATGCGTTGGTCGGATCTGCCGATGTCGGGCACCTTCGTCGAAATCCTGCGCCGCGTCGTCGACATGTCCGGCTATACCGCCAAGCCGGGCGCGGGCGTTGCCACTGAAGGGACCGCCGAGACGGTGGCACCGTTGCACATCCTCGACGGCTTCGGCGCTTTCGGTCCGCCGCCGGCCGCCGCAAAGCCGCTGCCCGCGGATTATCGCGACCGCGCCACACCCGATCATCCGCCGGGCTTCTATGGTCCGGCAGAAGGACCGCTCGCCGTGAACACGCTTGCCAGCGCCGACCGTATCGCAGCCCTGAACACCGCGAGCCTGCGCGCGCGGCACGCCACCTACACCAATGCCGAGCCGCAGGACTTGCGCGGCTGGCTGTTGTCGACGGCGCTCGCGCTGTTCCTGATCGACGCCATCATCGTCGCGGTGCTCGGCGGCGGTCTTGCCGCGCTGCTGCGCCGCCGCGCCGCGCCCGCGATGATCGTCTTCGGACTGGTTCTCGCAAGCCTCGCCTCGTTCATGCCAACACCGTCGCACGCGGACAGCGCGTCCGACGAGTTCGCGATGAAGGCGGTGTCGCAGACCCGCCTCGCCTATGTCGTGACCGGCAATGCCGACGTCGATTCCATCGTCAGGGCCGGGCTATCAGGACTGACGCTGTTCCTGGCGCAGCGCACCGCGCTTGAGGCCGGCGATCCCGTCGGCATCGACCCGGCGCGCGACGAACTCGCTTTCTTCCCGCTGATCTATTGGCCGATCGTGCCGGGCGCGCCCAAGCCGTCGCGGGACGCCATCAACAAAATCGACGCCTACATGAAGCAGGGCGGCACCGTGCTGTTCGACACCCGCGACGCGGTCGAAGCGCCGCCCGGCGCGAACGGCGCCGCGCAGACCCCCGCCATGCAGACGCTCCGCGAGATCCTGTCCTCGCTCGACGTGCCCGAGCTGGAGCCGGTGCCGCGCGAGCACGTGCTGACCAAAACCTTCTTTCTATTGCGCGACTTCCCCGGCCGCTTCACCACCGGCCAGACCTGGGTCGAGACCTTGCCGCGGGAAGACGACGACGACAGCGCGCAACGGCCGGCACGCGGCGGCGACGGCGTCTCACCGATCATCATCACCTCGAACGACCTTGCCGGCGCCTGGGCCGTGCGGCCCGACGGACAGGCCATGCTGCCGGTGACCGGCGGCGACCCCCGCCAGCGCGAATTCGCCTACCGCGCCGGCGCCAACATCGTGATGTACACGCTGACCGGCAACTACAAGGCCGACCAGGTGCACGCACCGGCCCTGATCGAACGACTGGGGCAATAGGATCGATATGAATTACGGCATCGCATTCACGCCGCTGGTTCCCACGATCGTCCTGTGGCTCGCGCTGGCCGCGATCGTCGTCATCGCGCTGGTGCTGCTGCTGGCGCGTGCGCGCGGCGCTGCCGTGCGCGTGGCCGCGTTGACGCTGTTCCTGCTGGCGCTCGCCAATCCCTCCTTCACCCGCGAGGACCGCGATCCCCTCACCTCGGTTGCCGCAATCGTCGTCGACAAAAGCCCGAGCCAGAATTTCGGTAATCGCAATCGCGAGGCCGCTCAGGCGCAGGAAGCGCTGGTCGACAGTCTGAAGAAGATCAAGGGGCTCGAGGTCCGCGTCGTCGATGCCGGACAGGCCGACGGCGAGACCGACGGCACCAAGCTGTTCGGGGCGTTGGCGTCGGCCTTGTCCGACGTGCCGGTCGACCGCGTCGCCGGTGCGTTCCTGATCACCGATGGCCGCGTTCACGACATTCCGGCCAACGCCGCCGGGCTCGGCTTCCAGGCGCCGGTGCACGCGCTGATTACCGGGCAGAAGGACGAGCGCGACCGCCGTATCGCGGTCATCGCGGCGCCGCGCTTCGGCATCGTCGGGCAGCCCCAGACCATCACCTACCGCCTCGACGACCAGGGCGTCAGCGGCGAGCGCGCCAAGGTCACGGTCCGCAGAGACGGCGAGGTCATCAACGAGCGCACGCTTTCGAGCGGCCAGGCCGCAAGCGTCGAGGTCGACATCAAGCACTCCGGGCCGAACATCGTCGAGATCGAGGCCTCGCCGCTCGAGCGGGAATTGACGCCGGTGAACAACCGCGCCGTCGTCGCCATCGACGGTGTGCGCGACAAGCTGCGCGTGCTGCTGGTCTCGGGTGAGCCGCATTCCGGCGAGCGCACCTGGCGCAATCTGCTCAAGTCCGACGCCAGCGTCGATCTCGTCCACTTCACCATTCTGCGGCCGCCGGAGAAGCAGGACGGCACGCCGATCAACGAATTGTCGCTGATCGCGTTTCCGACCCGCGAGCTGTTCCAGCAGAAGATCAACGAATTCCAGCTGATCATCTTCGACCGCTATGCCCGCCAGGGCGTGCTGCCGATCGCTTATTTCGACAACATCGCACGCTACGTGCGTTCCGGCGGCGCAGTGCTGGTCTCGGCCGGCCCCGATTACGCGTCCAACACCAGCATCTGGCGCACGCCGCTGGATTCGGTGCTGCCGGCCGAACCCGTCGGGGTGACGGAAAAGCCGTTCTACGCGCATCTGTCCGACGTCGGCAAACGCCATCCCGTCACGCGCGGCCTCGAGGGCTCGGCCTCCGAGCCGCCGCGCTGGAGCCGGTTCTTCCGCACCGTCGAGACCCGCAATGCGGTCAACCCGCCCGTCATGACGGGCGTCGACGGCAAGCCGCTGCTGTTTCTCTCGCGCTTCGGCGAGGGCCGCGTCGCGCTGCTGCTCTCCGACCACATCTGGCTGTGGGCGCGCGGCTATGAAGGCGGCGGCCCGCATCTCGATCTATTGCGGCGGATGTCGCACTGGCTGATGAAGCAGCCTGATCTGGACGAGGAAGCGTTGCGCCTGCAGGTGCGGGGTAAGAATCTCGTGGTGGTGCGCCAGACCATGGCGGACAGCGTCCAGCCGGTGAGCGTGACCTCGCCGTCCGGCGTGTCGCGCGACCTGACGCTTGCAGCCGGCGATCCCGGCGAATGGCGCGCCAGCCTGCCGGCGAGCGAGCTCGGCCTGTGGCAAGCCACCGACGGCACGCTGAAGGCGCTGATCAATGTCGGCCCGACCAATCCGAAGGAGTTTTCGGAAGTCACCTCCACCACTGAGACGTTGAAGCCGCTGACCCAGGCGACCGGCGGTGATGCCGTGCGCGTGGTCGACGGCGCCAGCGTCGAGCTGCCGCGCATTCTGCCGGTCCGCTCGGCGAGCGTCTTCCATGGTGACGGCTGGATGGGCGTGCGGATGCGCGACGCCAGCGTCGTGAAGGGCGTCGGCGTGCTGCCGATCTTTGCCGGCCTGATCGGCCTATTGCTGCTGCTCGGCGCGTTTGCTGCGACGTGGGTCCGTGAAGGGCGCTAGGCGGCTTACGCGCGTCCCTTCGCTTCCCGTTAGTCGGATAAATCCAATCGTCACTTCTTCGCCGGAAGCTCCATAGCGCCTTCGACCCCGAACTCGGTCGAATGTAGCGCGTTGTGAAATCTGGGGGCGGTTCTTCCTCGGCCCTGGGCAGGCGTGTCCCTGTCCAGGCATCGCTCCCCGCGGACAAGAGCAGTTCTCGACGGAGCCTTCGCAGCACCCAAACAGCGCGAGCGTTCGATGAGAAGCGGAGTTACTCGACCATGACAGACACACTTCACCAGCGCACGTTCAGCTCGCCTCGTCAGACAACGCGCTACATCGCGTGCGGGCCGGCCGACGGACCGTTGATGATCTTCGTCCATGGCTGGCCGTGCATCAGTTTGATGTGGCGCGCTCAGATGGACGCGTTTGCCGCCGACGGTTGGCACTGCGTCGCTCCCGATCTGCGCGGCTACGGCGGCTCTTCCACGCCCGCAGCCAACGACGCCTATACCATCGAGGAAATCGTGACAGACATGGCCGAACTCCATGATCACCTTGGCGGCAAGCCTGCGATCTGGGTTGGCCACGACTGGGGCTGTGTTGTGGTTGGTCAGTTGGTCGCGCATCAGCCCAAGCGCAGCCGCGGCGTCGTGCTGACCTCGCTGGCGTATCAACCCGACGGGCACGCCCTGCGCACAGTCGTCCCGCTGGTCGACCGAACGATTTATCCGGTTGACCAATATCCGGACGGCCAATGGGATTACTACCGTTACTACACCACGCACTTCGAGGCGGCAGTCGCCGACCTCGATGCAGATCTGGCCGCATCGCTGGCGTCGATCTTTCGGCCAGGCAACCCCGCCGGCATCGGCAAGGTTTCGCCGAATGCGATGGTCACGCGCAATGGAGGGCGCTTTGGCGCCGCGCACCGCGCCCCGCCGACTGAGCCTGATCCGGCTCTCTGGCCGCCGGCGGACTTCGAGGTGCTGGTGCAGTCGTTCCAGGCTCATGGCTTCCGCCCATCCTGCGCGTGGTACCTGAACGACGACGCCGACATCGCCTATGCGCGCAAGGCACCCAGTGGCGGCCGCCTGTCGCAGCCGGTGCTGTTCGTTAACGGCGACTTTGATCAGATCTGCAGCATCACCGGAAATCGCCAAGGTGACCCGATGCGCTCCGCCTGCCCGGACCTGACCGTAACGAGCATGCCCGCAGGGCATTGGCTGCCGCTGGAGCGCAAGGCAGAGCACATCGAGGCTATCCGCACCTGGCTCCAGAGCAAAAAGCTCTGATGCCGCCTCCTCGCGCTGGCGCTGAGTCAATCAATCGCCGTTCCCGTAAGCCATTCGATAGGTCCTCAGCCGAGATCTTTCAGTTGCCCGAACGACACATCGAGGAGCCGGCCCACTCGGGTCGGTGCGGCTGCGGTTGACATCCGCTGACCGATCGGGCGATGTTACATTATAACGTCGCGGGATCAGGGGATGATACCTCGCGATGTGGGGGTGGCGTTTCCAGATGAAGTGGTTCCGGTCGAATATCAGACACGGCGCCCGGCTCGCGATCTTCGCGATGCTGGTGCAGTTCGCGCTGACGTTCGGCCACAGCCATTGGTTCGCCCAGGCCGCTCCCCTCGCCCAGCCCTCGCTTCAGCAGACCGACAGCGCCCAAGGTCTCGCTTCGATCGACCGCGCCGCGGCTCAGAAGCAATCGCCGTTGGCTCCCGACAGGGAGCACCCGGGCGAGGACAATTGCGCGATCTGCGCATTGGTCGCGATGGCCGGCAGCGTCATGTTCGCGGCGCCGCCTGTGTTATTGCTGCCGCAGGCGATCGACCTGCTCTATCGCACCACCGACGCCGAATTCGTCCATCTGAAATCGGCCGGCACGGCATTCCAGCCGCGCGCCCCTCCCGCGTCCTGACTTCCAACAACGCTTGATCACGCTCGGCTCGCCGCTTTCAGGCGCGTGCCCGGGAGCAGTTGAAGTCGAATTCCGTCGCGCAGCGACGGCAGGCCGCCTCCGATCAGCAGATCATCATGCGGACGGCGCCTGACTGGAATCAGGACCATGTCATTCAAATTGCGGCGCGCGCAGCGCCTTGGCGGAGCAAGCCTGCTCCTGCTCGGCGCCGCCACCTCGGCGCTGGCTGAGGATAAGTCATCGACCGAGATCCCCGCCGTCACTGTGACGGCTCCGAGCCCCATCGTACGCAGGGCGGTGGTGCCGACACGCAATCCGGGCCGCCCCACGCGAACCGCGCGGGCACGCAGCCAGGAACGCACGGCGGACGCCACGCCGGCAGCCTCCACGCCCGCCGCATCTCAGCAGGGCGTGCTGCCCATCGTGACCAACCAGTTCGCGACCGTCACGGTGGTGCCGAACGAGGAGATCCGCCGCGAGGGGGGCGGCCAGCTCGGCGATCTCCTGTTCTCCAAACCCGGCATCACCGGATCGAGCTTCGCGCCGGGCGCTTCCAGCCGGCCGATCATCCGAGGGCTCGACGTCAACCGCGTCGGCATCGTCGAGAACGGCACCAATTCCGGCGGCGCCTCCGACCTCGGCGAGGATCACTTCGTCCCGATCGATCCGCTGGCGACCAACCAGGTCGAGGTGGTACGCGGGCCGGCTGCGCTGCGCTACGGCTCGACCTCGATCGGTGGCGTCGTCAGCGCCACCAACAACCGGATTCCCGACGCGCTGCCGAACTGCGCTCCGTCGTTCCAGGCTTACGGCATGCCGGCCAAGGCGCCGCTCGCGAGCGCCGCGACATCGCCTTGCGTCACCGCCGAGACGCGCAGCGCCTTCAGCTCGGTCGACCGCGGCGTCGAAAGCGGCGTGCTGCTCGACACCGGCGGCGGCAATTTTGCCTTCCATGCCGACGTCTACGGGCGCAACACCACCGACTACAGCATCCCGAGCTACCCGTACCTCGCCGACCAGACCCGGCCCGTCGTCAACGGACGCCAGCCCAATTCGGCGACGCGCTCGGACGGCGCCTCGATCGGCGGCTCCTACTTTTTCCAGGGCGGCTATATCGGTGCGGCGATCACGCAGAACGATGCGCTCTACCACATCCCCGGCATCGACGGCGCCGACCACAACACGCGGATCGACGGTCACCAGACCAAGATCAACGTCAAGGGCGAGTACCATCCCGACGCGACGGCGATCGATGTCGTTCGCTTCTGGGCCGGCGCGACCGACTACCGGCACAACGAGATCGGGCTTGCCGATCCCGCCGATCCCAATACCGACGGCGTGCGGCAGACCTTCACCAACAAGGAGCAGGAGATCCGCACCGAGGTGCAGCTGATGCCATTCAACGCGCGCTTCGCCGAGGTGACGACGGCGCTGGGCTTCCAGGTCGGCCATCAGGAATTGAGCGCGCCGAGCCCGGACAATCCGGGCACGCTGTTCAACGGCCTGTGGGATCCCAACAACAGCACGCGCGTTGCCGGTTACGCCTTCAACGAGTTCAAGTTCACGGACGCGACGCGGGCGCAGATCGCCGGCCGCATCGAGCATGTCGAGCTGCACGGCACGACGCCGGATTTTCCCGCGGACTTCCTGCCCGATGGCACGCCGCAGGCGGCGATCTCGCGCAATCCGTCCTTCACGCCGAAAAGCGGCAGCATCGGCCTGTTGCAGGACCTGCCGGGTGGCATGGTCGGCAGCATCACCGCGCAATATGTCGAGCGCGCGCCGAAGGCGGCGGAGCTGTTCTCGCGCGGTGCGCATGATGCGACCGCGACCTTCGACATCGGCAACCCTAACCTCGTCATCGAGACGGCGAAGTCCGTCGAGGTCGGCCTGCGCAAGGCGACGGGGCCGTTCCGGTTCGAGGCGACCGTCTACTACACGCACTTCAACAACTTCATCTATCGCCGTCTCACCGGCGTGATGTGCGACGAGGACTTTGCCTCGTGCGGCGCGCCCGGCGCCGAGGTGAACCAGGCGGTCTATTCGCAGCGGGACGCGAACTTCCGCGGCGGCGAATTCCAGTCGCAGCTCGATGTCGGAGCATTCCAGGGCGGCATCTGGGGCATCGAGAACCAGTTCGACGTGGTCCGCGCCACCTTCAGCGACGGCACCAACGTGCCGCGCATTCCGCCGGTGCGGCTGGGCGGCGGCGTGTTCTGGCGCGACGACAACTGGCTTGCCCGCATCAACCTGTTGCACGCCTTCGCGCAGAACAACGTCGCCGTGATCGCGGAGACGCCGACGGCGGGCTACAATTTGTTGAAAGCCGAGGTGAGCTACAAGACCAAGCTCAACCCGAATGCATTCGGCGCGCGCGAGATGCTGCTCGGCCTCGTCGGCAACAATCTGTTGAACGAAAACATCCGTAACTCGGTGTCCTACACCAAGGACGAGGTGTTGATGCCCGGCATCGGGGTCAGGGCGTTTGCGAACTTCAAGTTCTGAAAGCGCGATAGCTAGCCGGAGCTCATCGCGCTTCGGCTGGAGCGGCTGCTCCGGGGGCGTTCTCCGCCGCCTCCTGAAACAGCACGGCGAACAGCAGGGTCCACAATGTCAGGAGGGAAATGGGGATCGTGTAGTATGGCGTCGCGATCGGATAGGTGAAGAAGAAGGCGAGGTTGAGCGCCAGATTGGCCAACGTGAGCAGCGCGACACGGCGAATGTCGTTCGCCTGCCGCAACAGCCAGATCGAGCCTGCAACTCCGATGACGATCAGCAAGGTCTGGAGCGGGTCGGCGAGATAGTCCCGGACCACCGCGAACGAAAAATCCAGCGGCCTGACATCGGGGTTGTTGCCGTAGGTCGACGCGAACGGACTGCCGGCGTTGACGGCGTAAGAGACGATGGTCGGGATCACGCCGGCCAGCAACGCGAGGCCGAACACGAGCCCCTGCAAGAACCGGGACAACGTCCGTTCCGCAAGGAACGCGACGAGGAGAAACAGGCCATAGCCGGACGCCAGGAAGAGATTGGCCAACCGGAAATCGACGGTCAGTCCGAGCAGGAAACCGATCGGCGCCAGCGGCCAGATCCTCGGTTGAGATCGCGGGCCCGCCAGCCATCGCGCCGTGAGACATCCCGCGAGCGCGCACACGACGACGGTCGGGGCCATCGAATAGCTCGCCTTGACCGGATTGACCATCAGGTAGATCGCAAGGCAGCCGAAGGTCCCGGCCATCAGGACCGACCGCATGCTGCGCGCGAGAGAAAGCGCAAACAGCGCAAAGCCGAGCACGACAATGGTCGCCAGCATGTACATGGGCACGACCTGGTGACCCGGCGGAAACAGCGCCAACACGAGGCCGACACCCGGCGGGTATTGAATGACGACCTTCCCCGTGGCCGGCATCAGATTGTGACAGGGCGCCGCGGTCGTATCGTTCCAGTCCGGGTAGCCGATCTCCTTCAGCTTCGCTTTCTGATAGCCATCGTCGTCGCGGCCGAGGTTGGTGTCGAAGCCCTCCACCAGCCCGAACCTCTGGAACAGATGCGCCTGCCTGAGGTAGCAGATGTCGTCATAGACGCCGCGCGCCTCATTCCATCGCATCATGGTCCAGAAATGGCCGACCAGCACCGCGAGAAACAACACGGCGAAGACGGCTTTGCTGGTGTGGATCTTCTTCATCGGGGATCATGATGCGACGGAGGCGGCGCTGCTTTAGCGGAATGCAAGATAGAGATTGGACGATAGCGGGCCGAGCGACAAACCGGTGTAGCCCACGGCCGCGGACTTAGGGGTGGAGGACTTGGCGGCGAGGCCCAGCAGCCGTTTTCGCGTCATCAGGATCAGGTTCTGCTCGTCGGTCCATTCCGACTTGCCGGCGATCCTGCAGGCGATCCTGAAGGTGCCGTCCAAATAATGCGCCAGCGGGATGGCGGTGTGGTGCTCGACCGGAAAGAACCTGTTGGGCACGGTGATGAACACCCGCCGCGCGACGCGGCAAAGCTCCTCGACCAGGAGCACCTGATTTTCATGGCTACCGGCATGCTCGAGCACGGCATTGGACGTCGCGACATCGAACGCATTGTCGTTGAACGGCAGCCGTGTATTCGGTTCGATCTGCACGTAACGGCAAAGCGGAAAAGCCGCCTTGAACCCGATTCCTTCGCCGAGCCCGCACGCCGTGATCTTGTGCTGATGCGGGTAGCTTCGCTCCAGCACGTTCGCGCCGTCGTTGATCACGTCGGATACGCCGACATCCAGGATCTCGTCCAAGGCAGACGGCTGCATGCGGGCGATGAAATCCTGGTAGATGCGGTCGCGCGCGGCGATCAGCAGCTTTTCCGCCGTGCTCCCGGACGCCACTTCCCGGTAATATTGCTGATCGACCGGCACTGCCCTACCTTCATGTGAGCTTCGAAGCGATGGCGTCAGGTGCGCGTCTTGCTCCAGTCCGGACCGACCGGTCCCGATACGCCTTCGAACGCGCCCTCGACCAGCTCGATGACGAGGAGCCGGCTGTAATCTACCGGGCCCGGCATGGTGACGCGTCCCTTGGGGACCTGCTTGAAGCCGACGCGGCTGTAATAGGGCTCGTCGCCGACCAGCAGCACCAGGCGATGGCCCTGCGCCTTCGCATCCGTCAGTGCGCGCTCGAGCAGCAGCCGGCCGACGCCGCGGCTGCGGAACGGAGGCTCGACCGTCAGGGGCCCGAGCAGCAGTGCCGGCGTGTCACCGACGCAAATCGGCAATTGCCGTATGGATCCGACCAGCAACGTACCGACGCGGGCGGTGAAGGATAGATCGAGCACATGATCCACATGCTCGCGGATTCGGTACGCGCTGAGCACGAAGCGGCCGGGTCCGAAGGTGCGTTCGTGCAGCCGCTCGATCGCCTGAGCATCGCCGGCGGCTTCCGACCGGATGGTGAGGGAGAGATCGTTCATCGCGTCGGCGGGATATCACCTTGGAGGGCAGCGGTCCATACGATTGCGCCCGGCCCCGGGAGGCAATTTCAGGTCCGCCCGAGCGGCGGTTGGGACAGGTAGGCGAGCATCTTTATTTCCCGCCGCCCGCGCGTCACGGTGTCGAGCACGAGCCCCGACGAAGCCGAAAGCAGCGCCATGATCATCAGACCCATGGAGAGCACGGCGGTGGGCAGGCGCGGGACGAGGCCGGTTTCGAGGAAGGTGATCACGACGGGCAGCCCGAAAGCGATCGACAGCAGCGCGAGCACGATGCCGATCGCCGAAAAGAAGCGCAGCGGCCGCTCCGACCGGTTGAGCTTCAGCATCGTGTTGAAGATGCGCAACCCGTCCTGCCAGGTATCGAGCTTGGAGAAGGAGCCTTCCGGGCGCGCGTAATAGGGCGTCTCGACCTCGGCGACCGGCAGCGACAATTCCAGCGCATAGACCGCGAACTCGGTCTCGATCTCGAAGCCACCGGACAGGACCGGGAAGGATTTGACGAAGCGGCGCGAGAACACGCGGTAGCCGGACAGGATGTCCTTGAAGGCGTGGCCGAAGGTCGATGCCAGGAAACCGGTGAACAGCCGGTTGCCGATGCGATGACCGCGCCGGTAGGCCGCTTGCGATTGATCGACACGCAGACCGACAACCATATCCAGATGCTCGTCGAGGAGCTCGTCGATCATGCGCGACGCGCTCGGCGCGTCGTAGGTCGCATCGCCATCGACGAGCACGTAGATGTCGGCCTCGATGTCCGCGAACATGCGGCGCACGACGTGACCTTTGCCCTGGCGCCGTTCGCTGCGCACGATCGCTCCCGCCTCGCGCGCGACCGCCGCGGTGCGATCGGTCGAATTGTTGTCGTACACGTAGACCTCGGCCGCAGGCAGGGCCTTGCGGAAATCAGCGACGACCGTCGCGACGGCGGCTTCCTCATTGTAGCAGGGCACCAGCACGGCGACCCGAAATGGCCATGACCTCGTCGATTCAGACAATCTTCATCCCTCGTCCATGCGCCGACACCGCAGGTGCGGCGATTTACTAGCACAGGCAGCCATCATCGCCACGTCGCAATCCGCGGCCTGTCGTGCAGGACTTCCGCGATCCGCAACCGCGTGCCGGGCGTGGTCCCCTCGGGCAGCGCGGTGACCGCGAAGAACCCGCACTCGGCGATCTCGTGGTTGGGCGCGGGCAGGCGATCCTGCTTGAACTGCCTGACGACGTAGACCGCGACGTGGTCGCGGCGCGAGACGTGGCTGTTGAGGAAGATGCCGTGCAGCACGGCATCGCCAGTGAGATCGATATCGCCCTCCTCCTTGAGCTCGCGGCGCATCGCCTGCTCCATGGTCTCGCCGAGATCGACGCCGCCGCCGGGCAGATACCAGCCCGTGACGTAGCTGTGCCTGACCAGGAACACCCTGGTGTCGGCATCCAGCACCACGGCGCGGACGCCGAGCGTCATGCCGCGGACCAGCAGGAAATAGGCGTGGAAGATTTGCCGCAGCAGCGGCTCGAATCTGCGTCGGACGCTGTTCAGACGTTCCGCCATCGGGCTCCCTTGATCCCCGCTTGCACCTGGCCTGCGACCTTGCCATTACAGCGGGCGAATAGCGAGGCAATCGCCCCCCATGGCCCCCTTCACGCTCGCCCATCTGTCGGACCCGCATCTGCCGCCGCTGCCGAAGCCGCGGCTGATCGAGCTCGCGGGCAAGCGCGCGTTCGGCTACGTCAACTGGACGCGCAACCGTCACAAGTATCAGCGCCGCGAGGTGCTCGACGCACTCGTCGCCGACATGAAGGCGCAAGGTCCCGACCACATCGCGGTCACAGGCGATCTCGTCAATCTGGCGCTGGAGGCGGAATTCGCGCCGGCGCGCGCCTGGCTCGACGGCCTCGGTCCGCCCGACCGCGTCACCACGATTCCCGGCAATCACGACGCTTATGTCCGCGCCACCTTTCATCGCTTCGGCGAAACCTTCGCGCCCTATCTTGCGGGTGACGATGGCCGTATCGGCTTTCCGAGCCTGCGCCGGCGCGGGCCGCTCGCGCTGATCAGCCTGTCCACGGCGGTGCCCACCTTGCCGTTGATGGCGACAGGCGCGCTCGGACGCGATCAGCTCGCGTCGCTCGAAGAGATGCTCGAGCGGTTCGCAGCCGAGGACGTCTTTCGCGTGCTGCTGGTGCATCATCCACTGAAGTCCGGCGCGCGCCACAAGCGGATGATCGACTCGGCCGAGCTGCTGACGCTCTTGAAACGCCACGGCGTCGAGCTGATCCTGCACGGGCACGACCACATTCATTCGACGATGTGGTTCGAAGGCCCCAACGGCAACATTCCGGCGCTCGGCGTGCCGTCGGCCTCCGCGCTCGCGCACGGGCACACCCCGGCTGCGGCCTACAATCTGTTCACGATCGAGAAGGACAACACCGGCTGGCGTTGCGAGCAGACGGTGCGGAGCCTGGGGGCTGGACTTCAGATCGGGCAGATCAAGCATGTGAAGTTGATTTAGACCGCTGTCATTCCGGGGCATGCGAAGCATGAACCCGGAATCCATCGGGCCGCGATACGTGCTGATAAATGGATTCCGGGTTCGCGCTTCGCGCGCCCCGGAATGACGACGCCTCACCAGCTCCGCAGGGCCGCAAGCACGGCAACCCCGAACAGTGCGGCGGCACCGAGCACGAACCCCAGCACGAATGGCCAGAGGCGCGAGCGGCGCTGCGGCTGCGCGACCTCGGGCTTCGGCTCGGGCGGGACCACCATCGCATGCTCGCGCTCGATCATGCGGCGCGCGACGTAATCGGTCACGGCCTCGACGATGACAGCGGTGTCGTGCGATTCGGCGAGCACGATGCGGCCGAAGCGGGTGTCCTGCACGAAGCGGTACATCCGCTTGTCGCGCCCCATCACGATGTGCGCGACGACGTCGATCCAGAGCCTGGGCGTATCGCCCTGGCTGATACCGCGGTCGAACAGGTCGATCTTGTCAGGCACCTGCGCGAACAGGGGATCGAGCGAATCGTTGAGGATCTCGAGCCGTGCCACCTCGGCATCGCGCAAATCGACGACGACGCCGGTCCGGTCGGCAGCCTCGATCCGCGCCCGCAACAGTGCATCGCGCAGCCGCACCGGGCGCGGCTGGCTGGGATGGATCCCGCTGGTCTCGGGCTCTGACATTGGCGGCCTCGTCCTCACTTGGCCGGATTAACCTATCAGCAACCAATGTGTCCGCAAAGGCCCTACAATTCCAGTTACTTACGGAGCCCACAGGCTATTCACCTGTGCCAAAAACAGACGGTCCCACCCGGCTTGCGCCGGATGGGACCCTCCGTCCTTGGACGTCTTCTTATTCAGATTGGCATGTTAGTTCAGATTCTCACGCCGAGACCCGCGACGGCTCTTCCACGATCGAGAAGCGGACGCCCGCCTTGTGGCGGTTCTCTTCCGAGACCGAGCGCCAGGCGTCCTCGGCCTCCTTGCGGGTCTTGAACGGACCCTGCACCTGGGCCGAGCCTTCCACCAGCTTGTGGAAGTTCATCGAGCCGAACTCGCCGCCGATCACCCAGAAATTGCTGTTGGTCATTGTCAGTCTCCTGTCGATTAGCGTGATGCGTTAGCCGAACTGGTTCATCGTGTTGTGGGCGCCGCCCGCCTTCAGGGCAGCCTCGCCGGCGAAGTATTCCTTGTGGTCGTCGCCGATGTCGGAGCCGGCCATGTTCTGATGCTTGGCGCAGGCGATACCCTGACGGATCTCGGCGCGCTGGACGTTCTTGACATAGCCGAGCATGCCCTGGTCGCCGAAATATTCCTTCGCCAGATTGTCGGTCGAGAGCGCCGCCGTGTGGTAGGTCGGCAACGTGATCAGGTGGTGGAAGATGCCGGCACGCTTAGCCGAATCCGCCTGGAAGGTGCGGATGCGCTCGTCGGCTTCCTTTGCCAGCGGCGTATCGTCGTATTCCACCTTCATCAGCTCGGCACGATTGTACTTGCTGACGTCTTGGCCGGCTTCCTTCATCGCATCGTAGACCTGCCAACGGAAGTTGAGGGTCCAGTTGAACGAGGGCGAGTTGTTGTAGGCCAGCTTCGCGTTCGGAACCACCTTGCGGATCCGGTCGACCATCTTGGCGATCTGCTCGATATGCGGCTTCTCGGTCTCGATCCAGAGCAGGTCGGCGCCGTTCTGCAGCGAGGTGATGCAGTCCAGCACGCAGCGGTCTTCGCCGGTGCCCGGGCGGAACTGATAGAGATTGGAGGGCAGCCGCTTCGGACGCATCATCTTGCCGTTGCGGTTGATGATGACGTCGCCATTGCGGGCGTTCTCCGCCGTCACTTCCTCGCAATCCAGGAAGCTGTTGTACTGGTCGCCGAGGTCACCGGGCTTGTGGCTGACCGCAATCTGCTGGGTCAGGCCGGCACCGAGCGAGTCGGTACGGGTCACGACGATGCCGTCTTCGACGCCGAGTTCGAGGAACGCGTGGCGGCAGGCCCGGATCTTGGCGAGGAACACCTCGTGCGGCACCGTGACCTTGCCGTCCTGGTGGCCGCACTGCTTCTCGTCCGAGACCTGGTTCTCGATCTGGAGCGCGCAGGCACCCGCCTCGATCATCTTCTTGGCGAGCAGATAGGTCGCCTCCGCATTGCCGAAGCCGGCGTCGATGTCGGCGATGACGGGCACGACATGGGTCTGGAAGTTGTCGATCTTCTCGATCAACTCCTTCTCTCTGACCTTGTCGCCTTCCTTGCGGGCCTTATCGAGGTTGCGGAAGATATCGTTCAGCTCGCGTGAGTCGGCCTGACGCAGGAAGGTGTAGAGTTCTTCGATCAGCGCCGGCACCGAGGTCTTCTCGTGCATCGACTGGTCGGGCAGCGGGCCGAACTCGGAGCGCAGCGCCGCGATCATCCAGCCGGACAGGTACAAATAGGTGCGATCGGTCTTGCCGAAGTGCTTCTTGACCGAGATCAGCTTCTGCTGGGCGATGAAGCCGTGCCAGCAGCCCAGCGACTGCGTGTACTTGGTGGGATCGCCGTCATAGGCGGCCATGTCCGCCCGCATCAGCGCCGCGGTGTAGCGGGCAACGTCGAGGCCGGTCTTGAAGCGGTTCTGCAGGCGCATGCGGGCGACGGCCTCGGCCGACACCCCGTTCCAGGTCGGCTGGGTCTCCAGGAGCGACCGGGCCGCCTCGACCTCGCTCTGATACGAGGCGGGGGCCTGGAGGGTGCTGATGCCGCGGGGCTGGTAATTCATGTGCCTGATCCTTTCGCTGACGACGGCCACCAGCCATCGACATTCTTGACAATGCATTGCGAGATGCGTGTCAGAAGCTAAACGCGAGAAAGCTCAGCTCGTATAGTGGGCTTGTATTTGAATGGTGATGTCATGTAACATCGGTACTTGTAATAGATGTCACTTTGTAAATCTTGTAAATAAAATTGGTCAGCATGCCTGCCCTTGATGCCTCCGGAGACCTGAGAATGCCCGCCGGTTCCAGCAAGAAGCTCTTCGTCGGCCCGCGCTTCCGGCGGATCCGGCAGCAATTGGGGCTGTCGCAGACCCAGATCGCTGAGGGGCTCGGGATCTCGCCGAGCTATGTCAATCTGATCGAGCGTAACCAGCGCCCGGTGACCGCCCAGATCCTGCTGCGGCTGGCCGAAACCTACGACCTTGACCTGCGCGACCTCGCGACCGCCGACGAGGACCGCTTCTTCGCCGAACTCAACGAGATCTTCTCCGACCCGCTGTTCCGTCAGATCGACGTTCCCAAGCAGGAACTGCGCGACCTCGCCGAGCTCTGCCCGGGCGTCACCCATGCGCTGCAACGGCTCTATGCCGCCTATACCGAGGCCCGCCAGGGCGAGACGCTGGCCGCGGCACAAATGGCCGACCGCGACGTCGGCACCCGCTATGAGGCCAATCCGGTCGAGCGCGTCCGCGAGCTGATCGAGGCCAACCGCAATTACTTTCCGGAACTCGAGCAGGCCGCGGAGACTTTGCGCGACGAGCTGAACGTGCCGGCCGAAGAGCTTTACGCGGCGCTCGCGGCACGGCTGCGCGAAAAGCATTCGATCCAGACCCGCATCATGCCGGTGGACGTGATGCGCGAGACGCTGAGGCGCTTCGACCGCCACCGCCGACAGCTCCTGATCTCCGAACTGGTCGACCCGCCCGGCCGCGCCTTCCAGCTCGTCTTTCAGCTCGGCCTGGTTGAATGCGCGCAGCATCTGGAGACCATCATCGGCCGCGCCGGCCCGCTCGACGACACACCGCGCCGCCTGTTCCGGATCACGCTCGGCAACTATTTTGCGGCCGCCGTGATGATGCCCTACCCGGCTTTCCTGGCTGCCGCCGAAGCATTGAACTACGACATCCATCTGCTGGCACAGCGCTTCAATTCCGGCTTCGAGCAGGTCTGCCATCGGCTCACCACCCTGCAGCGGCCGAACGCGCGCGGCATCCCGTTCTTCCTGCTTCGTGTCGACAATGCCGGCAACGTCTCGAAGCGATTTTCATCGGGCACGTTCCCGTTCTCGAAATTCGGCGGCACTTGTCCGCTGTGGAACGTGCACTCGACCTTCGACACGCCTGATCGCCTGCTGAAGCAGGTGATCGAGCTGCCCGACGGCACGCGCTATTTCTCGATTGCGCAGATGGTGCGCCGCCCCGTCGCGCCGCACCCGCTGCCGCAGCCGCGCTTCGCCATCGGCCTCGGCTGCGAAATCCGTCACGCCGCGCGCCTCGTCTACGCTGCCGGCATCGATCTGGAGAAAACGGAGGGCACGCCGATCGGCGTCAACTGCCGCCTCTGCGAGCGCGAAAACTGCGCCCAGCGCGCCGAGCCGCCGATCACGCGCACGCTGATCCTGGACGAAACGACGCGGCGGGTGTCGAGTTTTGCGTTCTCGAATGCGCGGGAGTTGTGAAGGGGCACATCTACCTCCTCGTCATTGCGAGCGAAGCGAAGCAATCCAGACTGTCTCCGCAGTGACAGCCTGGATTGCTTCGTCGCTTCGCTCCTCGCAATGACGAAGGACTTACGCCAGCGTATGCACGATCACCGGACCCGCGGCGGCGCGGGCGTCGCCGGCAAGCAGCGAGCCCAGATCCTTCTCGATCCAGGCGATCGCACGCCTGTTCGCCTCCTCCGCCTGCTCGAACTTGTCGAAGATCGATATCGCCGTGACCGTGTCGTCGCCGGCATAGACGACGTAATAGGCGCGGAAGCCGTCGACGTCGCTGATGATCGGAACAGCGCCTTCCTTGATACGGCGCGCCAGCTCTTCGGCGCTCCCGCTTTTCGCCTTGGCCTGACGGATGGCGGCATACATGGCATCCTCCCTTCCGGCTATCTGGTGTGGGGCTTGGTGCCCGGATCGCATGCTACGCCGAAGCGCGCGGGCAATCCACGCTTGGTTAATCCGGCACTAATTCCCTTCCGCGATCTGCAACCATCGATTAAGCACGCCTCAACATCGCTGCCTTAGTCTCGCCCCACTCACTTTTCGCAAACAACGGCGGCTTGTTCTGCCGCGTGAAGTGACATCAGGGGGTTCATCATGCGCATTGCGTTGCTGCTGACCGCGACCATTGTCGGCGCGCTCTTTGCCGATCCGTCCCATGCCGGACCGCTGGATGCGTCCGCCGGCGCAGCGCAGGCGCTACCGCCGGGCTTCCAGAGCTACCGCGGCTACATGTTCGACCTGTCGGAGAATTCGGACCGCAAGGATGTCGACAAGCTCACCGACAATGTGAAGAGCCAGATCGATGTGGTCGAGGCCGCCGGCCTCTCGCCGCGCGTGCTGCGCTTCTTCCGCACCGTCCCGATCATCGCCAGCGAGCTCGCCTGCCTCGACGAAGGCGCCGCGACTGCCTGCTACGGCCGGGTCACGCCTGACATCCAGCGCACCGCTCCCCGCACACTGACGGTCTGGGACCCCAACAAGCAGCGCTGGAGCAATCCGAACGCCGTCGACCTCGCGGTCGATTCCGGCCTTGGCGTGATCATGCTGCGGCCGGACATGATGCGTTACGAAAAGGAAGCCGTGCTGCTGCACGAGCTGCTGCACGCCTACCACGCGCGGCTGTTGCCGGACGGCTACGCCAACAAGGGCGTGATCGGCTATTACGCCTACGCCAAGTCCAAGGATCTCCTGCCCAAGGAATCCTACGCGCTGAAGAATCACATGGAGTTCTTCGCGGTAACCGCCAGCATCTTCCTGGCCGGGAAGAGCGAATTCCACGACCCGAAGTCGCGCGAGGCGCTCAAGGAGAAGTTGCCGGACTATTATAAATATCTGGTCGGCGTGTTCGGCTTCGACCCCGATCCGGCAGCACCAAGTGGGCCGGTCGCTTCGCTGAAGTAAGGCAGAGAGCGCCAAACCCAGCCAGAGAGCCGCGCGCGCAGCGCGGCTTTTTTGTTTTGGTCAACAGAAGCTGCGGATGACGCGTGGCCGGGAATTGCCAAGGTGGGGCCCGATCTGCATAGTCCCGCCCGCATCGATACCGTTTTCGAAGAGGATAGAACAACATGGCGGAAGCCGACCTGGATGTCGTGATCCGGCAACTGGCCAGACAGCTGCATACGGGCCTGATGACCCGCGCCAAGGAGCGGCGGGACCGATTCAACGGCCTTGCGGCCAAGGCCAAGGGCAAGGAGACCGGCGACCGCTTCAAGATGATGGCCAAGGCCACCATGGAGCAGGCCATTGCCGCCGCCAAGCGCCTGCAGATGTCCGCCGACAACGTCGCCGACAGCTACGCGCGGTCGATGCGGATCGCCGCCAGCACGCCGGTCGCGGTGAAGGTGGAGAAGAAGGCGCCCAAGGAAAAGCCGGCCAAGAAAGCGAAGAAGGCCAAAGCCAAGAAGGCGAAGTAGACGCTCACTTTCCTGGAGCGACGAGCCGGGTCGGCTCGGCGCTCGCCAGTTCGGCGAGCTTTGCGCGTGCCGCGTCGCGGGTGCGGACGTCCTTGCCGGCGGGCAGCGCCAGCGCGGCCTCGAAATCGGCGCGCGCCTCATTCGCCTGGCCCCGGGCGAGGAAGGCGAGGCCGCGGTCGAGCCGAGGCTGCGCATCCGAGGGGTCGAGGCGGACCGCGGTGTTGTAGCTCAGGATCGCGCGATCGAGATCGCCGGCGGCCGCGAGCGCGAGACCGCGCTGGTGATAGGGCGCGGCGTGCCTGGGATCATGCGCGATCGCCTCGTCGTAATCCTCGATGGCAAGTTCGAGGTCGCCGTTCTGCCGGCGCGCCAACGCCCGATCGCGATAGAGCGAGGCGCGGTTGGGGTTGAGATGGATAGCCTCGTCGAAATCCGCGATCGCCCGCCGCCAGTCGCCGTGGCGCAACGCGATCCGTCCACGCCCCTCATAGGCGAAAGCGATCAGCGAGCCGCGCAGCGGCGAGAAGCCGATCACCGCCGAGCAGATGTCGGGCTCGTCCTCGTCCCCGCAATTGACGACGGTGTGCGTGGACAGGCCAATCAGCATGCCCAGGGCAATCAACAATGGTACTGCAGCTTTGGTCATCTTCGAGGGTGGCAGGCAGAGGGCCGGCCACGCATCCCCTTTCGCAGGAACTGTCACGGCAGGGTGTTAACACCGGCCGGGACCGCCCTGTGTGCGACAGGTCACAAAGCGAGCAAATTCGCGCTGCTTCCGCGTCAGCCCCAAGGGCCGCGTGAAGAAGAGCGGCCCCATGGGCTCCGCGGCGGATAGTTCTCATTGGCGCCGACCGACGGCGAGGCCTGCGCACCGAGCTCGGCTGCGAGCTGCTGAAGTGCCGCGATGCGATTCTGCGTCGAAGGATGGGTGGCGAACAGATTGTCGACGCCGTGGCCCGACAGCGGATTGATGATGAACATGTGCGCGGTGGCGGGATTTCGCTCCGCCTCGACATTCGGGACCTGATGCGCAGCGCCTTCGATCTTCACCAGCGCCGAGGCCAGCCACATCGGCTGACCCGCGATGCGTGCGCCGAGATTGTCCGCGGCGTATTCGCGCGTACGACTGATCGCCATCTGCACCAGCATGGCGCCGATCGGGGCGAGGATCATCATCAGGATCGAGCCGACGATACCCGGACCATTGTTGTCGCGGTTGCCTCCGAAGAACATGCCGAACTGCGCCAGCATCGAGATCGCGCCTGCAATGGTCGCGGTCACAGTCATCAGCAGCGTGTCGTGGTGCTTGATATGAGCGAGCTCGTGCGCGATCACGCCGGCGAGCTCCTCGCGGCTGAGCTGGCGCATCAACCCGGTGGTGACCGCAACCGCGGCATTCTCGGGATTGCGCCCGGTGGCAAACGCGTTGGGCTGCGGCTCGTCCATCAGGAACACGCGCGGCATCGGCAAGCCGGCCCGGCCCGCCAGCTCGGCGACGAGCCCGACCAGCTCCGGTGCGCTGCTGCGGTCGACCTCATGGGCGCCATACATGGACAGCACCATGCGGTCGGAGTTCCAGTAGGTGAAGAGATTGGTCGCCGCGGCAATGACGAGCGCAATCATGGCGCCGCCGGCACCGCCGATCAGATAGCCGATGCCCATGAACAGGGCGGTGAGGCCTGCAAGCAGCATTGCGGTACGAAGATAGTTCATGGCCGTCTCCCGAGGCCGGCCGTGGCCGCTGGAGGCGTTGCAGGCCGGCAAGCATGAGGTAGGGATGCCCCCCGTCCGCGTGCAAGGTTTCAAGGTGCGTCGCGGAGCCGCGGCTATTGACCAACATTGCTTTTCCGTCATGCCCGGGCTTGTCCCGGGCATCCACGTTCTCCCTCCGGCGCAAGGCCGAAAGCGTGAATGGCCGGGACAAGCCCGGCCATGACGAAAGGATGGTTTGAGGCGCTCAATTCCCTTAAGCTTTGGCAAGATTCCCCACGCGCCCTCCCCCCGGAAACCTCATGCTCCAGACCCGATTTGCGATCGCGGCCGTCACTCTTGTCGCGCTGTCTGCAACCGCCTCCGCCCAGTTCGCGCCAGCGCCCGCAAAACCAGCAGCCCCCAGGGCGACCGCGCCGTCGCCGCGCGCGGCGGCGTGCCATAACGGCGCGAACTTCGATCGGTTTCTGGCCGACGTGAAACAACAGGCCGTTGCCGCCGGCGTGTCGCAGCGGACGATCGCGGCGGCCGCGCCTTACCTCGTCTACGACCAGGGCATCGTCAATCGCGATCGCGGCCAGCGCGTGTTCGGCCAGCTCTTCACCGAATTTGCCGGCCGCATGGCCGCGCCCTATCGCATGCAGAACGGCCAGCAGCACATCAAGCAACATGCGGCCGCATTCGCGCGCGCGGAAAAGGAATACGGCGTGCCGCCGGCGGTGATCGCAGCGTTCTGGGGACTGGAGAGCGATTTCGGCGTCAACATGGGCAATCTGCCGACGCTGAAATCGCTGGTGTCGCTGGCCTATGATTGCCGCCGCTCGGAGATGTTCGTGAACGAGACCATTGCCGCGCTGAAGATCATCGACCGCGGCGATTTGCATCCTGACGAGATGGTCGGCTCCTGGGCCGGCGAGCTCGGACAGACCCAGTTCCTGCCCGTGCATTACGTCAACTATGCCGTCGACTATGACGGCGACGGACGACGCGATCTCCTCCGCAGCGAGGACGACGTGATCGGCTCGACCGCGAACTACATCGCCAACGGATTGAAGTGGCGGCGCGGCGAGCCGTGGCTGGAAGAGATCAAGGTGCCGCAAAACCTGCCGTGGGATCAGACCGACCTCACGGTGCAGCTGCCGCGCTCGAAATGGGCGCAGCTCGGCGTGACCTATCCCGACGGCAGGCCGCTGCCGAACGACAATCTTGCGGCCTCCGTGCTGCTGCCGATGGGGCGCTTCGGGCCAGCCTTCATGGCGTACCCGAATTTCGCGGCCTACACCGAGTGGAATAACTCGCTGATCTATTCGACCACCGCAGGCTATCTCGCCACCCGCATCGCGGGCGCGGCTCCGATGCGAAAGCCGTCCACACCGGTCGCGCAGCTGCCGTTCAACGAGCTCAAGCAATTGCAGCAGCTTCTGGTCCAGGCCGGCTTCAATGTCGGCAAGGTCGACGGCGTGCTGGGCCAGCAGAGCCGCGCCGCGGTGAAGGCTATGCAGGTCAAATACGGTCTGCCCGCGGATTCCTGGCCGACCGCCGAGCTTTTGGCCCGAATGCGCGGTGGCACGGCACAGGCGCAGCCGGCGGGGACGATCCGCTAAGCACTAGAATCGCTGGATGCCCCGCGAAAGCGGGGCATCCAGTACGCCGCGGCCTATCGATTCAATCACAGCTGCCTCGGAGTACTGGATCGTCCGGTCAAGCCGGACGATGACAGCGGGGCGCCGATAGCACCACAAGCCCGCTCGGTAGAATTTTCGCACTGCACAAGCCGCTCCCGCGATTGTATTTTTCCATGAGGTTCCCATGTGAGTGGCTCAGGTTTCTCCTGAGATTTCCCACCACAATAGCGAGCATCACATGTCCTTCCACGACGCCGTCGTTCCCGCCTATTTGCAAATGCTGAACAGCCTGACCGGCCTGCTCACGAAAGCCGAGGCGCATTGCGCGGCCAAGAAGGTCGATCCCGCCGTCCTGCTGGGCTCCCGCCTGTTTCCGGACATGCTGCCGCTCTCGAAGCAGATCCAGCTGGTCAGCGATTTCGCCGCCAAGGGCTGTGCGCGGCTGACGCATAACGACCTGCCCTCGACGCCCGACACGGAGACGAGCTTTGGCGAGTTGAAGCAGCGGCTCGCCAAAACGATCGATTACGTCAAATCGTTCAAGCCGGAGCAGTTCGAGGGCGCCGACACCAAGGACGTCACCTTCCCGGTAGGCCCGGACCGGTCCATGACTCTCAAGGGCCAGCAGTTCTTGAGCGGGGTCTCGCTGCCGAACTTCTATTTCCACGCCGCGACCGCCCACGGCATTCTGCGCCACAACGGCGTCGAGATCGGCAAGCGCGATTTCCTTGGCGTGAACTGAACGCGATTGCTCGTACGGCCGCGGCGGGAGATCGAATCTGCTGCCGCGGCTGAAATTGCACATGCTTTATGCTGCGTAGCCCCGCTGCGTATCTCGCCTGCAGTTTCCGTATGGCTCCTCCCTTGCGCTGATTGCCGCGATGCACAAGTGTTCCGGATCTCTCACCGCCTGGAAGCATTCTCATGAGCCGTTCGACCAAATTGTTTGAGACCTACAAGCTCGGCCCGATCACGCTGGCGAACCGTTTCGTGATGGCGCCGCTGACGCGCAACCGCGCCTTTCCCGGCACCTTCGTACCGGGCGCGCTCGCCGCCGACTATTACGCCCAGCGTGCTTCTGCGGGGCTTCTGATCACCGAAGCGAGCCAGGTCTCGCAGCAGGGCCAAGGCTACCAGGACACCCCCGGCATCTATTCCAAGGAGCAGGTTGCCGGCTGGCGCAAGGTCACCGATCAGGTGCACCAGCGCGGCGGCAAGATCTTCATCCAGCTCTGGCATGTCGGCCGCATTTCGCATGTCGACCTTCAGGCCAATGGCGCAGCCCCGGTGGCACCGAGCGCGATCCGCGCCAAGGGCAAGACCTTCGTCAACGGCGGCTTCGCTGACGTCTCTGAGCCCCGTGCGCTCGAACTCTCCGAAATTCCAGGGATCATCGACGATTTCAAGCGCGCCACGAAGAATGCGCTCGAAGCCGGCTTCGACGGCGTCGAGATCCACGGCGCCAACGGCTATCTGCTCGAGCAGTTCGCCAAGGACGGCACCAACAAGCGTACTGACGCCTATGGCGGCTCGATCGAGAACCGCGCGCGACTGATGCTGGAAGTCTCCAGGGCCGTCGTGGCGGAGGCCGGAGCCGATCGTACCGGCATCCGCATCTCGCCGGTGACGCCTGCCAACGACATCTCGGATTCGAACCCGCAAGCCCTGTACGACCATATCGTCGATGGTCTCGCGGCGCTGAAGCTCGTCTATCTCCATGTCGTCGAGGGCGCCACCGGCGGTCCGCGCGACATCGCGCCGTTCGACTATGCGGGCGTGCGCAAGCGCTTCCCCGGCGCCTACATCGCCAACAACGGCTATGATTTCGATCTCGCCGCCAAGGTGCTGGACGCGAACGCGGCCGATCTCATCGCCTTCGGCAAGCCGTTCATCTCCAACCCCGATCTGGTCGAGCGCCTGAAGGCGGGCGCGACGCTGAACGATTGGGACAAGAACACGTTCTACGGCGGCGGCGCCAAGGGCTACACGGATTACCCGACGCTGGCGGCTGAGCCGGCTGAGTAAGGCGTCGTCGTCGCTCCACCCTCCGTCATTGCGAGGAGCGAAGCGACGAAGCAATCCAGACTACCTCCGTGGGAAGACTCTGGATTGCTTCGCTTCGCTCGCAATGACGTTGTGGAAGCAAAATCCACGACAATAAAAAGAAAAAGGCCGGGATTGCTCCCGGCCTTTCGTCGTTATGTTGAAGTGCCTTACTGCAGCGAAGCGCGCTTCGGGGGCTGTGCCGGCCACGACTTGATCAGGGTGTCGTAGTCGACCGTCTCGCCCTTCGGCTTCTCGTTGGCGAGCTTGCGCTGCGGGGCGATCGTGCCGTCCTTCTGGGCCTTGGCGAACCAGTACTCGGCCGTCTCCTTCTTGTGCAGCTTCGGACCGCAGGCGCCCTGCACGCCGGACTTCTCCAGACGCTCCATGACGGAGTCCTGGGCGGCGGCAAGCGAGTCCATCGCGGCTTGCGGCGTCTTCGTACCGGACGACGCATCGCCGATATTCTGCCACCACAGCTGCGCCAGCTTCGGATAGTCGGGCACGTTGTTGCCGGTCGGGGTCCACTGCACGCGCGCGGGCGAGCGGTAGAACTCGATCAGGCCGCCGAGCTTCGGCGCACGCTCGGTGAACGACTTGTCCCAGATGTCGGATTCACGAATGAACGTGAGACCGACATGGCTCTTCTTCAAGCTGACCGTCTTCGAGACGATGAACTGGAGATAGAGCCAGGCCGCCTTGCGGCGGTCAGCGGGAGTCGACTTCAGCAGCGTCGCCGAGCCCGCGTCCTGGTAGCCGAGCTTCATGCCTTCCTTCCAGTACGAACCGTGCGGCGACGGAGCCATACGCCATTTCGGCGTACCGTCCGCGTTCATCACGGCGATGCCCGGCTTCACCATGTCGGCGGTGAAGGCGGTGTACCAGAACATCTGCTGGGCGATATTGCCCTGCGCCGGCACCGGACCGGATTCGGAGAAGGTCATGCCCTGGGCCTGCGGCGGAGCATACTTCTTCATCCACTCGAGGTACTTGGTGATCGAGTAGACCGCGGCCGGACCGTTGGTGTCGCCACCACGCTCCACCGAGGAGCCGACCGGACGGCAGCCTTCCATGCGGATGCCCCATTCGTCGACGGGCAGACCGTTCGGGATGCCCTTGTCGCCGTTACCGGCCATCGACAGCCAGGCGTCGGTGAAACGCCATCCGAGCGACGGGTCCTTCTTGCCATAGTCCATATGGCCGTAGACCTTGACGCCGTTGATCTCCTTTATGTCGTTGGTGAAGAACTCGGCGATGTCTTCATAGGCCGACCAGTTCACCGGCACGCCGAGCTCGTAGCCGTACTTGGCCTTGAACTTGGCCTTGTAGTCGGGGTTGGTGAACCAGTCGTAGCGGAACCAGTAGAGGTTCGCGAACTGCTGGTCGGGCAGCTGATAGAGCTTGCCGTCCGGCGCCGTGCCGAACGACTTGCCGATGAAGTCGTTGACGTCGAGCATGGGATCGGTGACGTCCTTGCCCTCGCCGGTCATGTAGTCCGACAGCGCGATGGTCTGGCCGTAGCGGAAGTGGGTGCCGATCAGGTCGGAATCGTTGATCCAGCCGTCGTACACGTTCTTGCCGGACTGCATCTGGGTCTGCAGCTTCTCGACCACGTCACCTTCCTGGATGATGTCGTGCTTGAGCTTGATGCCGGTGAGCTCGGAGAACGCCTTGGCCAGCGTCTGCGACTCGTATTCGTGGGTCGTGATGGTCTCGGAGACCACGTTGATCTCCATGCCCTTGAAGGGCTCGGCGGCCTTGGCGAACCACTCCAGCTCCTTCTTCTGCTCGTCTTTCGACAGCGTCGAGGGCTGGAATTCCGCGATCCACTTCTGGATCGCGGCGTCGTCGGCGGCGCGCACCGGCGCCGAGACGGCCAACGACACCGCGACCATGGCGGCGACGCTGGACATCGTCAGAAAGCTATTCTTGGTCAATGGACGTTCCCTTCTCCTAAACTGCCGCATGTTATTCCTCCGTTGCAGCGACAAACTTTTTACAGGCCCGGGTTGGTCCCGGATCTGGCCGTTCCTTCGCGGGCTAGACCGTGCGGAAAATGAGTACGGCCGTGGCCAGCGAAATTCCTGATGCGATCCAAAGGCGCGAAAATTCAACTCCGTCCTCGCCGATCGGCAGCGTGGCGAGGGCGTCGGTGCCGGCGAAGGCGATCCACAGCAAGTGGATGACCGCCGCCGTGATCAGGGAGATGAACAGACGGTCGCCGCGCGTGGTCGGGATGCGCAGCACGCCGACGCGTTCGGCTTCGGGATAGGCCACCCCGAGCCAGGTCATCACGGCCAGCGTACAGGCGAGCGCCACAAAGAAGATCGCCGTCGGCGGCGTCCAGGCCATCCATGCAATAGCTTCCATTGATGCCTCCCTAAACCCGACCGAGCGCGAAACCGCTCGCGATGTAGTTCCGAACGAACCAGATCACGAGCGCGCCCGGGATGATCGTCAGCACGCCGGCCGCAGCCAGCAGGCCCCAGTCCATGCCCGCGGCCGACACCGTGCGCGTCATGATCGCCGCGATCGGCTTGGCCTGCACCGAGGTCAGCGTGCGCGCCAGCAGCAGCTCGACCCAGGAGAACATGAAGCAGAAGAAGGCGGCGACGCCGATGCCGCTCGCAATCAGCGGGACCAGAATCTTGATGAAGAAGCGCGGGAAGGAATAGCCGTCGAGGAAGGCGGTCTCGTCGATCTCGCGCGGCACGCCGGAGACGAAGCCTTCCAGGATCCACACCGCCAGCGGGACGTTGAAGATGCAGTGCGCCAGCGCGACCGCCCAGGGCGTATCGAACAGGTCGATCGCCGAATAGAGATTGAAGAACGGCAGCGCATAGACCGCGGCCGGCGCCATGCGGTTCGACAGCAGCCAGAAGAACAGATGCTTGTCGCCGAGGAAGCGGTAGCGCGAAAACGCGTAGGCTGCCGGCAGCGCCACCGAGATCGAGATGATGGTGTTGAGGACGACATATTCCAGCGAGTTGATATAGCCGGAATACCAGCTCTCGTCGGTGAAGATGCGCTTGTAGTGCTGGAGCGTCGGCGCGTGTGGCCACAGCGTCATCGTCGAGACGATCTCGGCGTTGGTCTTGAAGCTCATGTTGACGAGCCAGTAGATCGGCAACAGCAGGAAGATCAAAAACAGCGCCATGATGAGACGACGGCCGGGGATCGAATGCATCACACGGCTCCTTCATGCGATTTCCGGTCGGCGCCGGCATTGGTCATGACGGTGTAGAAGATCCAGCAGACGATCAGGATGATGAGGTTGTAGACCAGCGACAGCGCGGCGGCCTTGCCGAGATCGAACTGGCCGAGCGCGATCTTGACCAGCTCGATCGACACGAAGGTCGTCGAGTTGCCGGGCCCACCACCCGTCACCACGAACGGTTCGGTGTAGATCATGAAACTGTCCATGAAGCGCAGCAGCACCGCGATCAGCAGCACACGATTCATCTTCGGCAGCTGGATCGCCTTGAACACCGCCCAGCGGGAGGCGCCATCGATCTGCGCCGCCTGATAATAGGCTTCGGGGATCGACTTCAGGCCGGCGTAGCACAGCAGCGCGACCAGGCTGGTCCAGTGCCAGACATCCATCACGATGACGGTGACCCAGGCGTCGATATCGTTGGAGACGTAATTATAATCGATGCCAATGGCATTGAGGACATAACCGAGCAGGCCGATGTCGGGGCGGCCGAAGATCTGCCAGATCGTGCCGACCACGTTCCACGGGATCAGCAGCGGCAGCGCCAGGATGACGAGGCAGGCCGCAACCGTCCACCCCTGTCGCGGCATCGACAGCGCGACGACGATGCCGAGCGGCACCTCGATCGCGAGGATCACCAGCGAGAAGAACAGATTGCGCCCGAGCGAAGCCAGGAAGCGGCCGCCGAGATCGGTCGAGGGATCGAGCAATTCCTTGAACCAGCCGACACCGTTCCAGAAGAACTGGTTGTTGCCGAAGGTGTCCTGCATCGAATAGTTCACCACCGTCATCAACGGCAGCACCGCCGAGAAGGCGACGACCAGGAACACCGGCAGCACCAGGAACCAGGCTTTTTGGTTGACGGTCTTGTCCATCAGGCGGCTCCCTCCACCAGAAGGCTGTCGGCATAGACGTGGACGTGCGACGGGTCGAATTTCAGGCCGGCCGTGCCATCCGGGCTGGTGAAGCCGGCCGGCGCGCGGGCCGCGAGTTTTGCGTCGCCGAGCCTCGCACGCGCGAAACGGATGCGCCCGAGGTCGTCGACGCGTTCGATCTTTGCACTGAGCAGGCCAGGCGCAGGCGCGACGGCCTCGACGAATTCCGGACGGACGCCGATCTCGATCTTCGCGCTTGGCGGAAGGCTGTCGTAGCTGCGATTGAGCGCGATGACGTGACCGCCGATCCTGGCCTCGCGGCCCCTTACCTCGGCCGGCAAAATGTTCATGCCGGGCGAGCCAATGAAATAGCCGACGAAGGTGTGCGCCGGCTTGTCGAACAACTCGGCCGGCGTGCCGCTCTGCACCACGCGGCCGTCATGCATGACCACCACGGTGTCGGCGAAGGTCAGCGCTTCGGTCTGGTCGTGGGTGACGTAGATCATCGTCAGGTCGAGCTCGCGATGCAGCGCCTTCAGCTTGGAGCGGAGCTGCCATTTCAGCTCGGGGTCGATCACGGTGAGCGGCTCGTCGAACAGCACCGCGGCGACGTCCGAGCGGACCAGGCCGCGACCGAGCGAGATCTTCTGCTTGGCGTCAGCCGTGAGCCGCGTCGCCTTGCGGTTCAGATAGGGATCGAGGTCGAGCAGGCGGCCGATCTCGGCGACGCGCTTGTCGATCTCGGCCTTCGGTACACCGCGGTTCTTCAGAGGGAACGCCAAATTCTGCCCCACCGTCATTGTGTCGTAGATCACCGGAAACTGGAACACCTGGGCGATGTTGCGCTTCTGGGTTGACAGCGGTGTGATGTCCTCGCCGTCGAACAGGATTTTCCCGCGCGACGGGGTGATGATGCCCGAGATGACGTTGAGCAGCGTGGTCTTGCCGCAGCCGGACGGCCCGAGCAGCGCGTAGGCGCCGCCCTGTCGCCAGGTCATCGTGACAGGCTTGAGAGCAAAGCTGTCCTGCGGCGCATCATTGCCACCGTAGGAGTGCGCGAGATCGACGAGGTCAATGCGGGCCATGTCGCATCCCCCTCAAGCTTGTTTCTTTGACGCGTTTTCTTCACGCGAACCGCTCGGCACTTCGCTTGAAAACGCTATGGGACCGGGCGCTGCGACCAGGCGGTCGCCAGCGTCGAACACGAAAACGTCGTTGGGATCAAGCACGGCATCGATGGTCTGCCCGGGCTCGAACTCGTGCACGCCGTGCAACACCGCCACCCAGTTCGATCCGTCGCGGGTCAGATGCACGAAACTCTCCGAACCGGTGATCTCGGTCACCGTTACCGTGGCATGGAAGGCGTGGCGGTCGGTCTCGCCATTGGCAAGCGCGAGCTGATGGGCACGAAATCCGACGCGATAGGCGCCGTCCGCGAGCGAGGAATAGAGACCGGACGCCGGCGCGGCAATGCCGCCCGCATATTGCACCGAGCCGTTCTTTTTCTCGATGCCGACGAGATTGAGCGGCGGATCGGAGAACACCTGCGCGACGCGCAAGGTCTGCGGCCGCCGGTAGACGTTTGGCGTCTCGCCGATCTGGAGCGCCTTCCCCTCCCACATGCACACCGTGTTGCCGCCGAGCAGCAGCGCCTCGGTCGGCTCCGTGGTGGCATAAACGAAGATCGCACCGGACGCCTCGAAGATGCGCGGCAGCTCGGTGCGCAGCTCCTCGCGCAGCTTGTAGTCGAGATTGGCGAGCGGCTCGTCGAGCAGCACGAGGTCGGCGCCCTTCACCAGCGCGCGCGCCATCGCGGTTCGCTGCTGCTGGCCGCCGGAAAGCTGGAGCGGCGTGCGCTTCAGGAACGGCTCGAGCCTGAGCAGCCGGGCGGCTTCCGCGACCCGCGCCTCGATCTCGGCGCGCGGCTTGCCCTGCACGCGCAAGGGCGAAGCGATGTTCTCGTAGACCGACAGCGAGGGGTAGTTGATGAACTGCTGATAGACCATGGCGACCGAGCGCTGGCGCACGTCGACGCCGGTGACGTCCTTGCCGTTGACCAGCAGCTTGCCCGATGTCGGCTTGTCCAGGCCAGCGAGCAGCCGCATGATCGAGGTCTTGCCCGACAGCGTCGGCCCGAGCAGCACGTTGAGCGTGCCGCTCTCGAGCGTCAGCGAGACGTCGCGAATGTGCTCGATACCGTCGACAGTCCGGGTTACGTGATCGAGTGCCACTGTCATGAGCGTCCTCCCGCTTCCAGCAGGGGACTTTGCTGCACGGCGTGGGTCCTGATCCAGTCATCAAGCGCCGCGATCTCCTCGGCACTTAGTCGCAGGCCGAGCTTGGAACGGCGCCAGACGACGTCGTCGGCGGTGACGGCCCATTCGTTGGCCATGAGATAGCGGACTTCGCGCTCGCTCAGCGTCGCACCGAAGGCCTGGCCGAGATCGGCCGCCGATTTCGCATCGCCAAGCAGCTTGATCGCCCTCGTGCCATAGGCGCGTGCGAGGCGCCGCGCATGCTCGTGGCTGAGGAAAGGATAGCCGCGCTGAAGCTCGGCGATCAGGCCGTCGACATCGGACACGCCCATGTCGCCGCCGGGCAGCGGCCATTTGCCGGTCCAGCCTTCGCGCGCTTTCGCACTGCGAAGATAGGGCGCGAGCCGCTCCAGCGCCTCCTCGGCGAGGCGGCGGTAGGTCGTGATCTTGCCGCCATAGATCGACAGCAGCGGCACGCCGCCGGGCGTGTCGAGCTCGAACACATAGTCGCGCGTCGCGGCCTTGGCTTCGCTGGCGCCGTCATCATAGAGCGGACGCACGCCGGAATAGGTCCAGACCACGTCATCGGGCGTGACAGGCTTGGCCAGATATTCGCTTGCCGCCGTGCAGAGATACTGGATCTCCTCGGCCGTCGCCTTCACCTTGGCGGGATCGCCGTCATAGTCGCGGTCGGTGGTGCCGATCAGCGTGAAATCGTCCTGATAGGGAATGACGAAGATGATGCGGCCGTCGGCATTCTGGAACATGTAGGCACGGTCATGGTCGTAGAGTTTCTTTACGACGATGTGCGAGCCCTGCACCAGGCGCACCTTGGCTTTCGCGTTGACGCCGGCGCCGCGGCCGAGCACATCCTCGACCCAGGGCCCGCCGGCATTGACCAGCGCACGGGCCCGGATCGACGAGCGCGCGCCGGTCAGCGTGTCGATCATGCTGACGGTCCAGATGCCGTCGGTCTGTTTAATATCGGTTGCGCGGGTCCGGGTACGGATCTCGGCGCCCTTGTCGGCGGCATCGCGCGCGTTGAGTACGACGAGACGGGCGTCGTCGACGAAGCAGTCGGAATATTCGAACGCGCGGCGGTAGCGGTTCGGGATCAGCGGGCGGCCGACCTCGTCGCGCCCAAGGTCGACCGAGCGCGTCGCCGGCAGCAGATGACGGCCGCCGATGTGGTCATAGAGGAAGAGGCCGAGGCGCAGCAGCCAGGCTGGCCTTAAGCCCGCATGGTGCGGCAAAACGAAACGCAGGGGGCGAATGATGTGAGGCGCGATCCCCCAGAGAATCTCGCGCTCGATCAGCGCCTCGCGGACCAGCCGGAACTCGTAATATTCGAGATAGCGCAGGCCGCCATGCACCAGCTTGGTCGACCAGGACGAGGTCCCGCTCGCCAGATCGTTCATTTCGCACAGGAAAACCGTGTTGCCGCGGCCCACCGCGTCGCGCGCGATGCCGCAGCCGTTAACACCGCCTCCAATAATGGCGAGGTCGAAAATCCGCTCCAACAGACGCATCCCCCGGCGACCGCCCGTTCAATCGAGCGGTTACTTTCGCTTTTGATTAGATCACACCAGAAAACGAAAGCAAGATGAAAGAGGGGAGAAAGGAAGTGAAAGCGGAACTTTCGAGTGGGCATATGGGTGTGGAAATGGGCAGTTCGGGACGGGATCCGCGCAGCATTATTGCTCTTGAATAGTCGTCGACGACCATTATTAGTTACGATAGTCATATTGGTCTTTATCTGCATGACAGAACACAGCACTGCACCAAACTCACCGGCGACTGACTCGTGGACGCTTGCCAACGCCAAGGCCCGGCTCTCCGAGGTGATCGACCGTGCCCAAGCCGGCCCGCAAATCATCACCCGACACGGCAAGCCCAATGCGGTGATCGTTTCCGCCGAGGAATGGGCGCGCAAGACGGCGCGCAAAGGAACCTTGGCCGAATTCCTGCTGGCTTCGCCGCTGCGCAGCGCCGACCTCGAGCTTGAACGCGTGCACGACGCGCCGCACGACGAGACGCCGTGAATCTACTGCTCGACACAACGTGTTGTCGGAGGTCCAGAGGCCGGCCCCTTCGCCGAAAGTCTTGTCATGGCTTGATACGATCGACGAGGATCGTGCGTTCATCAGCGTGGCATCGATCGCCGAGCTTCGCCGCGGCATCGCATTGCTGGAGGACGGCCGTCGGCGCGCAGCACTGGCCGCCTGGCTTGCCCACGATCTGCCGGAGCGTTTTGCCGGGCGCACCCTGCCTATCGACCACTCGGTGGCGGAACGCTGGGGTGATCTGATGGCTCAGAGCCGCAGAACCGGCGTCGCGTTGTCTGTCATGGACGGCTTCTTTGCCGCGACCGCGCTCGCGAACAACCTCATGCTCGTCACGCGCAATGTGAAGGATTTCGCGGTATTCGGCGTGCGGCTGCTGAACCCGTGGGACGACCCATAGTCCTACCTCAGCCGCACCACCGGCGCCGATTCAGGTGCTGCATCCTGCACATCGCGGGCCTCATCGACCTCCGCCCCCTTCGGCATCGCGGCCATCACCTCAATGCCCTTGCCGTGGCAGATGGTGGCGAGGCGTTCGGGCAGTTCCTGGTCGGTGACAAAGGTCTGGATCTGGCTGATATGGGCGATGCGGACCGGCGCGCTGCGGCGGAGCTTGGTGGAATCGGCGACCAGCATGACGCTGCGGGCATTGGCGATGATGGCCTGCGCCACCTGCACCTCGCGATAGTCGAAGTCGAGCAGCGCGCCCTCCTCGTCGATCGCGGACGCGCCGATGATGGCGTAGTCGACCTTGAACTGGCCGATCAGCTGCGTCGCGGTCGAGCCGACCACCGCACCGTCGGCGCGTCGTACCGTGCCGCCGGCGACCACCACCTCAATGCGAGGATGACGATAGAGCAGCATGGCGACGTTCAGATTGTTGGTGATGACGAGGAGGTCCTCGTGCGAGGTCAGCGCGCTCGCCACCTCCTCGGTCGTGGTGCCGATGTTGATGAAGAGCGAGCAGCCGTTCGGGATCAGCGAGGCGGCCGCGGCTCCAATCGCCTTCTTCTCGTCGGCGGCGACGAAGCGCCGCGCCTCATAAGCGAGGTTTTCCACGCCGGAGGCGATGATGGCGCCGCCATGGATGCGGGTCAGCGAGCGGCGCTCGCAGAGATCGTTGAGATCCTTGCGGATGGTCTGCGCCGAGACCTCGAACCGGCGCGCCAGCTCCTCGACCATGACGCGGCCCGAGGCGCGCGCGATGTTGAGGATTTCGGCTTGGCGATGGGTCAGTCCGGTCACGGCGATGGCCTCAAGTCAGGAAGCTGCATGGTGCGGCGGTTCGCGCGTTCGGTCAATGCGCGCGCCGATCACGGTTAACGGACGAGGTCTTCACCACGCCATCGCAGCGGCGAGGCGCGCGAGCAGGTCCGGGTCGTCGAAGGCGCTGGCGGAAGCGATGGCCCCGGCGGCGACGAGATCAGTATGGCTGAGGCTGGTCCGGATGCCGATGGTCGGAATGCCGGCCGCTGCGGCCGATTGCACGCCGGTGCGGGAGTCCTCGAACGCGATCGAGGCCATCGCGCTGGCGCCGGCAAAGCGCAACCCTTCCTGATAAGGCAGCGGATGCGGCTTTCCGTGCAACAGCTCGGCGCCGATCACGAGCGCCTTGAAACGGTGCGTGATGCCGAGGCCGGACAGCAGCAGCTCCGCATTGAGTCGCGGGGCGTTGGTCACGGCAACCATGGGAATACCGGCCGCATCCGCCCTGTCGAGCAGCGCCATCAGGCCCGGCAACGGTTCGATCTGCCCAGCGACGAGCGCGCGGAAGACTTCCTCCTTCTCATCGAGGATCAAGGCACGTCGTTCCGGCGCTTCGTCGGGCAGAAAGCGCTCGCCGATCGATACATTCGCGAAGCCTTGCAGCTCCCTGGAGAAGCGCGCGTGATCGAAGACATGGCCGCGAGGGCCGAGCACCTGATTGAAGGCCTTCAGGTGCAGCGGATCGGTGTTGGCGAGCGTACCGTCGATGTCGAACAGTAACGCCCTGCCGATAGCCTCGATCATGTCCGTACCTTCCCGAATATACGACGCATCAATACGAAAGCCGTATCAATACAGCGCCAATCGCGCAATGACGCACGTGCATGACCACCACGCGACGCTCGACAAAGTCGAGCGCGGCTGCAACACTCCATGCAAGATCAAAAAGGAGGAAACGATGACGATCAACCGACGCGATCTGGCTCTCTCGACTCTTGCAGTCCCAGCTCTTGCCGTCTCCACTCTTGCAGTTTCAGCGCTTACGGCACCGGTGCTGGCGGCCTCGGCGGACGAGGAAGCCGTGGCGAAGAAGGTCGAGGCGTTCCGTCTCGCCCAGATCGCGGCCGATCCCAAGGCGCTCGGCGCGCTCTGCGCCGATGAGGTGAGCTACAGCCATTCCAGCGGCAAGGTCGAGGACAAGGCGACCTTCGTCGCCAACGCCACCGACGGCAAATCCAAATTCCTGTCGATCGAGTACAAGGACCCGACCATCAAGGTCGTCGGCCTCGCCGCGATCGTGCGTTTCCACTGGGTGGCGGAACAGGAGATGGCGGCCGATGGGAAAAAAGTGCCGACCAACCTTCACATCCTGATGAACTGGCAGAAGCAGGGCGACGACTGGAAGCTGCTCTCGCGGGCGGCGACGAAGTTATGATTGAAGGTGTCATTCCGGGACGCGCCGAAAGGCGCGGACCCGGAATCCATTCGTCGACGTTCTCTGCGGCAAAATGGATTCCGGGCTCACGCTACGCCTGCCCCGGAATGACAGCTGCGCTTACGCCGCTTCCTTCACATCACCGTTAACCAGCTTGCGCGCGGCGCGCTCGGCTTCGCGGGCGTTGCGGAAGAGCTGGCCTTCGAGACGGTTAAAGCGGTTGGATGAGGCGAAAAAGCAATAGCCTCCCTGGGAACGAACGACGATACCTGCGGTCTGCGAATCGACTTCGATGATGTAGCTGTCCGGCATGGTCCGTGGATTCCTCAGTGCGGGCAAATAACGGCAGTTCTGCCCAAAGGTTCCTGGGCATTTTGACGCCGTTTCCACCCCGGATCGACACGGGATCGAGTACGCCGGGACCTCATCCGTTTTATGACTGGTTCTTGGCAAAGCCGCGGCGCCGTGACTCAGTCGCGCCGCGTTTGGCGGCGCCGCACTTGAGATGGGACGCAAAGTCGCGCGCGATTACGTCGCGATTGGTGGATCGTTTCTCTGGATCGTTTGCGGACGGCCGTCCTCGTCGATCGAGACGTAAGTGAAATTGCCGTCGGTCACCAGGATCGGCTGGAGCTCCCTGCGCCGTAGCGCCCAGGCTTCGAGATGCACGGTCATCGAGGTGCGGCCCACGCGGACGAGATTGGCATAGACCGAAACGAGATCGCCGACATAGACCGCCTTGCGGAAATTCATCGCCTCGATGGCGACGGTCACCGTGCGCGACTTCGCGACCTTTGACGCAAACACGCCGCCGCCGACGTCCATTTGGCTGAGCAACCAGCCGCCGAAGATGTCGCCGTTTGCGTTGGTGTCGGCCGGCATCGCCAGCGTACGGATGCAGAGATCGCCGCCCGGCCCGGCATTGGCTTGTTCGTTCATGCCGCTCTCACTTGAAGATTGCTTACTTGAAGATTGCTCACTTGAAATTATCCCAGCCCGGATCCGGCGCAAAGCGCTCGCCGAATCTCCCGGCCAGCGCGCGCAAGGTGGATACGACATGATCGACGCCACGCGTGCGCGCATAATTCAGCGGACCGCCACGGAACGGTGCATAACCGGTGCCGAAGATCATGGCGCCGTCGACCATGTCGGCGTCATCGACGATACCCTCGCGAAGCGCCGCAACGCAGACATTGGACATCGGCAGCACCAGGCGGTCGATCATCTGGTCGGTGACGCGCGGACCGGTCTCGGGCAACGGCGCCTTCTCGGCCTTGCCGTCGCGCCAGACGTAAAAACCCTTGCCGGTCTTGCGGCCGAGTTCGCCCTTGGCGACCTTCTCCCGCAGCCAGGCCGGCGTCGGCGGCAGCAGATCGCCGAACTTGCTACGCAGCATGTCGCCGACGTCCAGACAAATGTCGAGCCCGACCTGGTCGGCCAGTTCGATCGGTCCCATCGGCATGCCGAACTGCTCCGCGGCGGCGTCGATCAGGCGCTGGTCGATCTTCTCGTCCAGCATCACCATCGCTTCCAGCATGTAGGGCGTCAGCGCGCGGTTGACGAGGAACCCCGGCGAGCTCTTCACCGATAACGGCAGCCGATCGATCGCGCCGACGAAAGCGAGTGCCTCCTTCAGCACCTGCGTATCGTTACCGTCATGGCTGACGACTTCGACCAGTTGCAACCGCGACACCGGATTGAAGAAGTGAAGGCCCACCAGCCGCTCCGGCCGCGCCAGCATGGTGCGCAAATCCTGGAGCGGAATGCTCGAGGTGTTGGTCGCGAGAATCGCGCCCTGCTTCATTCGCGGCTCGAGGCCGGCATAGACCTTCTGCTTGAGTTCGAGCTTCTCCGGGACAGCCTCGATGATGAGATCGGCGTTGCGGACGCCCTCCCCGTCCATGTCGGGGATCAGGCGATCGAGCGCGTCGCGCACCTCGGTCGGTTTGCGGATGATTTTGCCATAGAGCTCGGCGGCGCGCTTGACCGCGCCCGCAATCGGCTCCGCCTTCATGTCGGCGAGCGAGACGCGCAGCCCCTGCCCCGCGCACCAGGCCGCGATGTCACCGCCCATGGCACCAGCGCCGATGACGTGGACATGCTTGATCGTATTGCCGCTCCCAGCCGCTTTCTTCATCTGCTCGCGCAGGAAGAACACGCGGATCAAGTTCTGCGCGGTGGGCGTCACCATCAGCTTGGCGAACGAAGCCTGCTCTGCCCTGAGCATCGCGGCCTTGCTGCCGCCATGGGTCTCCCAGAGATCGATCAAGGCATAGGGCGCAGGATAATGCTCGCGGGACGCGGCCTTCGCCGCCTCCGAGCGCATGCGCCGGGCCAGCAGCCCGCGCACCGGGCCGAAATTCGCCGCACGCGTCAGAAAACCCGGCCGCGCCCGCTTGAGGCGGCCGAACAGTGCATCCTTGACGGCGTTGCGAACGTGGCGCTCCTGCGTCACGGTGTCGACGAGGCCGAGCGATCTGGCGCGGCGGGCATCGATGGTGCGGCCGGTCAGCATCAGGGCCATCGACTGGGTCGGATTGACCAGCGCGGTGAAACGCGCGGTGCCGCCGAGACCGGGATGCAAGCCCAGCATCACCTCCGGGAAGCCAAAGCGCGCGCCGTCGATCGCGATACGCGATTGGCAGGCGAGCGCTACCTCGAGCCCGCCGCCGAGGCAGAAGCCGTGGATGACCGCAACCGTCGGCAGCCTCAGCGCTTCCAGATGGTCGACCACCGCATGCGCGGCGCGGATCCGCGTCTCCACCATTGCGGGATCGCTGGCGCCGCGGAATTCGTTGACGTCGGCGCCGGCAATGAAGCCGGACGGCTTTGCGGAGCGCATCACGAGGCCCGCCGGACGCTCAGTCTCGATCGCCGCGAGCACGGCGTCGAACTCCTCCATCACGTCGGCGGACAGCGTATTGGCGCTGGCATCGGCACGGTCGAACAGCAGCCAGGCGACGCCGTCGGCATCGCGCGTCAGCTTGAAGTTCTTGTAGGGACTGTCTGACGCCGGCTGGGGCCCGAGCGAGAGCATGCGATCGCCGAGCGCAGTCATGATCCTGGAATCCATGGTCACACCGCCTCGATCAGCATGGCACCGCCGAGCCCGCCGCCGATGCATTCGGTGGCAACGCCACGCCGCGTGCCGAGCCGCTTCATCGTGTTGACGAGATGCAGCACGATGCGATTGCCGGAGGTGCCGACGGGATGCCCAAGCGAGATAGCGCCGCCGTCGACATTGAGTTTTTCGCGGTCGATCTCGCCGGCGGCGCCGTCCAGCCCCAAAATCTCGCGGCAGAATTTGTCGTCATTCCAGGCGGCGAGACAGCCGAGCACTTGGGTGGCGAAGGCCTCGTTGAGCTCCCAGGTCTGGATGTCCTGGATGGTGAGATCGTTGCGCTTCAGTAGCGGCGTCACCGACATCACAGGACCAAGACCCATGATAGCAGGATCAAGTGCGGCCCAGTTGCTGTCGACGATGACCGCCTTCGGCGTCAGCTTGTACTTGGCGACCGCGTCGTCGGACGCCAGGATCACCCAGGACGCGCCGTCGGTGATCTGCGAGGAATTGCCGGCAGTGACCTGGCCCCAGGGACGCTCGAACACCGGCCTCAGTTTCGCGAGCGTCTCGGCTGTCGAGTCCGGACGCACGCCATCATCATGGTCGAAGAATTTTCCGTCGCGGGAGAACGCGGTTTCGACTTCGCCCTTGAGAAAACCTTCCGCCTGCGCATGCGCGAGCCGGCGATGGCTCTCGGCGGCATAGGCATCGGACTGCGCGCGGGTGATGTCGAAGAGATGGCCGACGACTTCGGCGGTCTGGCCCATGTTCAGGTCGGTAATGGGATCGGTCAGCCCGCGCTCCAGGCCGATGATCGGCTTGAGATAGCGCGGCCGCAGCTTGAAGGCCGCGGCAAGCTTCGCGGCGACGCCCTTGGCGGTGGCGAGCCCGGCAAACCAGCGCACGCCGGAATTCGGCCACACCAGCGGCGCGTGGCTCAAGGCCTCGGTGCCGCCGGCGAGGATCATGTCGGCATGGCCCTCGCGGATGTAGCGATAGGCGGTGTCGATCGACTGCATGCCGGAGCCGCAATTGATCTGCACGGTAAAGGCGACCATGTCCTCGCCCATGCCGAGCCGGAGTGCTGCGACGCGGGCCGGGTTCATTTCGTCAGCGATCACGTTGACGCAGCCGAGGATGACCTGGTCGAAGGTATCAGGCGAAAACGGCTGGCGCGCCAGCAGCGGCCGGCCGCATTGCACGGCGAGATCGACCGGCGTGAACGGCCCCGGCCCCGAGCGCGCCTTCAGAAACGGCGTGCGGCTGCCGTCGACGATGAAAACCGGTCGTGCCATCAGCTCGCCGCCCTCTGTTCACCGAGTTCCTGGAAGAACTGATGCACGTCGCCGGTTTTCTTGTAAATCGGGGACAGCGCCTCCGGCGCAAAATCGTCGACCTCTATCACCTTTGTCACCGCTTCGCGGGCCGCGGCCAGCTGCTCGCCCTCGGCCTGCGTGATCACACCCTTGGCCACCGCATCCTTCCAGTCGCTTATGTGAGCCGCGCGCATGCGCCTGGCGATGGCGTCCGTGGCCGCGACCAGCTTGAACGCGCGCTCCAGCCGGGCGAAGCCGCCATCGTCATCGACATAAGCGAGGTCGGGCGTGAGGCGGTCGCGCGCGGCCGACGGCTCCAGCACGAGGCTTGCGCATTGATGCACGACCCGGTCGGAGGGACCCAGCACGCGAGCCCCGAAGGGCTGGACCACGAACTTGAGGATGCCTGCGACGAAACGGTTCGGCAGATTGGCGAGAATCTCGGCAAGCCGGTTCTCGATGGTCCGAAAGCCCGTCGCCATGCACCATTCGAGCGCGGCAAAATCTTCCTTCTGCCGGCCCTCGTCCTGCCAGCGTTTGAGCGCGGCCGAGAGCAGATACAGCTCGGACAGGATGTCCCCGAAGCGCGCCGACAGCATCTCCTTGCGCTTGAGCGCTCCGCCGAGCGTCAGCAGCGCCATATCGGCGCAGAGGGCAAACGCCGCGGAGTAGCGCGAGAGCTGACGATAGAAGGGCCTGGCGTCACCCGCATCGGGTGCAAGCGCGAAGACACCAAAGCTCCAGCTCCGGCCGAACGCGCGCAAGAGTGTCTCGAAGCTGTGGCCGACATGCTTCCAGAACACCTTGTCGAAGGCGGTGAGCCCGCGCTCGCGATCGGCATCGGCAAGCGCATTCATCTCGTCGAGCAAATAGGGATGGGCGCGGATGGCGCCCTGCCCGAACACGATGAGATTGCGGGTGAGGATATTGGCGCCCTCGACGGTGATGCCGACGGGGACGGCACGGTGGAGATTGCCGAGATAGTTTTGCGGACCGTCGATCACGGCCTTGCCGCCATGGATGTCCATGGCGTCGTCGACCGCGGTGCGCATCCGCTCGGTTGCGTGCAGCTTCATGATGCCCGAGATGACGGCGGGATGGATGCCGGCATTCAGCGCGGCGCAGGTCAACCGTCGCGCCGCGTCGAGCTGATAGGCGGTCGCGACGATGCGCGCGAGCGGCTCCTCGACGCCCTCGAACTTGGAGATGGAAATGCCGAACTGCTCGCGGATGCGGGCATAGGCGCCGGTGGTGCGCGCGGCATAGGCGGCGCCGGCGGCGGAGAGCGACGGCAACGAGATGCCGCGGCCGGCGGCGAGCGCCGTCATCAGCATCTTCCAGCCCTGCCCCAGCCGCGCCTGGCCCCCGATGACGTAATCGAGCGGAATGAAAACGTCGCGGCCCCAATTCGGGCCGTTCTGGAACACCTGCATCGACGGCAGATGGCGTTTGCCGATTTCCACGTCGGGAAGGTTGGTCGGGATCAGCGCCACGCTGATGCCGAGCTCTTCCTGATCGCCGACGAGATGATCGGGGTCATAGGCCTTGAAGGCGAGGCCAAGCAGCGTCGCGACGGGACCGAGCGTGATGTAGCGCTTGTGCCAGTTGAGCTTCAGGCCCAGCACCTCCTGGCCCTCGAAGGTGCCCTTGCAGATGATGCCGGTGTCGACCATCGAGGCGGCGTCGGAGCCGGCCTCCGGGCTGGTGAGGCCGAAGCAGGGAATGTCGCGGCCGTCGGCAAGACGCGGCAGCCAGCGCTGCTGCTGCTCCTTGGTGCCGAAGTGCATCAGGAGTTCGCCGGGGCCGAGCGAGTTCGGCACCATCACCGTCACCGCGGCGGCAATCGAGCGGGTCGAGATCTTGCGCACCACTTCCGAATGCGCATAAGGCGAGAAGCCGAGGCCGCCGAACTCCTTCGGAATGATCATGCCGAAGAATTTTTCGCGCTTGATGAAGTGCCACACGTCGGGCGGCAGGTCGCGCCATTCCCAAAAGATCTTCCACTCGTCGAGCATGGCGCAGAGCTCGTCGACCGGGCCGTTGAGGAAGGCCCGCTCCTCTTCGCTCAGCGTTGCCGGCGGGACGTTCAGCAGTTTCGACCAATCGGGGTTGCCGGTGAAGAGATCGGCGTCCCACCAGACGTCGCCGGCCTCCAGCGCCTCGCGCTCGGTGTCCGACATCGCCGGCAGCACGCCGCGCGCCCAGGAGAAGATCGGCTTGGTCAGGGTGTCGCGGCGGAAGCTCATGGCGGACCTCATGCATCGGCGCGGTGATCGGGCATTTTAGCGGAAAGTGGCCGGCGGAGGTGAACACTTCACCTGCGAAAAGACGCGAATTGACGCGGCCGGGCAGCCGCCCAAGGGCCATAACGGTCGAGGCGTGGTGGCAGTTCCGGGAGGGGGCCGTTGGCCGCGCCAGTCCTCACGTCATTCCGGGGCACGCGAAGCGTGAGCCCGGAATCCATCGTGCGCCAGCATTGGTCGATGAATGGATTCCGGGCTCGCGCCTAATGGCGCGCCCCGGAACGACGACAGAGAGAGCAGCGGCCTTAATCCGGCCGCACCATCTCGAACATGTTTTCCGGCTTGATCTCGAAATAATCCCCGCTGCGGCCGGCCCGGACGATCGGGCGGGCGGCGGCGGTCTGGTAGACGCCGTCCTTGATCATGGCCTTGTCGATGTGGACGGCAACGACCTCGCCGAGCGTCAGCCAGGCATTGGCTTCCTTGCCGTTGGCGCCCTTGAGCCGGACGATGTCGGACACCTTGCACTCGAAGGCGACGGGACTCTCGCCGACGCGCGGCACGTTGACGAGTCTGCCGGGCACGGCAGTGAGGCCGGCAACCTCGAACTCGTCGACCTCAGGGCCGACGTGCGCCGCAGTCGCGTTCATGTGCCTGGCCAGGTCCATGGTGGCCAGATTCCAGACGAACTCCCCGGTCTGCTGGATGTTCGCGACCGTGTCCTTCCAATTGGTGGAGGAGAAGCCGATGATCGGAGGGACATAGCAGAACGCGTTGAAGAAGCTGTAGGGCGCGAGATTGACGTGGCCCTTGGTGTCGCGCGACGAAATCCAGCCGATCGGCCGCGGCGCGACGATGGCGTTGAAGGGATCGTGCTTGAGGCCGTGGCCCTTGGCGGGCTCGTAGAAGTGCAGGTCTTTGTCGGTCACGCGCTGTTTCCTTCTCGTCATTGCGAACGCAGCGAAGCAATCCAGAATCCTTCCGCAGAGACAGTCTGGATTGCTTCGCTACGCTCGCAATGACGGAGTGTGTTAATCCGTCCTTGCCAGCCACCAGCCGTCATTCCGGGGCGGTGGGCCTGCTTATAGGAGGAAATCCGTCGCCGCGTCAGTGGCGCGGGGACAATCCCGCGATGACGAAATCGATCATCTGGTCGATGGTCGGGCCCGGCTTGGTCGCGCACTGGGCGATCATCTGGGGGTGGAAAAACCGCATCATCGCGGTGCAGGCGCAGAGCGCGGCCAGTTGCAGGTCCGGCGCCTCGAACTCGCCGGACGCCACGCCTTGCGCGATCATCTGGCCGATGACCCCGGCAATACACTCCATGTGGTTGACGCAGACATCCCAGTCCTCCTGCATCGCGATCTCGACCATCTCGTGCAGCTTATTGTCGCCGACATAGCGTTCGGTGTTCATGCGATTGATGGTGGTGAGCAGCTCGCGGAAGCGCGGCGTTACCGGACCGGGCCTCGCCACGATCCGCTGCGCTTCCAGCTCGACCTCGCCCATCAGCGAGCGGGCCACCGCCTGATGAATCGCCTTCTTCGATTCGAAGAAGCGATAGACGTTGGCGGGGCTCATCTTGAGCTCCTTGGCGATGTCCCCGACCGTGGTCTTGAGATAGCCAATCTGGCGGAACAGCCGCTCGGCCACCTCGAGAATACGATCCCGGGTGTCGCCTTCGATATGTTCCGAAACCAGTGTCATCTGTCAGGACTCGTCAATCAGCAGTTCATCTTCACTTATTCAGCCGCCTCAGCAAGCGGAATTGCGTTCTGGTCATCGCTCCCATGCTGCGGCGCGGCAGGTTGCTCGGGGGTGCCCGCCTCGTCCAGGCTCTTGCGGAACCAGAGGGCGTAGAGGCCCGGCAGGTACAGCAGCGTGAGGAAGGTCGCAACGAACAAGCCGCCCATGATGGTGATCGCCATCGGCCCCCAGAACGCCGAGCGCGACAGCGGGATCATGGCGAGGATGGCGGCAAGCGCCGTCAGCACCACCGGACGGGCCCGGCGGACAGTCGCCTCCACGATCGCCTCACGGCGGGTCAGGCCATGCGAAACGTCGGTCTCGATCTGATCCACCAGGATGACCGCGTTGCGCATGATCATGCCGGCAAGCGCGATCAGGCCGAGCAGCGCCACGAAGCCGAACGGGGCGTTGGCGAGGTTGAGCCCGAAGGAGGCGCCGACAATGCCGAGCGGTGCGGTCAGGAACACCAGGATCAGGCGCGAGAAGCTCTGCAGCTGGAACATCAGCAGCGTCAGCATCACCATGACCATCAGCGGGAAGAGAATGAAGATCGAGGCGTTGCCCTTGGCGGATTCCTCGAACGCGCCGCCCGCCTCGATGCGGTAGGCCGGCTCGAGGTTGTCCTTGATTGCCTTCAGCTTCGGCGCGATCTGGCCGGTGACGTCGGGCGCCTGCACGCCGTCGACGACGTCGGAGCGCACGGTGATCGCCATGTCGCGGTTACGCCGCCACATGATCGGCTCCTCGTGGGCATACTCGATCTTGGCGATCTGCTGCAGCGGCACGGCCACGCCGTTACGCGAGGTGATGGTGAGATCGCCGACTGCGCCGAGGTCAAGCCGTTCAGACGAGACGGCGCGCGCGACCACGCCGACCTTTTCGATGCCGTCGCGCACGGTCGTCACCTGTGAGCCCGAGATCAGCATCGACAGCGCCTGCGACACGTCTTGCGGGGTCAGGCCCATGGCGCGGGCGCGATCCTGGTCGACGACGAGCTTGAGGTAAGGCGACTGCTCGTTCCAGTCGAGCTGGACGTCCTTGACACTCCTGTTCTGCCGCATGACGTCGCGGACCTGGTAGGCGATCTCGCGCACCTTGTTGGCATCGGGTCCGATGACGCGAAACTGCACGGGGAAACCAACGGGGGGACCGAAATTGAAGCGGTCGACGCGCACGCGGGCCTCGTTGAGCGCGCCGTCGGCAACGGCGTTTTCAAGCTTGGCCTTGATGCGCTCGCGCGCCTCGACGCCCTTTGCGACGATGACGATTTCGGCAAAAGCCTCGTTCGGAAGCTGCGGATTGAGGCCGAGCCAGAAGCGCGGCGAGCCCTGCCCGACATAGGCCGTGTAGGTCTCGATATCCTTGTCGTCCTTGAGCATGGTCTCGGCCTTCTTCACCGCCTTTTCCGTGACGTTGAAGGCGGTGCCCTCGGGCAGGCGGAGCTGGAGGAACAGCTCGGGGCGCTCGGACAGCGGGAAGAACTGCTGCTGGACGTGGCCGAAGCCGACGATTGAGGCGATGAAGACGCCGACGGTCGCGGCCACCACCGTGATGCGGTGGTTGACGCACCACTGCACGATGGCGCGCAGGCCCCGGTACATGCGGGTCTCGTAGACCGCGTGCGGATCGTGATTGTGGTGCACCTTGATGTTGGGCAGCAGCATGACGCCGATATAGGGCGTGAAGATCACCGCCACGAACCAGGACGCGACCAGCGCGATCGCCACGATCCAGAAGATGCTGCCGGCATATTCGCCGACCGCGGAATTGGCAAAGCCGATGGGGAGGAAGCCAGCGGCCGTGACCAGCGTTCCCGTGAGCATCGGAAACGCAGTGGATTCCCAGGCAAAGGACGCCGCACGCATGCGGTCCCAGCCCTGCTCCATCTTCACCACCATCATCTCGACGGCGATGATGGCGTCATCCACCAGCAGGCCGAGCGCGATGATCAGCGCACCCAGCGTGATGCGGTGCAGATCGAGCGACATCGTGTTCATGACGACGAAGACGATGCCGAGCACCAGGGGCACCGACAGCGCGACCACGATGCCGGTACGCCAGCCGAGCGCCAGGAACGACACGAACAGCACGATGACGAGGGCTTCCATGAAGGAGTGCACGAATTCGCTGACGGCGTGCTCGACCACCTTGGGCTGGTCGGCGATCAGCTTGATGTCGACGCCCTGCGGCACCGCCTTCATGAATTCAGCCGTCGCCTTCTCGACCTCCTTGCCGAGATCGAGGATGTTGGCGCCCTTGGCGGTGACGACGCCGATGCCGATCGCGGCCTTGCCTTCCTGGCGCACGATGAAGCTCGGAGGGTCGACATAGCCATGGGTGACGGTGGCGATGTCGCCGAGGCGGAACACGCGGCCGTTGCTCTCGACCGGAGTCTCCGCGACGGCCTTGGCGCCGTCGAGCGCACCGGTGACGCGCAGCGGCACGCGCTGCGACGAGGTCTCAACCGTGCCGGCCGGCGTCACGTTGTTCTGCTTGGCGAGCGAATCGAACAGCGCCTGCGGCGTGATGCCGAGGGTGGCGAGCTTGGCATGGCTGAATTCGACGAAGATGCGCTCATCCTGGTTGCCGTAGACGTCGACCTTGGTCACGCCCGGCACCTTCAGGAGGCGCTGACGGAAACCCTCCGAGACCTTCTTGAGCTGGGCGTAGTCGGCGCCGTCGCCGGTCATCATGTAGAGGATGGAATCGACGTCGGAGAACTCGTCGTTGACCACGGGTCCGAGAATCCCTGCGGGCAACTGGCCCTGCACGTCGGCCAGCTTCTTGCGCAGCAGATAGAAGAGATACGGAACGTCCTTCGGCGGCGTGGAGTCGCGGAAGGTCACCTGGAGCGCAGTGAAGCCGGGCTTGGAATAGGTCTGCACCTTCTCGAAGTAAGGCAGCTCCTGGATTTTCTTCTCGATGGGATCGGCGACCTGCGCCTGCATCTCCTGCGCGGTCGCGCCCGGCCACAGCACGGAGACGTTGACCACCTTCACCGTGAAGAACGGATCCTCGGCGCGGCCGAGCTTCTGATAGGAGAAGAACCCGGCGACGCCGAGAATGAGCATCAGGAACAGGATCAGCGTCGGATGGCTGACGGCCCAGGCCGAAAGATTGAAGCGCTTCATCGCACTCTCCAAAGATGATCCGGTTGCAAAAAACGACAGCCACTCTGTTCGAACCGTCGTCGCGAGGCAGCGAAGCAATCCAGGGGGCTGGGCAGGTTCTGGATCGCTTCGCCGCTTCAGCCAAAGCATTTGCGCTCGGGCCGAAACTCACCTCACACGACGCAACTCGTAAACGAGACTTAAAAGGACAGTGACGACACGATCCGCACCCGCTGGCCCGGATCGAGCTTCTGAACGCCGAGGGCGACGATCTTGGCGCCCTCTTCGACACCGCCGGTGATGACGACGTCGTTGCTCTCGTAGGACTTCACCGTCACCGGCTTCAGCGTGACCCCGCCGTTGTCGTCGACGACGTAGAAGGACGGTTTGCCGCCTTCGTTGAACAGTGCCGACAGCGGCAGCCGCGCAACGCGCTCGGTCGCAGCGTCCGACAGCGTCAGCGTCGCGGTCATGCCGAGCGAGACCTTGTCGTCGGCCTCGGGCAGCGAGAACTTGGCGAGATAAGTGCGTGTCGCAGGATCCGCGGTGGGCGCGATCTCGCGCAGCTTGGCCGTATATTTCTTGCCCGGCTCCGACCAAAGAGTGACGCTGGCGGCGCCCGATTTGGCACGTCCGACCAGCGTCTCAGGGATCGCGACGACCGCTTCCTTCTCGGCAAAGCGGGCGACACGGATCGAAGCCTGGCCCGCGGCGACCACCTGGCCGGGCTCGATCAGCGTTGCGGTGACGACGCCGCGGGCGTCGGCGTTGAGCGTCGCGTAGGAAAGGGAATTGTTGGTCAGTTCGACCGAGCGCTCGGCCCGGTTCAGGCGGGCACGCGCCTCGTCGGCGGCGGCGCGGCTCGAATCCAGCTGCGCGTCGGTGGTCCAGCCCTTGGCCTTCAAATCCTTGGCGCGCTGCTCGGCGGCGGCGGCCTGGGCCAGCACGCCGGTCGCAGCGGTCTGCTCGGCGACGGCTTGCTCGGCCTGGAGCTTCAGATCGACCTCATCGAGGACCGCGAGCGGCTGGCCGATTTCGACGGTCTGGCCGACTTCGACCAGACGCTTGGCGACCTTGCCGGCGACCCGAAAGCCCAGATCGCTCTCGATCCGCGGCCTAATGGTGCCAACGAAGCTGCGCTCGGGCTTTTCGGCATCATAATGGGCGGTGGCGACAAGAACCGGCCGCGGCGGCTCGGCCTTTTCAGCGACGGTGTCATTGCACCCAGCGAGGGCGGCAGCCATCAGCGCCAGCGAAACACCGGCCAAGAGCCTCGAATAGCTGGACAAAACGGATCGGACGAACATCGGAGGACACTCCCTCGGCTGCAATGAGAGGAATGTCGACTAATCACTGATAAAAGTCAATAATCGTCAGTCATCAGGAATCTGTGATCGTTAAGAGGTGGTAACCTCCGCGGGCTGCCCCTGGCGGAAGCCTGGACTGTTCGAAGAAAGCGTCGCGCCGCAGGTCCCCCAGAGGGCCGCGTGGAAATAGGCCCTGGCTTTCGCGGAGGCGACATTTCGAGGCTATCGCCGCCCCTGCTCCGCGAACTCGTGCTTGCTTTCGTGACCGCCGATGAAGACCAGGATGCCGGCGATCAGCGGCAGCACCGCGAGCACGAGCAGTCCGGTCGAGGTCTGGCCGGTGGCTTCCTTGACCCAGCCGATCAGATAGGGCCCACCGAAGCCGGCGAGATTCCCGATCGAGTTGATCAAGGCGATGGCACCGGCCGCCGCCGTGCCGGAGAGCCAGGCGGTGGGCAAGGTCCAGAACACCCCGAAGCAGCAGAACACGCCGATCGCGGCCACCGTCAGCACCATCATCGTCAGGGTGGGGTCGGTGAGATAGGAGGAGACGCCGAGAGCGACGGCGGTGAGCAGCAACGGCGCGCCGACATGCATCACGCGCTCGCGCGTGGCATCGGAATGCCGTGCCCACAGGATCATCGCGATGGTGCCGAACAGATACGGGATGGCGGTGACGAAGCCGGTCTGGGCGTTGGTGAGGCCGAACGCCTTGACGATCTGCGGCAACCAGAACTGCATGCCATACAGCGCGCCAACGAAGCCGAAATAGACCAGGGCGAGCATGATCACCTTCGGTGAGGTCAGCGCCTCACTGAGCGACAAATGCTTCACCGCCTGCTTGGCCGCGATCTCGGAATCCAGCTTGGTCTTGAGCCAGGCCTTCTGCTCGGCCGAGAGCCAATCCGCCTTCTCCGGCCTGTCGGTGAGATAGAACCAGGTGACGATGCCGAGCAGCACAGACGGAATGCCCTCGATGATGAACAGCCACTGCCAGCCCTTCAGGCCCATCGCGCCGTCGAGGCCGAGCAGCAGGCCCGAGACCGGCGCGCCGATCAAGGTGGAGACCGGCACGGCGATGGCGAAGGCCGCGAGGAAGCGGGCGCGGTATTCGGCCGGATACCAATAGGTGAGATAGAGGATGATGCCGGGGAAGAAGCCGGCCTCGGCGACGCCGAGCAGGAAGCGCAGCACGTAGAAGCTCGTGACGCCGCTCGTGAGCGCCATCAGCGCCGAGATGATGCCCCAGGTCACCATGATGCGGGCGATCCAGCGGCTGGCGCCGAACTTCTCCAGCGCCAGATTGCTCGGCACCTCGAAGATGAAATAGCCGATGAAGAAGATGCCGGCGCCCCAGGAGAAGATCAGCGGCGTGAATTTCAGCTCGGCATTCATGGTCAGCGCGGCGAAACCGAGATTGACGCGATCGAGATAGGAGAAGAAGTAGGCCAGCACCAGGAACGGGATCAGGCGCCAGGAGATGGCACGAATCGTCGAGGTCTCGATTTCCAACTTGGCTGCGCCGGTCGAACCGGCATAGGTCGTGGTCTGGCTCATGGCTTCCCCCGGGGTTGTTGCTTTTATGGGCTGATCGGGGGTTTTGAGCATCGCCGCGAAAGAGTCAATGGAGCAAGCAATGCACGAGGCGCAACCGGTCAAACCCATTGCGCCACTTCGGACATCGCTGATCCGCGCCGGTCTGGCGCTGGCGGTTATTGCCTGCGGACTCTCGCTGCGCTGGTACGGCTTTCCGATCGGCCTGCCGGCCTTCGTGGTGAAGTACGGCGGCTCGCTGCTATGGGCAACGATGGTGTTTCTGCTGGTCGGCGTTTTGCTGCCGCGGCTGCCACGGGCGCGGATGGCGGCCATCGCGACCGTGATCGCGGTCGTGGTCGAATTCTCCCGGCTGGTGCACATGCCCTGGCTCGACGCGTTCCGGTTGACCACGGCCGGGGCGCTGCTGCTCGGGCGCATCTTCTCGCCATGGAATTTGCTGGCGTATGCGGTTGGGATTGCGTTCGGCGTTTGGATTGATCGGCTCGCCAGGGTGCGTACGGTGGGTTAGCGCAGCGTAACCCACCACTGTTTGTCTCCGCGGAAGTGAAAGAGGTGGATTACGCTTCGCTAATCCACCCTACAGACCGACGAGGGCGCATTTCACTCCGCCAATTGAAACTTCTCAAACCGATCGAGCTCCTCCTCGATCTTTTGCTTGAGCTCCTTGCGCCCCGCGGCCTTCTTTCCCTCACCGACCCAGGTCCATTTCCGCATCAGCAGCTTCTTCGCTTGCCGGTCGGTCTTCAGATCGAGCGCCGCGACGATCTCGTCGCCGACCAGTACGGGCAGCGCGAAATAGCCGAGCTTGCGTTTGGCTTTCGGCACATAGGCCTCGAACAAATGGTTGTAGCCGAAAATGAGATTGGTGCGCTTGCGCTGGATGATCAGCGGATCGAACGGCGAGAGGATATGGACGAGGTCAGGTGGCGCGCGCTCGCCCGGCTCGAGCGCAGAAGGCAATGCCCAGTGCTCCTGCTTTCCGGCACTCTCGATGGCGACAGGCACGAGCCCGCCACGGCGGACGCGCGAGCCGATCAGGGCAGCCACCGCCGGCTTGCGCGGCGCGTCGAGATGGCAGACCGAATCGAGGCTCACGACACCTTGCGATCGCAGCGCGCGATCGAGCAGATAGCCTGTAATGTCCCTTGCCGAGGCCGGCTTCGGCAGCTTGTCCCAGCCGAAATGGCGCGTCATCAGCTCATAGGTCTTGAGCATGCCCTGGCGCTCGCTGACGGTCACGGCCCCCGTATAGAAAGCGAGCTGCAACGCCCGCTTCGAGGGTTTTCGGCTTTGCCACAGATGCTCCTTCTCGGTGAGCACGTCGTCCTCGATGTCGCGGATCGTCAGCGGGCCGGCGCGCACCAGCCGCATCACCTTGCGCATGTCGGCAGGCTTCACCGAGGCGAACCATTTGTGCCCCTCGCGGCGGTGCTCGCGCATCGCCGGCAGGAAGAAGCGGAAGTCGCCGGCCGGCACGTAGGACAGCGCATGCGTCCAATATTCAAAGACGCTCTTGTCGACGCTCTGGGCGTGGCGCAGGTCGGCGCGGCGGTAGGACGGGATGCGGCTGAACAGGATGTGGTGGTGGCAGCGCTCGATCACGTTGATGGTGTCGATCTGCACATAGCCGAGATGGGCGACCGCGTCGGAGACGGCTTGCGCGCCGTCACCAAACGGCGCGCGCTCGTTCAGGCGCTGGGCATGAAGCCAGATTTGCCGGGCCTGTTTCGTGGTGAGTGGAATCGGTTTGGGCGCGCGGGACATTGCAGGAGGGAATGTAGCGGAATTCGCGCTGGGAGAAAGAAGCGGACCGGACTCAGCAAAAGAAAAGCCGCGCTGCCATCTGCTGACAGCGCGGCCGCTTGGCGTGGCCGAGGCCCTATTTCATCATCATGGCCTTCTGCGCCTTCATGTAATGCATGCAGCCGCCCTTCATCTTGCCATTGCTCATATCGGTGTTGGCCATGGCCATTTCCTTGTTGGCCGCGACCTTAGCCGGGGTATCGGCCGTGCCCATCATCATGGCTGTCGATTTCATCATGTTATCGCCGGTGCACGCCATCATGGCGGCGGATGCCGGTGAAAGAGAAACGGTGAACGCGACAAAAGCGGCGGCTGTGAGCAAGATCTTCATCGAAAAGTCTCCTCCGTAAAACGAAACCGGCGTCATGCCGGCCTTCGCAATACGTATTCTCCGGCGAAGACGTTTCGGGGAGAAGACAATTTGCTGCGGTGCGAAGGCGGAGCGCTCAGCGCCCGGCTTTCGGGGCTTTGGACCGGTCGCCAACGCTGCCTGTGGCGACATCGGGTTCGCACGAGGCCTTGCCGCGCTCCTCCGCCTGGCAGCGATAGACGTTGCCGGTGAGGCGATCGACCAGCCACATGTTCTCGTCGGTCGGCGCTTGAAGCCCGACATAGCGGGAGGTCAGCCCCGTGATCAGCGTCGACAGCAGGATCGCCACCGCGATCATCGCGGCCCCGATATAGATGGGCATGGAATTCAGGGACACGGTCCGATCTGGCGGGCCACTGCGATAGAACTGATAATCACTTGGCCTCGGCACTGGATGGAACTCGGCTCCCTTCGTTGCGCTTGTCGGAGGCTCCGCCCTAGGCGTCCATCTGGCCGAAAAATTGTCCGCAGACAGGCCATCACGCGACGGCTTTGCGACAATCGGTCAGCACAGGTTTCCCTGAGTGAACCGGGGCCCCGAGTGGCACCTGGGCGCGGCGGTCCTCAGTGATGCGGATCACGACAGGACTGCGACGGCTCGAACGCTCGCCGGGCAGCGTGCGACCACTCTCTTCACGCGTCAGCGTCGGTCCTCGGAGTGGACCGCGGGCCGGCCCTCCATCAACCCGAAACCGCTTGAAATTCGCTGCCATGGCCCTGGAGGGCCCCGTTTCCACCGTGACCAAGATCACACCAGGGGTTTTGAACCTGCCCTATGCTTGCAGCATCAAATAGCCATCAGGCGTCACAACGAGGATACGACAATGACTAGTTTCAATAAGTCTTTTGCACTGAAGGCGATGACCCTCTCGGCACTTCTCTCGATGACGGCCGGCTTGGCTATGGCCGGCGACGGCAATGTCTCGACCAACCAGATCCTGGATGCATTGAAGCCGAAGGCGGCGACCCGCGGGCTGTCCGCAGGTCCGCAGGTCGATCCGGCGGCGCAGGCCAAGGAATCGACGTTTCTGAACACGGTGCGCAACCGCTCGACGCGGTCGCTGTCGACGGGCGAGCGCGAGCAGATTGCCGAACTCGCCGCGACCAAGCCGAAGATCGATCTGGAGATCCAGTTCGACTACAACTCGGCCGACATTGCCAAGACGTCGGTGCCGTCGGTGCAGGCGCTCGGCAAGGCGCTGTCCGATCCCTCGCTGAAGGGCTCGACTTTCGTGGTCGCCGGCCACACCGATGCGGTCGGCACCGAGGGGTACAATCAGGGGCTCTCCGAGCGGCGGGCTGACACCATCAAGAAGTATTTGGTGCAGAACTACGGACTCACCGGCACCGATCTCGTCACCGTCGGCTACGGCAAGACCAAGCTGAAGGATGCCGCCAACGGCGCCGACCCGATCAACCGCCGCGTCCAGGTCGTGAACATGGACACCCAGACCGCGTCAAAGTAATTCCCAGGTCATCGCCCATAAAGGCGCCGCCTGTCGTTCCCCGGCAGGCGGCGATATCATATCCAGCTCTGGAAGAGCATCAGCCGGTTGAAAGTCTGCATCGACGTGCCGATGAAGGCCGCCGAGATCGGCAGCATGGCGGCAAAGCCGATCGCGGCGACCCCGACATAGGCCCACAGCAGCCAGCGTGGCAGTCCGTCCCGGCGCAGCACATAGACCAGCGCGAGCGACGCCAGGGTCGCAGCCGGCAGATAGTAATAGATGAAGGCGAGCGTGCGCGGCAGCAACGCCCAGGCGAGCCAGCACCCGAAATAGAAGACCGCGATCAGGAACGCATCCCGGCGGCGCGCAACGACGAAGTCGCGCAGCACGACGGCGAGCGCGAGCAGCGCCGGCCACAGCACCAGGGGATTACCGAGGAAGGCGATCGCGGAGACATTGCCGTCCGCGGTCTTGTCGAACAGGAACCATACCGGGCGCGCGAGCAGCGGCCATGACGGCCACGCGCTCATATAAGTGTGGCCGGCGATGGCAGTGGTGGTGTTGTCGGCGAAGATCCGGCGTTGCGCCTCGACCAGATCCGGCAGCGACACGCCGTACAGCGGGACGAAGGCCGCAAGATATGTCATCGCGGGCAGGACGGTGAAGCAGAGCACGACGTGATGTAATCTGAAGTCGGGCCAGAGGTCGGGCCGGTACCAATCCCCCGGCTTCGCGTCGGCAAACAGGGTGTGCCAGCCCTGCATCAGGCGGATCACCGCGACGATGACGATGCAGATTCCGAGTGGAAACAGGCCGCTCCATTTGCAGGCCGCAGCACAGCCGAACAGGCTGCCGGCAGTCGCGAACAATGCATGAGGCCGGTCCTTTCGAAAGCCGTGCATGAAGGCGGCAATCGCGAGCAGGCCGAAGCCGAACGCAAAAATGTCGAGCATCGCGATGCGCGCCTGCACGTACACCATCTGGTTGCAGCCGGCGATCAGTGCGGCGGCGATCGCAGGCCCTTGCGCGGCGAATAGCGCGAGGCCGCACAGATAGATCGCGACGATCGCGAGCGCGCCGAACAGTGTCGCGGGATAGCGCCAGCCCAGCGCGTTGTCGCCGAAGGCCGCGATCGAGGCGGCGATCAGCTCCTTCGCCAGTGGCGGATGCATCGGATTGAGCATCGGTTGCGACATCGTCGGTGCCAGCATCTGCCGCGCCGCCGGCACGTAGTGCACTTCGTCGAAGACGAACTTCTCCGGCGTCGTCAAGCCGATCAGCAGGGCGAGATGCGCGGCCAGGAAAATCGCGACAGCAATCACTGCGCTCCGCGACACCTTCGGAACCGCGGGCAAGTCGAGCGGCATTTGTGGGGATGTTTTGCGTGGCAAATTTGCGTCACCGCCGAGAATAATAGACATCGCAGTTTTCATTGAACGCATTCTGCCGCGACTGTCACTAAGCATAGCGCAGGTCTCGCGCTGCTTGTGATAATTCCGCCACATCGCAAGCGCGCGCGATCCGGTACGATCAGGGACACATCGATCGGTTGCGAAATGAATTTGCGTTTCTGGCTTTTCTCCACGCTGTTGTCGATCGCCTTGTGCGTGGCCCCTTGCGCGCAGGCGCAGACGCGCGTCGGGGAAGCCGTCGTGATCCAGAATGAGGTCGTTCGCGTGGCCGCGACCACGACACCGATCAGCATTGGCGACAGCATGCTGCGGGACGAGACCGTGCGCACCGGCGCCGGCAGCGCAGCGCGCTTCGTGATGGCCGACAGCACCAATCTGTCGCTCGGTCCGAGCGCCACGCTCAAGCTCGACCGCACCGTCTTCAACGACGAGCACAGCTATCGTGACGTTGCGATCCGCATGACGACCGGCGCATTCCGTTTCGTCACCGGACATTCCGAGAAGACCGCCTACAAGATCACGACCCCGCTTGCGACGATCGGCGTGCGCGGTACTACACTCGATATCCTGTCCCAGCGCGGCCGCTCGGTCGTCGTGCTGCAGGACGGCGCCGCCAGTGTCTGCACGACGAGCCAACAGTGCGTGCAGCTCACCCAGCCCGGCGACACCGCAATCATCAGCTCGACCGGCGGCAAGGTCTCCATCAGTAAGACCAATACGCCGCCCTGGACCTTTGCCGCGACCTGCGCCGCGAGTGCGGGACTGTGCGCGGTCAACCAATATGCGGACGCCTCGCCGACCATCACGCCTGCCGTCCACGACGACGGCATGCTGTGCGGACGCTGAAGATGGCGGTATTCAACGTCAGGCGCTTCATCGTCGCGAGCGTGCTGACCGCCGTGTTTGCGTTTGTCGCGTTGGATGCCCGTCCGGCGGCAGCCCAGGGGGCGACGTGCGAATCCGGGTGCGGAGAGCCGACGCCCTCCCCTTCGCCGACATATTCACCCTCTCCAACGACAACCTACAGCCCCTCGCCCGCGCCCAGCCCCTACCCGTCATCGTCGCCGAGCCCTTATCCGTCCTCTTCGCCGAGCCCGACGCCGACACCGACGCCGACCGGCGCGGATTCCAGCGGCGGCTCGATCGGCGACCTCGCCAACCAGCGCTTCAACCAGATGATCACCAACCGAGTGCTCGGCACGGTGCTGCTCGGCGTCAACGAGCAGGTCAATTGCAGCAACTGCGTCAGCGCGTTCGGCTCCGCCGGCTCGTTCTCGGCCGGCATCCACGGCCGCAAGGAGCTGACCAACAATCTGTCGCTGCTCGCCGGCATCGCCTACACGCAATACAGCGAAGGCGGCTACAACATCACCAGCGCGCCGATCGGCGCATTCGCGCTACGCTATGACTTCACCGACTGGGGCTCGTCGCGTCCGTTCTTCGACGTCGGCACGATCCTGACGCCGTGGGAGAAGGCGCGCTACACCCGCAGCTACAACACCAGCCTCGGCCCGGTGAGCGTCACGAGTTCGACCAACGCCGCGAACTACGCCGTCTACGGCCGCGCCGGCTGGATGAGCCGCGTGTCGCCCCGCGACGAGGTCGCCGCCTCGATCGAGGTCTGGCAGCTCTGGCAGCGCGTCTCGGGCTACACCGACAGCGCAGTGGCGTTCAATCCGTTCGATGCCAGCATCGCGACCGGCACCGACCGCACCAGCCTGGTCAAGATCGGCGGCCAGTGGACGCATCTCTACGGCAGCAATATCGAGGCCAACATCAATGGCGGCTGGGTGCAGTCGTTCGCTGGCCATAGCGGCATCGTCGCCACCGTGACCGGCGACGGCGTGGTGGTGCCGACCATGGGCAACCAGGGCTGGTTCGAATATGGCGGCCGGCTCGGCTTCCGCATGCAGAAGGGCTGGATCGTGGACCTGTTCGCCAACGGCACGCTCGGCCCGCAGCCAGTGGGTAACACCATCCATGGCGGCGTGGGGCTGCGGATCAATTATTAGCGGCGGGCTCAATCTCGTAGGGTGGGCAAAGCGGAGCGTGCCCACCACTTTCTCTCGCCGAGAAAAAATGGTAGGCACGGCGCAAGCGCGCCTTTGCCCACCCTACGATACTGTGGCTTCCACATCACGCTGCCGACTTGCCCTCGAACGCGCGGCGCAAGGTCTCTACGTCGAGCTTCACCATCTTCATCATGGCCTGCATCGCGCGTGCGGCAGCCGCCTTGTCGGGGCTCGAGAGGAGTTCGAATATCACCTTCGGCACGACCTGCCAGGCCACGCCCCAGCGATCCCTGAGCCAGCCGCACTGCTCTTCCTTGCCGCCATGGGCCAGGAACGCATTCCAGACGCTGTCGACCTGGGCCTGATCGTCGCAATGGATCATCAGCGAGATCGCATGGGTGTATTCCATTTTCATGCCGCCGTTGAGCGCGACCAAAGGCTGTCCCGCCACCGAGAATTCGACGACGAGCACGGAGCCTTCCTTGCCGGACGGGCCATCTGAAACGTTGCGCTGAACATGCGTGATCGCCGAATTCGGCACGAGCGAGACGTAGAACTTCGCGGCTTCCTCGGCATCGCCATTGAACCACATGCATGGAACGACCTTCGACATCGTGAATGCTCCTCTTCAGTTGTGATGTTCGCGCGCTAGATCAGGCGTTCGCCATGTCGGACTGCGCCGGGAAGGCTGCCATGTCCATCCAGTTCACGCCCCACATGTGGCCGTCCGGATCCTCGAAGCTGCGGCCGTACATGAAGCTGTATTCGTCCTTCGGGCTGGGATCGGCCACCCCGCCTGCAGCCGCGGCTCTGCTGACGATATCGTCGACCTCGGTCCGGCTATCGGCGGACAGGCAGAACAGCGCCTGGTTTGAGGTCTTTGCATCCGAGATCGGCTTCGGCGTGAACTGCCGGAATTTCTCGTGGGTCGTCAGCATCGCGTAGATGGTCTCGGAAAAGACCATGCAGCTCGCTGTTTCGTCGCTGAATTGCGGGTTCCTGGTCGCCCCGACCGCCTCGTAAAAGGCAGTGGCGCGCTTGAGGTCGGTCACGGGCAGATTGAGGAAAATCATCCTGGGCATCGGAGCTCCTTGGGCGGGGTTCTGCCCAAGGACGGATGGCCAAGCGGCGATCCGACACGGCTTCCGGATCTTTTTTGGACCCCTGCCTGCGAGGTTCTGTCGCACAGAACCCGCTGGCTTTCAGGTGTTCCTCACTTCTTCTCGTTCGGATCGCGGTGAATGGGATCGACCCACAGCACGGTCTCGGGCTTCTCGACCGGCTCGATGTCGAGGTTGATCGCGACCGCCTCGCCGTCGCTGCGCACCAGCACGCATTCCAGCACTTCGTCCGGGCTGGCGTTGATCTCCTGATGGGGCACGTAGGGCGGGACGAAAATGAAGTCACCGGGGCCAGCCTCTGCGGTGAATTGGAGGCTCTCGCCCCAGCGCATCCGCGCCTTACCTTTCACGACGTAGATGACGCTTTCGAGATGGCCATGGTGATGCGCGCCGGTCTTGGCGTCGGGCTTGATGCTGACCGTGCCCGCCCACAATTTCTGCGCACCGACGCGCGCGAAATTGATCGCGGCCGCGCGGTCCATGCCCGCCGTCGACGGCACGTTGGTATCGAGCTGGTTGCCGGGAATGACGCGCACGCCGTCATGTTTCCAGCGATCATCGTGATCGTGGTCATGGTGGGAATGCGAATGGTCATGACCGGTCATGAGACTTGCTTTCTGTTGGTTCCGTGCGCGGCAAACTAACCCAAAGCCGCGACATCGAGCCATACCAAAATCGGAACCCTCATAACCGTCGAACGTTGTCCTGACGAGCAAACCGCAAGGAGGATTTCATGGGTAGCACGACCGACAAGATCAAGGGCACCGCAAACGAGGCAATGGGAAAGGCCAAACAGGGCATCGGTGAAGCCACCGGTTCCGAGCGCATGAAGGGCGAAGGTGCGGTCCAGGAAGTGAAGGGCAAGGGCCAGCAGGCCATGGGCGATGCCAAGGATGCCGCGAAAGACGCGGTCGATCGCGCTGCGGCTTCGGCCAAGCGCGCGACGGAATAACGAGCATCGCACTCAAAGTGAAAGACCGGCCGAGAGGCCGGTCTTTTTGTTTGCGGGCTTACTTCACCCCGAGCAATTCCACGTCGAACATCAGCGTTGCGTTCGGCGGGATCACGCCGCCTGCGCCACGGGCACCATAGCCGAGCTGCGGCGGAATGATCAGCGTGCGCTTGCCGCCGACCTTCATGGAGGCAACACCCTCGTCCCAGCCGGCGATGACCCGGCCCTTGCCGATCGGGAATTCGAACGGCTCGTTGCGGTCGACCGACGAGTCGAATTTCTTGCCCTTCTGGCCGTTCTCGTAGAGCCAGCCGGTGTAGTGCATCACGCAGATCTGGCCGGGCTTCGGCGAAGCGCCGGTGCCGACGACGCTGTCGGTAATCTGCAAACCTGAAGCTGTGGTCATGGTCTTCCCTGCGGTCTGGGCCGAGGCCGTGGTGGAGACGAAATCGGACACGCCGACGATCACGGTGATCGCGAGTGCCGACATGATGGCGAGGAGCACGCGCTGTAAACGCTGCATAAGACACCTTACGTTTGAGGCGGAAGGTGTCTAGCGCAACGCCGACGCCGTTGCCACCCCCTCAGGCCTCGATATTTTCCAGCCGCACGGGCAGCTTGCGGATGCGCTGGCCTGTGGCGTGATAGATCGCATTGCAGATCGCCGCATTGGTGCCGACATTGGCGAGCTCGCCGAGGCCCTTCACGCCGGCCGGGTTGATGTGATCGTCCTGCTCGGAAAGCAGGATCACCTCGACACCGGGGACGTCGGCATTCACTGGCACGAGATAGTCGGCTAGATTGTCGTTGACGTAACGCGCATTGCGCTCGTCGATCTCGGTGGCCTCCAGCAGTGCCGAGGACATGCCCCAGATCAGGCCGCCCATGAGCTGGCTGCGCGCCGTCCGCGGATTCATGATGCGGCCCGCCGCGAACGCTCCGACCAGCCGGGGGCAGCGGATTTCATGGGTAAAGCGGTTGACGCGGATCTCGACGAACTCGGCACCGAAGGCGTACGCGATCTTGTCCTTCATCTGATGGCCACCGACGAGCCGCGCGTGCCCGCTGTGCATCGCCGTGAATGAATCCAGCGGCGCGCCTTCGGGCTTCCACTCGCCGTATTCCTCGACGATACCGCCACCGAGTGCGTCGAAGGCCTTTTCGATATCGAGTGGACGATCGCTCTGCGCCGCCTGCGTGCTCGGCGCCTGGCTGATGCCGACGGTCTCTTTGGCCTTGTCGGCTAGGCTGTCGCTCGGCATCACGGCCTTGAACAGCCTTTGACGAATTCGGTCGCACACCATCATCACCGCCGAGCAGGTGCTGGCAGTCGAGTTCGAACCGCCGGCAACAGGCGCCGGCGGCAGATCGCTGTCGCCCAGGAACACCGCGACCTTCTCCAGCGGCACGCCGAGCCGCTCGGCCGCGGTCTGGGCGATGACGGTATACGCGCCGGTGCCGATCTCGTGACCGGCGATCTCGACCCGGGTACGGCCGTCGCGCTGGAGGCGGACGCGCGCGGCAGAGGGCGCCATCTGCGTCGGATAGCAGGTGGCGGCACAGCCATAGCCTATCAGCCAGTCGCCGTCCGACATCGATTTCGGCTGCGGCGAACGCTGCGACCAGCCGAACGCCCTGGCGGCCTCGTCGAAGCACGCCATCAAGGACCGCGACGTATAAGGCTTGCCGCCGATCGGCTCCACGGTGGTGTCGTTGATGCGGCGGAGCTCGACAGGGTCCATGTTCAGTTTCACCGCAAGCTCGTCCATCGCGCTCTCAAGCGCGAAGAGATACGGCACCTCCGGCGGAGAGCGCATGAAGCCGGGCGTATTGCGGTCAGCGCGCACGATCGACACCAGACTTGCGACGTTGGGGCAGGCATAGAGCCGCGTCGTCGTCTTCGTGCCGCCGACGCAATAGGCATCCGGACGCGACGAAACCTCCGCGCCGTCGTGTCTCAAAGCCACCAGCTTGCCGTCCCGGCCCGCACCAAGCCTGATCTCGTGGCGCGTCTCGGCCCGGTAGGTGGCGATGGTGAAACCCTGGTCGCGGGTCGGCACCAGCTTGATCGGCCGGTTCAGGCGTTTGGCAATGCCGGCGATGATGGCGGTGCGGGGCGTCATCGAGCCGCGCGAACCAAAGCCCCCGCCGACATAGGGATTGACGACACGGACCTTGTCGGCGTCGATGCCGAGCTGCTCGGCGACGCCGTTCTTCAGGCCGTAGACATACTGGCTGCCCTCGTAGATGACGAGGTTGTCGCCCATCCAGGCGCAGCTCGTCGTAAACAGCTCCATTGGATTGTGGTGCTGGGTCGGCGTGTCATAGGAGGCGGTGAGTTTGACCTCGGCTGCGTCGAACGCCTTGGCGAAATCGCCGACCTCCGGGTCTTCCTTGAACTGTGCGTTCTGTCCCTTTGCCGCCGTCGTGGTGGTCCCCGGCGACTCAAAGCTCGCACTCGGCGCCACGGCCGTGTAGCTGACCTTGACGCGATTGGCGGCCTCGCGCGCCGCCTCGTAACTTTCGGCGATGACGACGGCGATGATCTGGCCATCATGGGCGACGTCGGCTGATTTCAGCGGCTGGATCGTGGTCCCGGCATAGCCGCCATTGCTGAACAGTTTCGATTCCTTCAGCTTCGGAGCGTTCTCGTGCGTGACGATGTCGATCACGCCGCGGACCTGCCTGGCATCGTCGAGATCGAAACCGTCGATGCGGCCCTTGGCGATGGCGCTGGTGACCAGGAATGCGTAGGCTGGATTGTCGAGCGGCATGTCGGACGCATATGTCGCCCGGCCCGTGACCTTTGCGGCCGCGTCATAGCGCGGCACGGGATGGCCCATGTTTGCTTTCGGCTCGGGAGCTGCAGCGGTCATGATCAGATCTCCATGGTTACGGCCTGCTGGAGCGCGCGCGCCACCACGCGCTTGCCGAGCGCGATCTTGAAGCTGTTGTGCCGGCGGCCCTTGGCGTCGGCAAACGCGGCATCGGCCACACGCTGCGCCAGACCGTCGTCGAATTTCTGTCCCTTCAGCAGCGCCTCAGCCTCGCGCGCCCGCCACGGCACGGTGGCGACGCCGCCGAGCGCGACACGCGCGTCCCTGATCGTGCCATCCTGCACATCGAGCGCGACCGCAGCCGACGACAGCGCGAACTCGTAGGACTGACGGTCGCGCGCCTTGAGATACACCGAGCGCGGCCAGCGGCCGGGAATGGAGAACGCAGAGATCAGCTCACCGGGCCGAAGCGTGGTCTCGATCTCGGGCGTCGTGCCGGGCGCCTTGTGCAAATCTGCGAACGGCAGGCTGCGCGTGCCGGACCTGCCGGTGATTTCGACCACCGCATCCAGCGCGATCAGCGCCTGGGCAAAATCGCCGGGATAGGTTGCGATGCACTGATCGGAAGTACCGAGCACCGCATGCATGCGATTGACGCCGTCCATGGCGGCACAGCCCGAACCGGGATTGCGCTTGTTGCAATTCTCATAGGAGACATCGCGGAAATAGCTGCAACGCGTTCGCTGCATCACGTTGCCGCCGAGCGTCGCCATGTTGCGCAGCTGGGCGCTGGCGGCGAGCTTCAGGGAATTCGCGATCACCGGATAGTTGCGCTGGATCTCGGCATGCGCGGCCACGTCGGACATCTTGGCGAGCGCGCCGAGCCGCAAGCCGTCACTGCCGGGCTCGATCGCCGACCAGCTGCGCGCCAGCGGATTGATGTCGACGATTGCCGCGGGCCGCATCACGTCCAGCTTCATCAGGTCGATCAGCGTGGTGCCGCCGGCGAGCGGCTGTGCTGTAGCCTTGGTCAGCGGATTGTTCGCAGTTGCGGCAGCGCTGAGCGCCTGCACGGCCATGTCGGGGTCTGTTGCCCTTTGGTAGGAAAACGATCGCATGGGCCTAGCCTTTCATGATCTCGGGCGCGGCCTGCTTCACGGCAGCGACGATGTTGGGATAGGCGGCGCAGCGGCAGATGTTGCCGCTCATGTATTCGCGGATGTCGGCCTCGCTGCCCGCATGCCCCTCCTTGACGCAGGCCACGGCGGACATGATCTGGCCCGGCGTACAATAGCCGCATTGAAACGCGTCGTTGTCGACGAAGGCCTGTTGCATCGGATGCAAATGATCGTCGGTGGCAAGGCCCTCGATCGTGGTGATCTCCTGCCCCTCGGCCGCGAGCGCGAGCGTCAGGCACGACACCACGCGTCGATCGTCGATCAGTACCGTGCAGGCACCACATTGGCCGTGGTCGCAGCCCTTTTTGCTGCCGGTGAGCTTGAGATGCTCCCGCAGCGCGTCGAGCACCGTTGTGCGCGCGTCGATGTGCAGGCGCTTGTCCGTGCCGTTGACCCGCAGCGTGACATCGACGGGGAGCGCCGGATCCTGCGCGGCCGACACGCTCGCATCCTGGGCGGCCGCACGCGCTGTCATGGGGACCAGCGCACTGCCGGCAGCGCCAGCCATGAAGGCGCGCCGATCGAATCCGGTCGGTCCGGAACCTGATTTTTCGGACATGGAGGGCCTCCGCCGCTTCGAGCAAGAGCAGCGCACGCCTGCACCGCTCATCGGCCCTTAACCTGAAGCAGTGAACTCCGTTCCGAACGAGAAAGGGCGACGCAGCAAATGCCGCGTCGCCCTTCGTCAAATTTTGCTGATGTTGCGCGGGGAACCCCGTGCGCGGCGGTCAGTATCCGAGCGCGCAACCGTCTTTGCGCGGATCGGAACCGCCGGTGAGCGTGCCCTTGTCCCAGTCGATCCAGATCGCCTGCGCGCCGCCGAGCGGACCGACGACGCTGGTGGTCTTGTGGCCGAGTTTCTTCAGGCCTTCGACGATATTGGCCGGCACGCTGTCCTCGAGCTGGTACTGTCCTTCGTAATGCAGGCCGCGCGGCATATCGATCGCCTCCTGCACGTCGCAGCCATAATCGAGAATGTTGGTCACCACATGGGCTTGGCCAACCGGCTGATATTGTCCGCCCATCACCGCGAACGGCATCACCGAACGGCCGCCCTTGGTGAGCAGGCTCGGCATGATCGTGTGCAGCGGGCGCTTGCCGCCGGCGATGCAATTCGGGTGGCCGGGCTGGATGCGGAAGCCGCCGGCGCGATTCTGGAGCAGGATGCCGGTCTTGTTCGAGACGATGGCGGAGCCGAAGGAATGCGCGACCGAGTTGATGAACGAGCAGACGTTGCGGTCCTTGTCCACGACGGTGATGTAGATGGTCGAGGGATTCATCGGCGGCGCGACGTTCGGCAGGTCGAGCATGCCGTCCATGCGGATCTTGTCGATGTGCTCGTTGCAGTATTCCTTGGCGAGGATCCTGGCGACCTCGATCTGCATATGCTCGGGATCGGCGACATGCAGCTCGCGATGCATGTAGGCGATGCGCGCGGCCTCGGCTTCGAGGTGGAAGCGCTCGACGCTGAGCGGCGCGTATTTCGTCAGGTCGAACCGCGACAGGATGTTCAACATCAGCAGCATGGTGAGGCCGGGTCCGTTCGGCGGGCACTGCCAGACGTCGTAGCCCTTGTACATGGTGCCGATCGGCGTCGTCGTCTCGGTGGTGTGCGCGGCGAAATCGTCGAGCGTGTGGAGGCCGCCGATTCCGCGCAGGGTCTCCACCATGTCCTCGGCGATCGGGCCCTTGTAGAAGGCGTCGCGGCCGTCCTTGGCGATCGCCCGTAGCGTCTTGCCGAGCTCGGCTTGGCGGATGACGTCGCCGGCCACCGGCGGCTTGCCGTGCGGCAACAGATACCGCTCCGTGTTGGTGCCACCCTTCAGCTTCTCGAACTGGTTCTTCCAGTCGAAGGCGATGCGAGGGGCGACGACGTAGCCTTCCTCGGCGGCCTTGATCGCGGGCTGAAGCAGCCGGTCGAAGCCGAACTTGCCGTGGTCGCGCAAAACGGTCGCAAAGGCGTCGATCACGCCGGGGATCGACACCGCATGCGCCGAGGTCAGCGGCACGGAGTTGATCTTGCGCTCGAGATACCAGTCGGCGTTCGCCGCCTTCGGCGCGCGCCCCGAGCCGTTATAGGCGATGATCTTGCCCTCGCCGCGCGGCTGGATCAGCGCAAAGCAGTCGCCGCCGATGCCGGTCGATTGCGGCTCGATCACGCCGAGAATGGCCGAGCCCGCAACGGCCGCGTCCACCGCCGTGCCGCCCTCGCGCAGCACCTCGATCGCGGCGAGTGACGCCTGCGGATGCGAGGTCGCCACCATCGCGTTGGTGGCGTGGACCGTGGACCTGCCGGGGAAATGGAAGTTTCTCATCGAATTCTTGCTCTCGTTGGCGTCTGGCGCGGATGGCGTGTCGTTTCGGAAAAAGCCGCGCCTACATGACACATTCCGGCCCGCCGGGGCAATGCTGGCATACCAGGGAAATGGCTGCCATCCGCTGGGAATAGAGCTGCTTCTTGCGGGTTTTCCGGGCGCGCCCCGCCTGCTAAACGGGCGCCATGATTTGCAAGGTCGCCGCCTTCTACCAATTCGCCGCCCTGCCCGATTACCGGGAGTTGCGCGAGCCGCTGCGCGCGTTCTGCGCCGGCCTGGCGGTGAAGGGCAGCGTGCTGCTCGCGCAGGAGGGCATCAACGGCACGGTCGCGGGTGCGGGCGCGGCGATCGACGCTCTCGTCCATGAGCTCGCGCACGGCGACATCTTCAGCGGCAGGTTGAACAATCTCGAATTGAAGTTCTCGACCGCCGAGGCGATGCCATTCGGCCGGCTCAAGGTGCGGCTGAAGAAGGAGATCGTCACGCTCGGCGACGAAGCCGCCGATCCGACCCGGCAGGTCGGCACCTATGTCGATGCGAGCGAATGGAACGCGCTGATCGCGGCGCCCGACACGCTGGTGCTCGACACCAGGAACGCCTTCGAGGTGGCGATGGGGACGTTCGACGGCGCGCTCGACCCAGGCATCGAGAGCTTTGGCCAGTTCAAGGAATTTGCGGCCGAACGGCTCGATCCTGTCAAACACCGCAGAATCGCGATGTTCTGCACCGGCGGCATCCGCTGCGAGAAAGCGAGCGCGCATCTGCTCGCGCGCGGCTTTGCCGAGGTCTATCACCTCAAGGGCGGCATTCTCAAATATCTGGAAGAGGTGCCGGAGGCTCAGAGTCGCTGGCGCGGCGAATGCTTCGTGTTCGACGAACGGGTCGCGCTCGGTCATGGTTTGCAGCAACTTGGCGCGCAACAACTCGGCTTGCAAGAACTTGGCTCGCCCGAACGAAATAAGGACGCGGCACGTGACGAATGAGATCCAGACGCTCGGCGAGCGCATCGACACGCTTGAGACGCGCCTCGCCTATCAGGACGACGCGATCGAGACGCTGAACCAGACCATCACCGCGCAGTGGAAGCAGATCGACGCGCTGACGCGAAGGATCGCAGAGCTCGGCGAGCGGCTGCAGGAGGCCGAGGCGAATGCGCCGGGAGCCGCCAATGAGCGCCCCCCGCATTATTGAGCGGGGTTACTGACCGGACGCCTTGAGAAGAAGGTTGCTCACCTCGCCCGACATCATCAGCCGGTTGCGCCCGGCTTCCTTGGCGGCATAGAGCGCCTGGTCGGCGGCCTCGATCAGCGAGGTGACGCCGGCCGTGCGCTCCAGCGCCGGCCGGCAGGCAGCACCGCCGAGCGAAGCGGTGACGCAGCCAGCCGCATGGTTGCTGGCGTGGACGAGGCCCGCATCGCGGATCGCCCGTCGGATCCGGTCGCCGATCAGGGCGCAGCCGGCAGCGTCGGTGTTCGGCAGCAGCATGGCGAACTCCTCGCCGCCGTAACGCGCCGCCAGATCGCCGGAACGATGCATCTCGGCGGCGATGATCTGCGCCACCTGCCGGAGGCAGGCATCGCCCGCGGGATGGCCGTATTCGTCGTTGTAAGACTTGAAGTGGTCGACGTCGATCATCAGCAGGGAAAGGCTGGAGCGCTCGCGATAGGCACGCGCCCACTCCTCCTTCAGTCGTTCATCGAAGCGGCGGCGATTAGCAAGCCCGGTGAGGCTGTCCTCGATCGCGAGCGTTTCGAGCCGGGTCTCGAGCTTCTTCTGCTCGGTGATGTCGCGCGAGATCGCGACCACGCCGTCGACGCTGCCACTCTCCTTGCGGGTCACCCGCATGGTCGATTCGAGCCAGACTTCGGCGTTCTGCCGGTGCGCGTTGCGATAGGTAACGCGCACCTCCTCCTTCTCGCCGCGTTTCATGGCGTCGACGAGAGCCTGGACCTGCGGCCGGTCGTCCGCGTGAATGCCGGCGAGCGCGAGGGTTCCGATCAGCTGATTGGCGCGCCAGCCGACGACGCCAATCGACGATGGCGAGACATAGCGCAGCCGCTCGTCGAGCCCCATACGCGTCACCATGTCGCTGGAGCTTTCGGCAAGCAGTCGGAAATTCGCTTCCTTCTCGACCAGCGCGGCCGCCATGCTCTGGCCCCGCTGCAACTGCCGCACCAGCACCGCACCAATGATTGCGATCAGCATGACCAACGCGAGCACGTAGAGCATGCGGGAGATCACCGCAGCGCGCCAGGGTGCGAGCAGCTCGTCCTTGTCGACGGTGGCGAGCAGGACCAGCGGATAACGGCCAGAGCGCTTGAAGAAGCTGACGCGTTCGGCGCCATCGAGCGGCGACTTGAAATGATAGACGCCGCCCGGCCGCTGCAGAGCGGCGTCGCGGAACAGCGGCGTATTGGCAACGCTGCGGCCGATGTATTTCTCGTTGCTCGGGTAGCGCGCGATGATCAGGCCGTCGCCGTGTGTCAACGCCACCGAGCTGTTGCGGCCGATCTCGAACTGTTCGTAGAAATGCGAGAGATATCCCGAGCTGATGGTCGCGAGCACCACGCCACCGAAGCTGCCATCCAGCTTGTTGAAACGGCGCGACAGGGTGACGACCCACTCGCCGTCGAGCAGGCTCTTCACGGGCCGGCCGACATGGGGCTCCCGTTTCGGCGAGAGCTGGTGATAACGGAAGAACGCGTCGTCGTTCAGAGTCGAGCCGATCGTGCCGGGCGAGGTCAACCAGTTGCCGCGGTCGTCAATGATGGCGAGGCTGTGGATGCGCTCTACCGCCTTCTTGCGCACCTCCAGCAGGGTTCTGAGCTTGGCGATCGTGGCCGGCTCGGTGCCGTCCATCTCCAGCCGGCTGACGACGCCGACGACGCCAGAATCCAGCAGATCGAGGCTGTCATCGGCATGCTGCGTCAGCGATCGCGCAACGTTGGCCATCTCGGTCTCGGCGCCCTTGAGCACCGCGTCGCGGGCCGCCCATTCCCGCCAGCCGCTGACGCCGAGGATGGCCACGCAGGTCAGCGCGACGAACGCAGCTGCCCGCAGCGGCAGGCGGCTCAATCCGGCTCTTTGGGTCACAGCACTCATGCGGCAGAATTCTCCGAAGATCGGAAACTCTGCTGCTTCTGTTATTGAACTCTGAAACGCCCGCAGAAATATGCGGCGATGTCGGCGGTTCCCGTAGTCGTACGGACACCGGAATCAGCGCATCGCTAACAGGGCATTAGCAGAGCTATCGGAATCCGGCGCTCCCGCGGCTAGCTGAAGATGGCCTTAACCTTGTCCCAGAGCGAGGGATTGTCGGCCTCCGCATCGGCCTTCGAGGGCGTTGGCTGGGCGGCGCTCACGGGATCGGACGCCGGGAAGGTATCTTTCAGCCCGGCGTCGAGCTTGGCGTGGCGGTCGGCGGCGAGCGCTTCGTGCAGATCGTCGGCGTGCTTGTCATGCGGCGCGGGGTTGAATGTCTCAGCCATGGTCTCGTCCTCCGTTGGCTGGTCAACGCGGTCGAATTGCGCTTGGTTCCCCTGTTCCGCTTCGGGCCGCGGCGGTGTATCAGGAGCCCTAACCATCCTCAGGACCGTTCGTGCCCCAGTCTGCGACAAAGCCTTTCATCGACGTCCTCTCCGGCCAGCGGCAGGTCATTCCGCCGATCTGGATGATGCGGCAGGCCGGCCGTTACTTGCCGGAATATCGCGAGGTGCGCGCCAGGGCCGGCGGCTTCCTCGACCTCTGCTTCAACCCGGAGCTTGCCGCCGAGGTGACGCTGCAGCCCATCCGGAGGTTCGGCTTCGATGCGGCGATCATCTTCTCCGACATCCTGGTGATCCCCTATGCGCTCGGACGCTCCGTGCGCTTCGAGGTCGGCGAGGGTCCGCGGCTCGAACCGCTGGATGATCCCGCCAAGGTCGTGACACTGGCGAAACACGCCGATTTCGGCAAGCTCGCGCCGGTGTTCGAGGCGCTCAAAATCGTGCGCGGGGCGCTCGATCCCAAGATCGCGTTGATCGGCTTCTGCGGCGCCCCGTGGACGGTGGCGACCTACATGGTCGCCGGCCAGGGCACGCCTGACCAGGCGCCGGCGCGGATGATGGCCTACCGGCATCCGGAGGCGTTCGCTGAGATCATCGACGTGCTGGTCGAGAACTCGATCGAATATCTGCTGGCGCAGCTTGCGGCAGGCGCCAACGCCTTGCAGATCTTCGACACCTGGGCCGGCGTGCTGCCACCCGCCGAGTTCGCGCGCTGGTCGATCGAACCGACCCGGCGCATCGTCGAAGGCGTGCGCGCCAAGGTGCCGGATGCGAAGATCATCGGCTTTCCGCGCGGTGCCGGTGCGCAACTGCCCGGGTTCGTCGAGGCGACCGGCGTCAACGCTGTCAGCATCGACTGGACCGAGGAGCCGGCCTTCATCCGCGAGCGCGTGCAGAGCAAGGTTGCGGTTCAGGGCAATCTCGATCCGCTGGTGCTGATCACAGGCGGCGCCGCGCTCGACCGCGCGATCGACAACACGCTGGCGAATTTTGCGCAGGGGCGGTTCATCTTCAATCTCGGCCACGGCATCCAGCCGGAGACGCCGATCGCCCATGTTGAGCAGATGCTGAAGCGTGTGCGGGGCTGATTTATTTTGCGCCTGGGGAGTGGGAAAACAAAAAAGCACGAAAACAACCCCATGCACAGTAGAGAGGCCACGCCCGATCAATGACTTAGGGCGGACGGAAATCAGGTGCGCCGTCATCGCATCGGATCGCACCAACATTTGACCCGTCGGGCAAAACAGGCGCATGATGCCATCATCACACCGATGCCCGCCTCGCGGCCGACTTAGCGCGGCCGGCTGCGCTCGATAATCTCGGCGGCGCCCTTGGCCAGCAGATCCAGTCCCACCGCACGGCCGAGTTCGCGGGGACGATTGGCGGGACCCGAACGCAAGGCTTCGATGATGGTGTTGCCGGAGAGATCGAGCACGGACGCGGTGAGCGACATCTGATCGCCCGCAATGGTCGAAAAGCCCGCCACCGGCGAATTGCAATGGCCGTTCAGCACCCACAGCACCTCGCGCTCGGCATCGGCGCAGGCATGAGCAGCGGGATCGTCGATCGATGCGAGAATGCGACGCGTCTGCCAGTCCTGTGCCGCGCATTCGACCGCGACGATGCCCTGCCCCGCTGCCGGCAGCATTTCCGCAGCGGAGAATTCGTAGCCGATGCGATGGGAAAGGCCGACGCGGTCGAGGCCGGACCGCGCCATGATCAGCGCATCGGCAGGCCCCACCGCGCCGCCATCCGGCAGGCGCTGCTTCTCGCCATTATCGAGTTTTCGCACGCGCGTGTCGGCGGCGCCACGGAAGTGGATTATCTCGACGTCGGGAAACAATCGCCGCGCATAGGCGGCGCGGCGGACGGCGTTGGTGCCGATCTTGAAACCCTTGCCACGAGATTGGCGCAGCGCCTCCAGCGTCACGCCATCGCGCAGCACCAGCGCGTCATTGGGAGGATCGCGCGAGAGCGTGGCGCCGATCACGAGACCGGGTGTGTCTTCGTTGCCGGGCATGTCCTTCAGCGAATGCATCGCCGCCTGGAGTTCGCCCGACAACACGGCGGCGCGGATCTGCGCCACGAAGGCACCGCCCTTGCCGCCATGGGGCAACAGCTTGCTGGTCTGGTCGAGATCGCCCGTGGTGTCGAACTTGACGATCTCGACGTCGAGATCGGGCATGGCAGCGGTCAGGCGGCGCGCGATCTCTTCCGTCTGTGCCAGCGCCATCGCGCTCTTGCGTGTGCCGATCTTGAATCGCGTAGCCAAGCCCAAATCCTCTCAAGACGCGAGTTTACCGCGCATCCTCCAATATCATGTCGGAGGCCTTTTCGGCGATCATGATGATCGGCGCGTTGGTGTTCCCCGAGACCAGGTCAGGCATGATCGAGCCGTCGACCACACGAAGGCCTTCGAGGCCCCTCACCTTCAGCCGCTGATCGACCACCGCGAGCGCATCATTGCCCATACGACAGGTCGAGGTCGGATGGTAGATGGTGCTGCCCCGCTCACGGCAATAATCCAGCAGCTCGGCATCCGTGGCTACCTTCGTCCCGGGATCGTACTCGTCGACCACGAAAGGCTTCAGCGCCGGTGCATGCAATATGTTGCGCAGGATCTTCAGGCCTTCCACGTTGGTGGTGCGGTCGGTCTCGGTCGACATGTAGTTGATGCGGATCTCCGGCGGCACTGTCGGGTCGGCGCTTTTGATGCGCAATGACCCGCGGCTTTCGGGGCGGAGCTGGCACACCGACGCCGTGAAGCCGGAGAAATCATGCAGCTTCTCGCCCATCTTGTCGGTCGAGAACGGCAGGAAGTGGACCTGGATGTCCGGCGAGGCCAGCCGCGGGCTGGTCTTGAAGAACGCGCCCGCCGTGCCCGCCGCAATCGTCAGCCAGCCCTTGCGGAACAGCGCATAGCGTGCGCCGGCCATGGTGCGGCGGAGCGGATGATTGACGGTGTCGTTGAGCGTAATCTTCTGCGAGCAGCGCATCACGATGCGGACCTGCATGTGGTCCTGGAGGTCGTGACCGACGCCCGGCGCGTCCAGCACGACGTCGATGCCGTGCTTGCGCAGGAGGTCGCCGGGTCCGACGCCGGAGAGTTGAAGCAGCTGCGGCGAGTTGTAGGCGCCGCTCGACAGCACAATCTCCTTGCGCGCGCGGGCGCGGCGCAATGTGGCGCCCTGACGGTATTCAACGCCGACCGCGCGGCGGCCCTCGAACAACACGCGCTGGCCGAGCGCGCCAGTTTCGATCTTGAGATTGCCGCGGGCCTTGGCGGGGCCGAGATAGGCCACCGCCGTCGAGGCGCGGCGGCCATTGCGCGTCGTGGTCTGGAACAGGCCGACGCCTTCCTGGGTGGCGCCATTGAAATCAGGATTGTAGGGCAGACCGCTCTCGACTGCGGCATCGATGAACGCCTTCGACAACGGATCGGTCACCACCATGTTGGACACCGGCAGCGGGCCGCCGCTGCCGTGATATTGATCGGCGCCGCGCGACTGGTTCTCGGCCTTCTTGAAATAGGGCAGCACGTCGTCATAGCCCCAGCCGGCGTTGCCGCGCTGACGCCATCTGTCGTAATCCTCGTGCTGGCCGCGGACATAGAGCAGGCCGTTGATCGAGCTCGACCCGCCCAGGGTCTTGCCGCGCGGCTGGAACACCTGACGGCCCTTCAGCTCGGGCTCCGGCTCGGTCTGGTACATCCAGTTGACGGTCTTTTCCTTGAACAGCTTGCCGTAGCCGAGCGGCACGTGGATCCAGATGTTGGAATCCTTCGGGCCTGCCTCGAGCAGCAGCACGCTGTGCTTGCCGTTGGCCGACAGCCGGTTGGCGAGCACGCAGCCCGCAGAGCCGGCACCGACGATGATGTAGTCGAACTCAGGGTCGGAGGGCGTCAGGGAGGAAGTTGCGTTCATGCGCTACTGTTCTTTTTGTTGGTGTGGGCGTTTCCAATCGTCACTTAGCACGATCATGGAGCGACGCGCAGCGCCTCGACCAGCGACCTGAACGCACGGGCATATTCCGCACCCGCCCTTGCGATATCGGCGCGTCCGGCGCAGGCGACCGCCGCTTCCGTGACCGCGCCGAGCAGCAGCCGGGCCAGCGGCTCGACCGGCTGCCGCGCGATCAGGCCAGCCTCCATCGCCGCCGCAATCGCACGCGGCAGCTTGCCGCCGAAATGTTTGGCGTCGATCTCGCGCCAGCGCTCCCAGCCGAGCACCGCCGGGCCGTCGCGCAAGATGATCTGGCCGGTCAGCCCCTTCGCGGTTGCGGCGAAATAATGCTGGGTGCCAGCGACCATCGCGGCAAGCACATCCTTCTCGGCACGGGCCGTGCTGTCGATCTCCGCGACGAGGTCGCGCGAGACCTGGTCGAACACCGCTTCGAACACCGCCTCCTTGGTCTTGAAGTGATGATAGACCGCGCCCTTGGCGACGCGGGCGGCTTCGGCGATCTCGTCCATCGTCGTCGCGGCAAAGCCTTGCGACCCGAACAGGCGGCGCGCCGCCGTCAGGATCGCTTCCGATGTCGCAGCCCGCCGCTCCGCCTGTTTCGCCATGGGTCTCGTCTAATCGAATTCGGCACAAGCGGCCAGTTGACTTTTCGACTATCGGTCGGTATTTACCGACCATCAGTCGGTTATTCGTGAGGTGTGCCATGCCGAGCCGTGACGTCGTCGAAGCTTTTGCCAAGCGATTGGAGACCGGGGATTTCATCGGCGCAATCGAGCAGTTCTATACGCCCGAGGCCGCGACCTACGAGAACAACGCGGCACCGACAGTCGGCCGCGACAAGCTCGTCGCCAAGGAGCGCGGCGTGCTGGCGGCCTCCAGGGAAGTCAAGGCGGTGCGCATCGGGCCGAGCCTGATCGAGGGCGATCATGTCGCCACGCGCTGGACCTTCAGCTTCACCACCGCCGAGGGCATCATCCGAACGTTGGATGAGATCGCGTGGCAGAGGTGGCGGGGCGATCAGTTGATCGAAGAACGGTTTTATTACGACCCCAAACAATTGGGACGCTGAGCCGCTGACTGTCTCTACAAGACCAGCTTCACGCCCGGCGGGTACCACGTCCCTTCGCCCGAAGGCAGGATCGACGGTGCTTCGGTCCTGGGCCAGTGGAGCCGCATCGCCATTGTGTTCATGCGGTCGAACGCCGGCGCCAAAGCGCCGGCGCTCAAATCAACTTTATTGGGCCAAGCCCACTGTTCCGGCCTCCGTCCTCACGACCGGCGGCGGATTCCACTTTCCGGTCAGCGCATCGGACTTCGGGCTATAAAGGCGCATGGTCAGATTAAAGGCTCCCTTCGGCGCCGGAAGCCAGTTCGCATCCTTGTCCTTGCCCGGGCTATCATTCTGGAAGAATATATCGAGCGACCCGTCTGCGTTGTACTTGAACGGCATCCAGCTGCTCACGGCAAAACGGTTGAGCGCATTGCCGACCTGAAAACCTTCCGGGTCGTATAGCGTGATCGACCAGAAGGCGTTGACCGGCGGGGCGGCGCCCTTCTCGAACGTAATTGTGTACTTGTTGGCTCCATCCAGCGGCTTGCCGGTCGCGTCGCCGAGATTGAGCGGATAGATGGCATCCTCAGGCAGGTTCGCGCCCAGCCCAAGTTGGGCGACGATGGCCCGCTTCAAATAGTAGTTGCCGTAGACACCCATCGTATCGGTGTTCATCGACCAGCCATTTGCGACCCGCGCAAGTGTCGGCACTTTCCAGGCCATCAGCTTCTGGCCGTCGTACGGAGCGGTCTCCAGCGCCCGTTGCAACACCGGATCGAGCTTGCCGATGTCAAAGCTCTTGCCGGGCTCGATGCCGATTTTCTTCATCTGCGCAATGATCGGCTCATCGGTAGCATGCGGCGGGTGAAGCTTGAGCAGTTCTGCGGCGCTGGCGAAGTACACGCCGGCCGACATGGTATCGACCTGGACCTTCGGCGGCGTCTTCATGTCGACGCTTGGGTCCGGCTTGAACTCGACCGGCTTGGGTGTCTTGCCGTACTCGGAAAGCAGCGTGACCTTGTAACCGGCCTGGATCTTATGGACGGCATCGTAATCGGGCGGGCCATCCGTCTTGGTGCGGCCGATCACCCAGACATGGGGCGTCGGCGCCTCGATGCGCTGGGTGTCGCTCGGAAGCTTGAATTCTTCCGCGAATCTTTCGCGCAGATCGGGCCGCCAGCCCGGGGGCGTGATCAGGAACGTGCCGGCCTTGGTGCCCGTCGTTCGCCAGCCGGGCGACGCGAAGACATCGGTCCACATGTCGAGCATCGGCAGCAGATAGTAGCGCTCACTTGTATCTGGTGCGGAGATGACGACAGGCTCCTTGGTCATGTTCAGCCAGGAGACGGAATACAGCGTGTCGAAGTTCGACCGCACCACGCCCTTGAAATTGGCCGGGGGGTATTCCGGCACGTTGACAAAGGTATTCATCGGACCTCTGAAATCGGTCGTGCCGTTGGTGAATTGCTTTCTCGAGATGTCCATCGACATGAGCGAGTAGAAGTAGACATAGGCATCCACTGCGATGGCATGCGCCTCTTGTTCGGTGATGGCCGGTGCAGTGCCCTGCGCCTGCGCGACAGGCACGGCCGCCGCACCAAGGCAAAGAGAAATTGTCAGCGTCAGAATTCCTCGAAACATGTCGAATCCTCCTCTTCTGATTTGGTGACCTCTGATTTGCGACTTCGTTCAATTCACTTTGTACCGTCGGAATGACCGCGTTCGAGGGTCTGAGCATTGAAGGTCTCAGCGTATTGCCTTGCAGCGTGGCGCCACGGGAATTCAGCACGAAGAGAAGAATGGCAGCAAAGCCGATGTCAGATGCGTTCACACCGCTCGCGGCGGTATGAATTGAAGTATTTTCGATCCAGCGCGAGGGGCGCTTATTGCTTGCAAGATAACGTGCGTCACCGACCGCATCAAACGCCGCACGGCGTCTGCAGAACTCGAAACAAATTGCTAGAAACAGAGATATAAAGCCTGGTCGAACTAGCGTCGCTTGAGGGGCATCTTCGGTCGCTTGCGCAATACGGGCCCTCTAGAATTACTTTAGCACAACCTGAACGTTTGGGCCAGCAGGGATCGTCTGCGTCTTCAATACCCCACTACTATCACAATCTGCCTCGTGTTCTTGCTCGCGCGATCGGGCTGGTTGCCCGAAACTGTCTCGGTGCTGGTCGGTGTGTTTACTCGCACAATATTGAGAGACAATCTCCTTCGTTCCCCTTGATTCAGATCAATACGATGCCCGCTCGGTCGCCTGATGAAATTGCTTCAGTGAAATCTCAAACGGGGAGTCCTGCATGAAGATTGTATTGCTGACCTTGGCGATGATAGGCGGCCAAACAACAATTCCAGTCAGCGAACGCGTCCCTCAACTCAATGTCGAGGCGACCTGCAAGGCCACCGTAGCCACTGACAAGGCGATGGGCCTGGATCTGGCGCAGTCCTACGACGATTGCATGCGCGACGAAAATTCCGCGCTGCAACAACTTCATTCCGTTTGGCTCACGAATTCCGACAGCCTTCGAACCCGATGCGAAGGCGAAGCGACGGCTGGCGGCAGTGACAGCTATGTCGACCTGCTGACCTGCATGCAAATGGCGGATTGGGCAAAATCGACTTCGGACGCTCCAAAATTGAAGGGAGCGAGCAAGAACCGAAACAAGCTGTGAGATGGCGCCGAGGATTATTTGCAGGCGGGTGCCGTGCCAAGTCCAGGCGCTCCCGCCCTAACCGCATCGCGTCATCGGAAGTCTCAGCACCGAGCCGACCGCCGGCTCGAAGCTGTTTGGACGCACGTTCCCTCGTGGCCTCAAAGGCGTCGATGGCCGGGACATAGGCGAGCGGACGCGACGCTGTCCTTCGAACGGATTAGCCCGGCCATGGCGCCATAGTAGCTTCAGCGCCCCAAGCTCCGTGACCGTAACCTCGCCGGCGCGCATTTGTATCGATTTGTTATCGATACGACGTGACGAACACGCAGAAGTGGTCGCGGCTATCGTCGCAAGCGGGGATAATTCATAGTTCGTCAAAGGTTTGCAGCGAATTCTCCGGATCGGGCCGGACAAACGGCCCATGCTGCTGGGCTCTGGAATGCAGACTCAAACGACCAGCTATTTCGCGCGGCTGTTCGCGGGCGATCTGTCGGCCTTTGGCGGTCCTGCAACCGACGAAGCCGTCACCGGCCATATCCGCGCCGAACAGATGTCGCTGGTGCTCGGCTATTCGGTCGGCATCATGCTGGCGAACGCCTGCAATGCTGCCGTACTCGCGATCGCGCTGTGGCAATCGCCCGACCGGATGTTCGCGCTGATCTGGGCGGTCGCCGTGGCCGGCGCTGCGATCGCGTTCGGTCTGCAATCCCACGCCGCGCGCCGCATCACCAAGCCGCAATTCGTCTCGCGCCGCGCCATGCATCGGCTGGTGCGCAATGCCTTTCTGCTCGGCGCCGCCTGGGGCATCGTCCCGGTCGCGTTCTTCCCAGGCGCTTCGACCGGCGGGCAGCTCGTCATCACCTGCCTTTGCTCGGGAATGCTGGCCGGCGGCGCGCTTGCCTTCGGCACGATCCCGATCGCGGCCATCGCTTTCACGGCGCCCATCTTCGTCGGGATCGCCATTTGCCTCGGCAGGAGCGGCGACCTCGCCTTCCTGCTGATCGCCTTTCTCGTCGTGGTCTACGGAAGCGTGTTGTTGCGCGGCGTATTCGTCAATTCATTCGCGTTCGCACGGCGCGTGATGCGGCAGATCGAGGCCGAGCGCACGGTGCGGCAGGACCCTCTGACCCATCTGCCCAATCGCGTCGCCTTCAACGAAACGCTCGATGCTGCCTTGAAGCGGCTCGCTCTGTCCGGCGAGGAATTCGCGGTGCTCCTGCTCGATCTCGATCGCTTCAAGGAGGTCAACGACAAATTTGGCCATCCCGCCGGCGACGAATTTCTGGTCCAGATCGCAAGCCGCCTGCAACGCTGCACCCGCGCGGCCGAGCATGTCGCACGCATCGGCGGCGACGAGTTCGCGCTGGTGATGGCCAATCTGGCGCGGCCGGAGGATGCGCTCGAGATCGCCGAGCGCTTCGTCGCGGCCTTCGACGAACCGTTCCAGATCGAGGGCCGCCAGATCGTCGGCGCGACCAGCGTCGGCATCGTGCTGGCGCCGCGTGACGGCAGCACGCAACTCGACATCATGAAGAACGCCGACACCGCGCTCTACCGCGCCAAGAAGGCCGGACCCGGCACGGTGTGTTTCTTCGAGGAAGCCGACGACCGCTCGTCACGCGACCGCAAGGCGCTGCAATCGGATCTGGAAGGCGCCATCGCCAGGGACGAGCTGTTCCTGGTCTTTCAGCCCTTTCTCGACCTCGGCGGCAACCGCATCACCGGCTTCGAGGCGCTGCTGCGTTGGCAGCATCCCCAGCGCGGACTGGTGCCGCCGAGCGAATTCATACAGATCGCCGAGGAAACCGGCTTGATCCACGAGATCGGCGAATGGGTCGTCCGCCGCGCCTGCGCGACGGTTGCCGAGTGGCCCAAAGAGATCAGGGTCGCCGTGAATTTCTCGGCCGCGCAGTTTCACAACAACGGTCTCCTCCAGATCATCGTGCAGGCGCTCGCGGACGCGAAGATCGCCCCGCACCAGCTTGAGATCGAGATCACGGAATCAATGCTGCTGTCGAAATACGCCTCCGCCGCATCCGTCCTGAATGCGCTGCTGGAGCTCGGCGTCACCGTGGCGCTCGACGATTTCGGCACCGGCTTCTCCTCGCTGACCTACCTGCGCAAGCTGCCGTTCAGCCGCATCAAGATCGACCAGTCCTTCATCCGCGACATGCTGGTGCAGCCCGACTGCGCCGCGATCGTGAAATCCGTGATTGGGCTCGCGCGCGACCTGCGCATCGGCGTGGTCGCGGAAGGCGTCGAGACCGCCGACCAGCTCGAATATCTGCACCAGATCGGTTGCGACGAAGTCCAGGGTTATCTCATCAGCCGGCCTGTGTCGGCGGATGGAGTCATGGCCCTGCTGGACACGAAGAAGCTGCGGGCAACCTACGCGGCGTAGGTGGAAATCAGATGGGCCCGAATGCCGACCACAAGGACGGTGAGCCCTCTCCCGCTTGCGGGAGAGGGCTGGGGAGAGGGTGTCTCCGTAGAGGGAATCCCCAAGAGGAGAGAGCCCTCACCCGGCGCTGCGCGCCGACCTCTCCCGCCTGCGAGGGCTTTGCGTAAATCGCGAATCTGCGATTCTCTAAGAGACATCTGAAGAGGATCTGGGGATGGCATATCGG
>NZ_JBVVPM010000025.1:0-89411 GCF_055811255.1 Bradyrhizobium sp. MI1.11
CCCCCCCCCCCCCCCCCCCCCCCCCCCCCCCCCCCCCCCCCCCCCCCCCCCCCCCCCCCCCCCCCCCCCCCGCCCGCGCGCCCCCCCGCCCCCCCCCCCCCCCCCCCCCCGCCCCCGGGCCCCCGGGGGCCCCCCCCCCCCCCCCCCCCCACGACACCTCCTCTTTGGCCGGCAGGAGCGACACCTCACTTGTGGCGGCCAGAATCTGCTAACACCCACCCATGACCGCACCCGACGCGACCTCCCCCGCCAGGCCCGATACGACCCCCACCTCCTGGCGTGACAGCCTTGCCGTTTACCTGCAACCGCGGGTGCTAATCGTGCTGTTCCTCGGCTTCTCGTCCGGGCTGCCGCTGGCGTTGTCGGGCTCGACGCTGCTGGTGTGGATGCGGGAATCCGGCGTCGATCTCAAGACCATCGGGCTGTTTGCGCTGGTCGGCACGCCCTACACGCTGAAATTCCTGTGGGCGCCGCTGGTCGATGCGATGCATGTGCCGCTGTTCACGCGCGCGTTCGGGCGGCGCCGCGGCTGGCTGCTGTTCTCGCAATTGCTGCTGATCGTCGCGATCCTGCTGCTGGCGCTGACCGATCCCGCGCGCTCGCCGTTCTATGTCGCGCTCGGCGCATTGCTGGTGGCGACGGTCTCGTCGACGCAGGACATCGTGGTCGATGCCTTCCGCGTCGAGAGCCTGCCGGAAAGCGAGCAGGCCGCCGGCATGGCGTCCTATGTCGCGGCCTATCGCATCGGCATGCTGGTCTCGACCGCCGGCGCGCTGTTCATTGTGTCGGGCTTCGAGAGCACCGGCATCACCCGCACGTCCGCCTGGATGTGGGGCTATGTGGTGATGGCGGCGATGGTGCTGATCGGGACGATCACGGCGCTGGTCGCGACCGAGCCCGAGCAGTCGGTGCGGGCGGAAGCCGCGACGCAGACGCAGACCGCGTTCGCACGCGTGCTGCACGCCGCGATCGGCGCCTTCTCGGAATTCCTGACGCGCAAGGACGCGCTTGCCGCACTCGCCTTTGTCGTGCTGTTCAAGTTCACCGACGCCTTCTCCGGCACGATGACCGCGCCGTTCGTGATCGACCTCGGCTTCTCCCGCAACGACTATGCGGCGATCGTGAAGGGCGTCGGCCTCGCGGCGACGCTGATCGGCGGCTTTGCCGGCGGCTTCGTGGCGCGGCGCTATTCGCTTGCGAGCAGCCTCTGGATTGGCGGCGTGGTGCAGGCGCTGGCGAACCTCTCCTTCTCCTGGCTTGCCTTCGTCGGCACCAGCCAATGGGCGCTCGCCTTCGCCATCACTTGTGAGAACTTCACCAGCGCCATCGGCACGGTGATCTTCGTCGCCTATCTCTCGGCGCTCTGCCAGAACCCGCTGCACACGGCGACGCAATATGCGCTGCTCACCGCGCTTGCCGCGGTGGGGCGGACCTATCTCTCGTCAGGCGCCGGCTTCGTGGCTGATACCACCGGCTGGCCGCTGTTCTTCGTGATCTGCATGCTGGTGGCGATCCCGAGCCTGGTGCTGCTGGCCTGGCTGCAGAAGCGCGGGCATTTTGATGCACTGGGGCCGGTGAGGGTTTGACACTGCCCTCTCTCCTCGTCATTGCGAGCGAAGCGAAGCAATCCAGACTGCCGCCGCGGACACGATCTGGATTGCTTCGTCGCAAGAGCTCCTCGCAATGACGAACGGAGAGGGTAGCGCGCCCACCCCGCTACTGCTTCTTGATCAAACTCCACTTCGTGATCACGGCCTCGCTCATCTGGCCGGGATCGCTGGCGCAGGCGATCTCGTCGACCTTGACCGAGATCTCCTTGCCGGCGAACGTCTTCAGCTGCGCGGCCTGGGCGTCGCCGCTGGGAACGAGCTGGAAGGTTTCGGGTCCGGTCTCGAGATTGCACAGCCCGCTCGGCGGCGGCAGGCGGCGCGGCTCGGAGGTGATCTGGTAGGTCGCAACCCGCTTGCCGACGTTCTTGACGTCGCGCACTTTCATCGTGTTCAGCTCGCCCGACAGCACCTCGCCGGCATTGATCGGCTTGCCGGGCTTCGACGGCGGCGGAGCCCCATCGTCCTGCTGCGCGGAGATGGCCGGCGTCGCCAGCATCGTCAGCGTCGCGACCAAAGCCCATCGTGTGGCGAAAAGTTTCGTCATGTCGTCCGTTCCGTGAGTCTGGATGGCTAGAACAGGGTACGCTGCCGCATCGCGGCCGATAGCGTGCCTTCATCGAGATAATCAAGCTCGCCGCCGACCGGCACACCATGGGCGAGCCGGGTTACTTTTACGTTGGCGTCCTGAAGCAGGTCGGTGATGTAATGGGCCGTGGTCTGGCCGTCGACCGTGGCATTCAGCGCCAGGATGACCTCGTGCACCTGCGCTTCATGCGCGCGCGCCACCAGCGCTTCGATGGTGAGGTCCTGCGGACCGACGCCGTCGAGCGGCGACAATGTCGCGCCCAGCACGTGATAGCGCCCTTGAGTGGCATTGGCCCGCTCCAGCGCCCAGAGATCGGCAACGTCGGCGACGACGACGATGATCGAGGGATCGCGCCTCGGATCGGTGCAGACCGTACAGGGACTTTGCGTGTCGATGTTGCCGCAGGTCTTGCAGACCTGGACCTTCTCGAGCGCGACCTGCATGGCCGAGGACAGCGGCATCATCAGCGCTTCGCGCTTCTTGATCAGATGCAGCGCGGCGCGCCGCGCCGAGCGCGGGCCGAGGCCCGGCAGCCGCGCGAGAAGCTGGACCAGCCGCTCGATTTCAGGACCCGCAACAGCGCCCATCCTACTGGCCGAACAGCCCCGACAGCCCCGGCGGCAGGCCGAGCCCGCCGGTGAGCGACTGCATCTTCTCCTGCATAGCGGCTTCCGCCTTGCGGCGGGCCTCGCCGAACGCGGTGACGAGCAGATCCTCGAGCACTTCGCGCTCTTCCGCCTTCATCAGCGAAGGATCGATCTTGACGCCCTTGACGTCCATCTTCGCGGTCATGCGCACAGCGACGAGACCGCCGCCGGAGATGCCCTCGACCTCCACGTTGGCGAGCTGATCCTGCATCTCCTGCATCTTGGATTGCAGCTGCTGCGCCTGCTTCATCATGCCGAATATATCGACCATCGGTGCTGTCCTTGAAAATCGGCTCTAGAGATCGTCGCCGTCGGAACCGTCGGGCGGATCGTCACTGCCATAGTCGGCATTAATATCGGATTCCGGCGCCTCGGGGGCAAGCCTGCGGACCTCGACGACCTTCGCACCCGGAAAACGCGACAGCACCTCGCGCACGCGCGGATCGGCCTCGGCGGTGCGCGCATGTTCCTGCTTGGCCGCCTGGTTCACCGAGCGCAGCGTGGGCTGGCCCGGCTCGTTGGAGACGATCACGGTCCAGCGGCGTCCGGTCCAGAGCTCGAATTTGCGCGCGAGATCGGAAATCATGGTCTTGGAGGCGTTGGGCTCGAGCGCGACTTCCAGCCGGCCTTCCTCGAAACGGACGAGGCGCATGTCGCCTTCGAGCGCGCCCTTGGTCAGGAGGTCGCGCTTCTGCCCGGCCAGCGCAACGAGCTGGGTGAAGCTCGTGACGCGCAACACGGGCGCGGCAGCTTGCGGATCCGGCGCGGGCGTTGCCATCTGCGGACGGGCACCACCGCCGCCGAAGGAGGACGGCGACGATGTCGGAATGCGAACTGGAGCCGCGGACGCCACCGGCCCGGCCGGCGCGCTGCGCGTGGCACCGCCGCCGCTCACGACCGGCGAACCGCCGCCGTTCTGCTCCAGCATCTTGATCGCTTCGTCCGGCGTCGGCAGGTCGGCGACATAGGCGATGCGCACCAGCACCATCTCGGCGGCAGCCGCGGGCCGCGTCGCGGCCTGCACCTCGGTGATGCCCTTGAGCAGCATCTGCCACATCCGCGACAGCACGCGCATCGAGATCTTCGAGGCGAAATCCCGTGCGCGCACACGCTCGGTCTCGCCATAGGCGACGTTGTCGGCGGTCGCCGGCACGATCTTCACGCGGGTGACGAAATTGACGAATTCGGCGAGATCCGAGAGCACGACGATCGGATCGGCGCCGACGTCGTATTGGTCGCGGAACTCCCTGAACGCGGATGCGATGTCGCCACGCGCCAGAGAATCGAAAAGATCGATGACACGGGTGCGGTCGGCGAGCCCCAGCATCTGCCTGACGGCATCGGCCTTCACGGTGCCCGCCGCATGCGCGATCGCCTGATCGAGCAGCGAGAGCGAATCGCGCACCGAGCCTTCCGCGGCGCGCGCGATGATGCCGAGCGCTTCAGGCTCGATCTCGACGTTTTCCTTGGCCGCGATGTTGGCGAGATGCTTCATCAGCACGTCGGCCTCGACGCGGCGCAGGTCAAAACGCTGGCAGCGCGACAGCACGGTCACCGGAACCTTGCGGATCTCCGTCGTGGCGAACACGAATTTGGCGTGCTCCGGCGGTTCCTCCAGCGTCTTCAGGAAGGCGTTGAACGCCGCTGTCGACAGCATGTGGACTTCGTCGATGATGTAGACCTTGTAGCGGGCGCTGGCCGGCGCGTAGCGGACGCTGTCATTGATCTGACGAACGTCGTCGACGCCGGTATGCGAAGCCGCGTCCATCTCCAGCACGTCCATGTGCCGGCTTTCCATGATCGCCTGACAATGCACGCCGAGCGTCGGCATCTGGACCGTCGGGCCCTTCACCGAGCCATCCGGCATCTCGTAGTTGAGCGCACGGGCAAGGATGCGCGCAGTGGTGGTCTTGCCGACCCCGCGGACGCCGGTGAGGATCCAGGCCTGCGGAATGCGGCCGGTCTCGAACGCATTGGAGACGGTGCGGACCACGGCCTCCTGGCCGATCAGATCGTCGAATGAGGAAGGACGGTATTTCCGCGCCAGCACCCGGTAGGGCGTGCTGCCCCGGCCGGCGCTGTCAGGATTGGGAGAGGCGCCAGCGTCGGTCATCGGTCGATCCGCAATGAAGTGTCTTTCGGCCGGCTTTGCGGAAAGGAGCGCGCTGGCGGCCCGAGCCGCCGGCGCAATTCGCTCGGAAAAACAGGTAGGAGACTGACGAGCGACCCGATCCGGACCTCGTTAGGGCTGCTTCCTTCCGGACCTGACCCGGTTGGCGAGTGGCTCGTCCACCGCCAATCTCCCGGTCCCTATTTGGGGCCAAAAGGCCCGGAAAGCAAGCGGGTATCAGCTTGAACCGGCTGGGCTTCGTGGTGGCTTGCCCAGCATCCGGGCAATTCCCGGTCTGCCTAGCCGATAGGCTGTGCTTTCACTGCCGGAGGCGCCTTGGTAAGAACGCTGCCGGAACCCCTTCCAACAGAAAAGCGATTGATCCCAATGGTTACACGTCGTGATGTTGCATCGATTGTCGGACTTGGCGCGATGGCTGCGGCGACGCTGGCCTCCCCGGCCGTGGCGCAGACCGCCGATTCCAATGAATCGACCTTCGCCCGCATCCGCCGCACCAAGAAGATGCGCATCGGCGCGGTCGGCGGCGGCGCGCCCTATTACATGAAGGATCTTTCGACGGGCCAGTGGAAGGGATTTTACTTCGACATCGCCAAGGCGCTTGCCGAGGACATGGAGGCCGAGCTCGAGATCACCGAGACCACCTGGGGCAATTCGGTGCTCGACCTGCAGTCCAACAAGATCGACATCTTCTTCGGCCTCAACCCGACTCCGAAGCGTGCGCTGGTGGTCGACTTCTCGGTGCCGGTCTTCAACAACGCCTTCGGTATCCTCTGCAAGAAGGACTTCAAGCCGAAGAGCTGGGCCGAGCTGAACTCGCCCGACGTCAAGATCGCGGTCGACCAGGGCTCGTCGCACGACCAGGTCGTCAGCCGCCTGACGCCTAAGGCGCAGATCTCGCGGCTGAAGACTGCCGATGACGCCACCGCCGCGCTGCAGACCGGCCGCGTCGACGCGCAGTGCCTGATCACCATGCTGTCGCTGACGGTATTGAAGAAGAACCCCTCGCTCGGCCAGTTCGTGCTGCCGACGCCGATCTTTGCGACGACGTCGAACGCCGGCTTCCGCCGCGAGACCGACAAGACCTGGCGCGACTACGTCAACACCTGGATCGACTTCAACAAGGGCCTCGGCTTCATCCGCAACGCGATCATCACCAATATGGAGCTGGTGGGCGTGACCGAGGCGGACATCCCGCCGGGCGTGTCGTTGTAAGGTATGCTGAATTTGGATCGGGCTGGATCCCCGAGCGCCTGTGCTCCCCCTCTCCCGCTTGCGGGAGAGGGTTGGGGAGAGGGTGTCTCCTCTAGGGAGACTCCCCAAGAGGATAGAACCCTCACCCGTCGCTTCGCGCCGACCTCTCCCGCAAGCGGGAGAGGTGCACCGAGCATGCGGCTCGACTGTCTTCAATTCGCGCGCGACTGAGGTCCAAGATAATATGTATCAGTGGGATTTCGGCATCCTCTGGAGCTATCGCTGGCTCTTTCTCAACGGGCTCGGCGTCACCGTTGGCTTCACGTTGGTCATCGTTGTGCTCGGCCTCGTCTTCGGCCTGTTCGGCGCGTTCGGGACCCTGTCGCGCTTTCGCGCGGTGCGCCTTCTCGCGCTCACCTTCATCGAGGCGTTCCGCTGCACGCCGATCCTGGTGCAGCTGATCTGGTTCTATTACGCGCTGCCGATCCTGGCCGGCGTCGAGATGACGCCGATCACGGCCTCGGCGCTGGCGCTCTCGCTCTATGGCGGTTCGTTCTATTCGGAGATCATCCGCGGCGGCATCATCTCGATCGATCGCGGCCAGTCCGAAGCCGGCGCCGCGCTCGGCATGACCCCAGGCCAGAGCATGCGGCGCATCGTGCTGCCGCAGGCGATCAAGCGCATGATCCCGGCGCTGATGAACCAGTCGATCATCCAGTTCAAGAACACCTCGCTGGTCTCGGTGCTGGCGGTGCCCGACCTGGTCTATCAGAGCCAGGTCGCCGCCCATGACAGCTACCGTCCGCTGGAGACCTACACCGCCGTCGCGGTTGCCTATGCGGCGATCCTGATTCCCCTGACCATCATGGTCCGGCGCGGCGAGAAGCGACTGGCGGTCGGCGAATGAGCGACACCTCTTCCAAGATCGAGATCCGGGCGCTGCGCAAGAGCTTTGGCAGCAACGAAGTCCTGAAGAACATCAGCCTCGATGTCCCCAAGGGCGGCGTCGTCGCGCTGATCGGCCCGTCCGGCTCCGGCAAATCGACGCTGCTCCGCTGCATCAACCTCCTGGTGACGCCCGACGGCGGTAGCGTCCGCGTTGGCGACACGAGCTTTTCGTTCGGACAAGGCACAAAGCTGCCCGACGTGAAGACGCTGGCAGGATTCCGCGCCACCACCGGCATGGTGTTCCAGCATTTCAACCTGTTCCCGCACATGACGACGCTCCAGAATGTGATGGAGGGACCGGTCACGGTGCGGCGCATGGCCAGGGCGGACGCCGAGAAACTCGCACGAGCGCAACTCGTCAAGGTGGGCCTTGCAGAGAAGGCCGACCAATATCCGGCAACGCTCTCCGGCGGACAGAAGCAGCGCGTCGCGATTGCCCGGGCGCTTGCCATGGAGCCGGACGTGATGCTGTTCGACGAAGCCACCTCCGCACTCGATCCCGAGCTTGTCGGCGAGGTGCTCGCCGTGATCCAGCAGCTGGCGTCGGAGGGCATGACCATGGTGATCGTGACCCACGAGATCGCCTTTGCCCGCGAAGTCGCCGACCGTCTGATCTTCATGCGCGACGGCGTCGTGATCGAGGAAGGCCCGGCGCGGCAGGTGATCGACAATCCAAGAGAAGCTGCGACCCGCGCCTTCCTTAGCCATTTCCACCGCACCGGCGCATTGCCGCCGGCCACAACGGCATCGTGATGTCCGATATCAACCGCGTCTATCTCGTCACCGGCGCCGCCAGCGGCATCGGCCGCGCCACCGCAAGACTGCTCGCAACGCCCGGCACGGCGCTGCTGCTCCACACGCGCTCGAACGCAGAGGGTCTCGACGTCACGGCCGCGGAAGCCGAAGCGCAAGGTGCGATCGTCGCAAAATGCCTCGGCGATCTCGCCGAGGAGGCCGCGGTCACCGACGCCCTCGCCGCTACGCAAAGCGCCTTCGGCCGGCTCGACGGATTGATCCTGGTCGGCGGCCATGCCCGCCGCGGCAGCGCCATCGGTACGCCGGCGGATCAGTTCCGCAAGGCGATGGATGAATCGGCGCTGGCGTTCACGCGGTTGGTGGACGCCGCGCTCCCGCTGCTGCGTGCGGGACGAGATGCGCGGATCGTGGCAGTGTCGTCGTTCGTGGCGCACGCGATCCGGCCGGAGTTCGCACCCTTTGCAGCGACGGCCGCGAGCCGCTCCGCGCTCGAAGCGCTGGTGCGCCTCACCGCAGTCGAGCTCGCCGGGGAGGGCATCACCGTCAACGCCGTCGCGCCGGGCCTGATCATCAAGGACAAGCCCAGCGAAAGCCGGCTGTCACCCGAGCAGATCGCGGCGACCGAAGCACTGATCCCGATGAATCGCCGCGGGCGGCCGGAGGAAGTGGCCGAGATCATCGCCTTTCTGGCCTCCCCAAAAGCATCCTACGTCACCGGCCAGGTCTGGCACGTCAATGGAGGCCTGACATGACCGAAGCGACCGTCGCACGTCTCAGGCTGTTCCTGATCGAGAGCCCGATCAAGATGGCGCGCCTCCAGGGCGTCGGCAACGTCAAGGGCACGGTGAAACGCGTGCTGCTCGAACTGACGTCGAGCGACGGCGTGATAGGCTGGGGCGAGGCGGCACCGTGGGAAGTGTTCACGGGAACGCCGGAAGCGGCCTTCGCCGCGCTCGACATCTATTTGCGGCCGATCGTGATGGGCAAGTCGGTGCGTCGCATCCGCGCGCTGATGGCCGAGCTCGATCGTGCCTTGGTCGGACATGCCGAAGCCAAGGTCGCGATCGAAATGGCGCTGCTCGACATCGTCGGCAAGTCCTCGGGACTTTCGGTCGCTGACCTGCTCGGCGGCCGCGTGCGGGACACGATCCCGCTGTCGTTCTCCATCGCCGATCCGGATTTCACTGCCGATCTCGAACGCATGCGGAAGATGGTTCCGGACGGGAACGTCATCTACAAGGTCAAGACCGGCGTGAAGCCGCATCGCGAGGATCTCGATCATCTTGCGGCGATCCGGAAAGAATTCGGCGACAAGGTCGATCTTCGCGTCGATTACAACCAGGCGCTGGCGCCGTTCGGCGCGATCAAGATCCTGCGCGACGTCGAGCAGTTTGCGCCGACCTTCATCGAACAGCCGGTGCCGCGCAAATATCTCGACGTGATGGCGCAGCTCACCGCGGCGCTGGAGACGCCCGTGCTCGCCGACGAAAGCTGTTTCGACCGCCGCGACATGATGGAGGTGGTGCGCCGCGAGGCGGCCGATGCCGTCTCGATCAAGCTGATGAAGGCCGGCGGCCTGTTCGAGGCGCAGGCGATCATGGCGATCGCCGACATCGCCGGCCTGCCTGGCTATGGCGGCACGCTGTGGGAGGGTGGCATCGGACTTGCCGCCGGCACGCAGCTGATCGCAGCGACGCCGGGGATCTCGCTCGGCTGCGAATTCTACATGCCGCATCATGTGCTGACCGAGGACGTGCTGGAAGAGCGCGTCGCCAATCGCGGCGGCCACGTCGTGGTCCCCGACGGCCCCGGTCTCGGGATTCGTGTGAGCGAAGCCTCGGTCCGCGCCAATGCGCGGGTGCTGGCGGAGGCGTAAAAGCACGCCCCCACCGTCGTCCTGGCGAAAGCCAGGACCCATTACCCCAAGGAGAAGTTTGTGGCACGAAGTCGGTAAACCCGGAATCTTCGCCAAGCCCAATCCTGTGGTAATGGGTCCTGGATCTGCGCTGCGCTTGTCCAGGACGACGATCGCGTATGCGGCCCCTGCGGAGCGCCATCCTTCCCCTATCGGAATCGCTGTCGTATGGTCGGAGCAAATATTCAGGGGTTCCGCCCCGCCATGCCCGATTCCCGTCGGGCCATCCGGAAATCTTCATGCCCGAACCCGCCTGGTCGCTGCACTCCCGCCTGAAAGAGGACACCATCGACATCGGCGATTTGCCGCTGTCCAAGGTATTGGTCATCAAGGACGCGCATTATCCCTGGCTGCTGCTGGTGCCGCGGCGCGCGGATACGGTCGAGATCATCGACCTCGACGAGGTGCAGCAGGCGCAATTGATGACCGAAATCTCCCGCGTCTCGCGCGCGCTGAAGGAGATCACCCAATGCGACAAGCTCAACATCGCGGCACTGGGCAACCTCGTGCCCCAGCTTCACGTCCACATCATCGCGCGCCGCACCAGTGACGCCGCCTGGCCGCGGCCGGTCTGGGGCGTGATGCAGCCCTTGGCGCACGACGCCACCGAGGTGCAGAGTTTCATCAGCGCGCTTCGCCGCAAGATCTGGTTGGGTTGAAAGAACAAGAAATGTCAGCATTCGACTCGTTTCCGCTGGGGCAGCCGGCCTTCGTCACCAACATTCTCGACCGCGCCGCGCATCTGCGCCGCGACGACGAAAAGCTGTTCGCGATGGAGCAGAAGCCGTCGTCGCGCGCCTATGTGGTCTACCGCGACTCGCTGCTGGTGAAGCGCGAAGGCGACAAGGTGCGCGCACTGCTCGGAATCGACGAGGCGCTGAAATGCGGCGCCAATCCCGGCACGATCTTCTTAGGCTTGCGCGACGGCGCCGCGATGTTCGGCATGGGCCTCTCGCAGGCCGCGTCCGAGAAGCTGATCGGGCGCGAGGACTACGCGCTGAGCGAGCTGCGCGGCATGGCGACGCAGGGCGCGGTGCCGCCGCAGGAGCTGTCGGCGATCGCGATGGCGAAGTCGATGGTGAGCTGGCATCAGCGCCATGGTTATTGCGCCAATTGCGGCACGCGCAGCGCGATGAAGGAAGGCGGCTGGAAGCGGGAGTGCCCGAGCTGCAAGGCCGAGCATTTCCCGCGCACCGATCCCGTCGTGATCATGCACGTCGCCTCCGGCGAAAGGTGCCTGCTCGGCCGCCAGAAGCAGTTTCCGCCCGGCATGTATTCGTGCCTCGCCGGCTTCGTCGAGGCCGCCGAAACCATCGAGGACGCGGTACGCCGCGAGATCCTCGAAGAATCCGGAATCCGCTGCACCGACGTGCAGTATTACATGACCCAGCCCTGGCCCTATCCGTCGTCGCTCATGATCGGCTGCAGCGCGCGGGCCGTGAGCGAGGACATCGTCGTCGATCATTCCGAGCTGGAAGATGCGCGCTGGTTCACGCGCGAGGAGGCCGCCCTGATGCTGACGCGGACCCATCCCGACGGGCTCGCCGGTCCGCACCCGTTCGCCATCGCCCATCACTTGCTCGGCCGCTGGGTGCACGACAAGAGCTGAGACCGCCGATGGCGCACTCTGTGATCGCGCCGCGCATCCTCTGCATCGGCATTCCCGTGCGCGACCTGACCTTTCGTGTCGAGGCAGTGCCCGCGCGCGGCAGCAAGGCCAACGCCACGCACCTTGCGGAGATCTGCGGCGGCAATGCGCTCAATGCCGCGATCGCTATCGCGCGGCTTGGTGGCCGCGTCTCCTTCGCCGGCCCCATGGGCGATGCCGGGGAGACCTCGAGCCGCTTCATCCTCGACCGGATGGAAGCTGAAGGTATCGAGACCACACACATCGTCCGCATGCCGGGACTCGCGACGCCGGTGTCGGCGATCATGATAGAGCCCTCGGGCGAACGCACCCTCACCATCTACCGCGATCCTGCGTTGTCGACCGTGCAGCTGCCGGACGCGGACGCGCTGCTCGCCTATTGCCGGGCGGTTCTCGTCGAAAGCCGCTGCGCCGCGTTCGCGACTTCGCTCTGCACTGAGGCACGCCGGCGCGGCATTGCCGTCGTCGTCGGCGTCGACCGCGCGATGTCGTTGCAGGACGGCCTGCTCACGACCGCCTCGCATCTGCTGTTCGCCAGCGAACAGGTGCAGGAGACCGCCGGCATCTCCGATGACGGCGATGCGTTGAAGCGCCTGGCCGCGCTCACGCCCGCCTTCCTCGCCGCCACCCGCGGCCCGCGCGGCACGATCTGGCTGAACGAGAGCGGCGAACTGGAGCAGACGCCGGCGGTCCCGGTTCAGGCGGTCGATACGCTCGGCGCCGGCGACGTCTTCCATGGCGCTTTCACGCTTCGCCTCGCCGAAGGCGGCGGCGTGCGGGAGGCGCTGCAATTCGCCGCGGCTGCCGCGGCGCTGAAATGCACCCGTCACGGCGGCGGCCTGGCCGCTCCGCAACGCGTTGAAGTTGAAGAGCTTTTGAACATGCCGCGCGGGACGACGCTCGGACGGATGCCGAGATTATAGACTTGCTATAGAAGGATTTTCTCTATATCAGGAAAAACGACCCTTGATATGGAACAAAGTTCTTCAAATGACCGATCTCGCCGTCCCGCTCCCCGAGACCAGCCGCCGCCTCGACGCCATCGACCGCAAGATTCTGATGGTGCTGCAGGATGATGCCTCCCTCTCCGTCGCCGAGATCGGCGACCGCGTCGGCCTGTCCTCGACCCCCTGCTGGAAGCGCATCCAGCGCCTGGAAGCCGACGGCGTGATCACCAAGCGGGTGGCGCTGGTCGACCAGAACAAGATCGGGCTCGGCATCTCGGTGTTCGTGTCGGTCGAGAGCTCCGACCATTCCGACGCCTGGCTCAAGAAGTTCGCCGAAGCCGTCAGCGCCATGCCCGAGGTGATGGAGTTCTATCGCATGGCCGGCGACGTCGACTACATGCTGCGCGTCGTCGTCGCCGACATGCAGGCCTATGACGTGTTCTACAAGAAGCTGATCAGCGCCGTGCCGCTGAAGAACGTCACCTCGCGCTTCGCGATGGAGAAGATCAAGTCAGTCACCGCGCTGCCGATCCCGGCTGTGGTGGCGGGTTAAGGCTCACCACACGCAAACTGTCATCGCCGGCTTGACCGGGCGATCCAGTATTCCAGAGACGACGATGGGGTACGGATGAGCCGCGGCGTACTGGATGCCCCGGTCAAGCCGGGGCATGACAGCAAGTGAGGCTAGCCTCGCACCTCAAATCTTCTGATTGTACTCGCCGACTTCGGGATGGGTGCGCAGCACGCTGTTCACCATCTCGAACATGTCGTGCATGCGCTGCTCGGAGACCGGGCTCTCGACCACGACGACGAGTTCGGGCTTGTTGGAGGAGGCACGCACCAGGCCCCAGCTGCCGTCCTCGACCGTGACGCGAACGCCGTTGACGGTGACGAGATCGCGGATCGACTGGCCGCCGATCTTGGCGCCCTTCGTCTGCAAGCCCTCGAAGTGCTTCACCACCTTGTCGATGACGCCGTACTTCACCTCGTCGCCGCAATGCGGCGACATCGTCGGCGACGACCAGGTCTTCGGCAGCGCGTTCTTGAGATCGGCCATCGACTTGCCGGGGGCACGATCGAGCATGTCGCAGATCGCGAGCGCCGACACGAGACCGTCGTCATAGCCGCGTCCATACGGCTTGTTGAAGAAGAAGTGGCCGGACTTCTCGAAGCCGGCGAGCGCACCCGTCTCATGGGTGCGGCGCTTCATGTAGGAATGGCCGGTCTTCCAATAGGTGGTTTTTGCACCCTGCTTCTGCAACACCGGATCGGTGATGAACAGGCCGGTCGACTTCACGTCGACGATGAACTGCGCGTCCTTGTGGATCGCGGACATGTCGCGCGCCAGCATCACGCCGACCTTGTCGGCAAAGATCTCCTCGCCGGTGTTGTCGACCACGCCGCAGCGATCGCCGTCGCCGTCGAAGCCGAGGCCCACATCGGCCTTGTGCTGCAGCACCGCGTCGCGGATCGCATGCAGCATCTCCATGTCTTCGGGGTTCGGATTGTATTTCGGGAAGGTGTGGTCGAGCTCGGTGTCGAGCGGGATCACCTCGCAGCCGATCGCCTCCAGCACCTGCGGCGCGAACGCGCCGGCGGTGCCATTGCCGCAGGCCGCGACGACCTTGAGCTTGCGCTTGAGCTTCGGACGGCTGGTGAGATCGGCGATGTAGCGCGCCGGATAATTCTCGTGGAATTGATAGGAGCCGCCGGCCTTGTTCTTGAACTCGGCGCCCAGCACGATCTCCTTCAGTCGCGTCATCTCGTCCGGGCCGAAGGTCAGCGGGCGGTTGGCCCCCATCTTCACGCCGGTCCAGCCATTGTCGTTGTGCGAGGCCGTGACCATGGCGCAGCAGGGCACGTCGAGGTCGAACTGGGCGAAATAGGCCATCGGCGTCACCGCGAGCCCGATGTCGTGCACCTTGCAGCCTGCCGCCATCAGGCCGGAGATCAGCGCATATTTGATCGAGGCCGAATAGCCGCGGAAATCATGACCGGTGACGATCTCCTGGCTGACGCCGAGCTCCGCGATCAGCGCGCCCAACCCCATGCCGAGCGCCTGGATTCCCATCAGGTTGATTTCCTTCTGGAACAGCCAGCGCGCGTCGTATTCGCGAAAGCCCGTGGCCTTCACCATCGGCTCGGATTCGAAGGCATAGGTGTTGGGCAGCAACACGGATTTCGGCTTGGGGAACATGGAGACGGTCTCGTGAAAAAGAGCCAGATTTGATGCAGCCTTAGCGAATGCCGGGCTGCAGCGGAAGGCGGGAATGGCAGCTTATGGATGATAATTGCGGCAGTTTGGTAACGGGAAAATCTAACCGCGAGAGCGGTCGGAATAGAGATTTTCTTGAAATATGCGGTCGCTGGAGCCTTTGGGAGACCCTTACTGCTCCAGCACCATCTGACCGTTGGCGTACTCAAAACGTTTGAGGCGGGAGAGGAAGGAGAGGCCGAGGAGGTTCTCGGACAGCGCCTCGTCGGGCAGCACCATGGCATCGACGTCACGCACAACGAGGCCGCCGACATCGAGCATGGCGATGCGGGTGCGCGCGGCCTTGATGGTGCCGTTGGCGGTGGAGACGGTGGCGTTGTAATCGCCGCGCGAGGGACGCAGGCCGAAACGGGCGGCCGAGGTCTCGTTCAGCGCAACCACGGAGGCGCCGGTGTCGACCATGAAGCCGATGCGCTGGCCTTCGATCCGGCCTTCAGTCTGGAAGTGGCCGCGGCCGTCGCGAGGGATGTTGAGGCTGCGGCCGCCGGCCGGCGCGATGGACGCGACTGCTACCGTGCGCGGCACCGACGTCGCCGAGGCGGAGCTCATCCTGTCCGCCATCTGCGCCATGAAGGTGCCGAGGCCGATCATGATCGCCGCGAAAATCATTATGTTACGCATCACACCAGTTCCGAGCCGGAAGGCTCGATTTCACCACGCGGCAGGCCTGTCCGCGAGCGACGCTGCGGCCAGAGCTGTGCTATTTTGACGAAAAGGATGAGCGGACGGTTAATGCGCCGGTGTCGCAGATACGGCATATCCTCATCCTGAGGAGCCCGCGAAGCGGGCGTCTCGAAGGATGGCCGCGGGTGAAAGGCGGGCCTACATGGTTCGAGACGCGCGTTCCGCGCTCCTCACCATGAGGGTCTTCTTGCGCCTCACGTGCCGCGCGGCTTGACCCGCCGGGTCGGCAGCGCATTCGCCGGATCTTCCGGCCAGGGATGGCGCGGGTAGCGGCCGCGCAAATCGGAGCGCACGGCGCTGTAGCTGCCGCGCCAGAAACCGGGGAGATCGCGTGTCACCTGCACTGGGCGCTGCGCCGGCGACAGCAGCTCCAGCACCAGCGGCACCTTGCCGGCGGCGATCGACGGATGAGTGTTGAGGCCGAACAATTCCTGGAGCCGCACCGCGATGGTCGGCCCCTGCTCGGCTTCATAGTCGATCGCGAGCACGCTGCCGGTCGGCGCCTCGAAATGCGTCGGCGCCTCGCGGTCGAGCCGCGCGCGCATCTCCCACGGCAACAATGTCATCAGCGCGTCGGAGAGTTCGCCGGCGGACATATCCTTCAGCGCGATCTTGTCGTAGAGCGCCGGCACCAGCCAATCGTCGCGCCGCGCGATCAATCCGTCGTCCGAGAGATCAGGCCAGCTGTCGCCCTCGGCCTTGCGCAAAAACATCACGCGATCGCGCCATTGTTTGGCTGCCTTCGACCAGGGCAGCCGGTCGAGGCCGGCGGCGATCAGCCCGTCCGCGAAGATGCGCGCAGTGTCCTCCGAGGGCGAGACGGCAAGCGTCGCCTCGGAGAGCGTGATCGCGTGCAGCGCGCGCTTGCGCCGCGCCCGCAACGCCATCGCGCCGCGATCGAACGATATCTCCTCGGCGGATTCGATGTGCTCGGCGAAATGCCGTTCGATCTCGTCCTGCGAGATTTGCGCGGCGAGCAGAATGCGCCCGCTCGCCGCCGTGCCGGTCATCTCGCCGATCGCGATATAGGGTGCACGGGCGAGCGAGGAGGTTTGATCCACGGCAGCACCCCGGCCGTTGGCGAGCACGAAGCTGCCATTGCCGCGGTTGCGCGCAACGCGATCCGGGAAGGCGTAGGCGAGCATCAGGCCGGTCGAGAGGCCGTCTTCGCCGGTCGCCGCCTTCTCCGACGCCGCCACCTGCGAGGCCCAGCGCCGCGCGAGGTCGCGCGCGCTTGCAGCACGCGGGGAACGGTCGCGGCGGAACTGGTCGCGCCGGTGCTCGAGATCGACGCTGTCGCCGCCGAGCCCGCGTTCGGTGATGATGGCGGCGATCTCGGCGCCGGCCTCGCCCTCGCCGGCACGATGCGAATCCACGATCATGCGGGCGAGCCGCGGCGGCAGCGCCAGCGCCCGCAGGCTCTTGCCCTCCGCGGTGATGCGGCCATCGGCATCGAGCGCGTTGAGCTCGCAGAGCAGGCTTTTTGCTTCCTTCCAGGCCGGCTGCGGCGGCGGGTCGAGAAACGACAGCGCGGCAGGGTCGGCGACGCCCCATTGCGCGAGATCGAGCACCAGCGAGGACAGATCGGCGCTGAGGATCTCGGGCTGGGTGTAGGCCGCGAGCGAGGCTGTCTGAGGTTCATCCCAGAGCCGGTAGCAGACACCGGGCTCGGTGCGGCCGGCGCGGCCGCGGCGCTGGTCAGCCGCCGCGCGCGAGACGCGCACGGTCTCGAGTCGGGTCAGGCCGATGTCGGGCTCGTAGCGCGGCACGCGGGCAAGGCCGGAATCGACCACGATGCGCACGCCCTCGATGGTGAGCGAGGTCTCCGCGATCGAGGTCGCCAGCACCACCTTGCGCGTGCCCTTGGGCGCCGGCGAGATAGCCCGATCCTGCACGGCGGCGTCGAGTGCGCCGAACAGCGGCACGATTTCGATCGAAGCGTCCTGCACGCGCTCGGCGAGGAGGTTCTGGGTGCGGCGGATTTCGGCGGCGCCCGGCAGGAACGCCAGCACCGAGCCGGCATCGGCCCGCAGCGCCGAGGCGATCGCATCCGCCATCTGCCGCTCCACCGGCGCGTCCGCCTTGCGACCGAGATAGCGCGTCTCGACCGGAAAGGCGCGGCCCTCGCTTTCGACGACGGGCGCTTCGCCGAGCAATTTTGCGACGCGGGCGCCATCGAGCGTTGCCGACATCACGAGGATGCGCAAATCCTCGCGCAGGCCGGTTTGCGCATCGCGCGCCAGCGCGAGGCCCATGTCGGCATCGAGCGAACGCTCGTGGAATTCGTCGAACAGGACGGCGGCGATGCCCGACAGCTCGGGATCGTCGAGGATCTGGCGGGTAAAGATGCCCTCCGTCACCACCTCGATGCGGGTCGCGCGCGAGATCTTCGAGCCGAAGCGGACGCGATAGCCGACAGTCTCCCCAGCGCGCTCGCCGAGCGATTTGGCCATGCGGTCGGCGCTGGCGCGCGCCGCGATGCGCCGCGGCTCCAGCACGATGATCTTCTTGCCTTTGGCCCAGGGGGCATCGAGCAGCGCCAGGGGCACGCGCGTTGTCTTGCCGGCGCCCGGGGGCGCCACCAGCACGGCGGCATTATGCGCCTCCAGCGTGCGCGAGAGGTCGTCGAGCACGGCATCGATCGGGAGGGGCGTGTCGAAACTGCGGGGCAAATATCTCGCTTCCGTCATCACCCGCCTTGTGCGCACTTGCGCACTGGTGCGGGTGATCCAGTAAACTCGGATCCCGGCTATTACGAAGATCGCGGATTGCTGGATACCCCGCCTTCGCGGGGTATGACAATCATATGTGGCTATCAGCCCTGCACCGGCGGTCGTCCAATGCTCTCATAGACGAAACCGGCTGCAGCCATCTCCTCGGGGCGGTAGATGTTGCGCAGATCGACGATGACGGGCTGGGCCATGGTCGCCTTCAGCCGGTCGAGGTCGAGCGCCCGGAACTGCACCCATTCGGTGACGATCACGATCGCATCGGCGCCTTCCGCGCAGGAATAGGCGTCCTCGCAATAGGTGATGCTGGGCAGCTCGCTCTTCGCCTGCTCCATGCCGACGGGATCGAAGGCCTTCACCTTCGCGCCCATGTCGATCAGGCCGGTCACCAGCGGGATCGACGGCGCATCGCGCATGTCGTCGGTGTCGGGCTTGAAGGTGAGGCCGAGCACGGCGATGGTCTTGCCGCGCAGCGAGCCGCCGAGCGCCTGGCTCACTTTTCGCGCCATCGCGCGCTTGCGGTTCTCGTTGACCGCCAGCACGGACTCGACGATGCGAAGGCTCACGTCGTAGTCCTGCGCGATCTTGATCAGCGCCTTGGTGTCCTTCGGAAAGCACGAGCCGCCGAAGCCCGGACCGGCATGCAGGAACTTGGTGCCGATGCGGTTGTCCAGGCCAATGCCGCGCGCGACCTCCTGCACGTTGGCGCCGGCCTTTTCGGAGAGGTCGGCGATCTCGTTGATGAAGGTGATCTTGGTCGCGAGGAACGCGTTGGCGGCGTATTTGATCATCTCGGCGGTGCGGCGTTCCGTGAACATCAGCGGCGCCTGATTCAGCGACAGCGGACGGTAGATGTCGCTCATCACCTTGCGGCCGCGCTCGTCGGAGGTGCCGACGACGATGCGGTCGGGGAATTTGAAGTCGCGGATCGCCGCGCCCTCGCGCAGGAATTCGGGATTCGAGGCGACGACCACGTCGGCCTTGGGATTGGTCTCGCGGATGATGCGCTCGACCTCGTCGCCGGTGCCGACCGGTACGGTCGACTTGGTCACGACGACGGTGAAGCCGGACAGCGACTGCGCGATCTCTTTCGCGGCGGCATAAACGTAGGACAGATCGGCGTGGCCGTCACCGCGGCGCGACGGCGTGCCGACCGCGATGAAGACAGCATCGGCATCCGCGACCGGCTTGGACAAATCGGTGGTGAACTCCAGCCGCTTGGCCTTCACATTCGTCGCGACCAGTTCGTCAAGCCCGGGCTCGTAGATCGGGATCTCGCCGCGATGAAGGGCCGCGATCTTCTTCTCGTCCTTGTCGACGCAGATGACGTCGTGACCGAAATCCGCAAAGCAGGCCCCGGACACCAGTCCCACATAGCCCGTGCCGATCATAGCAATGCGCATGAAAAACCCTGTTTGGCTTGGTTAACAAAACCCCTATTCCAAGGCGGTTTAGCATTTTCCCGGGGTGAGGGAACAGCCCGCGTACAAAAAACGGCACAGCGCTTGTACCGGTAAAGAAATCGTAAGCCGCAAGGCGGCAAACTGCCCCGCGTTCACGCAGATCCTGGCGGAACACGCCTCAAAAAGAGACACCATGGCACCATCAGGCACAATCGCCGCGAGCGGGGGACTCAAGGCCCCGGCTGCTGCGCGTGTCGATTGGGTCGATTACGCCAAAGGCATCTGCATCGTCATGGTCGTGATGATGCATTCGGTGCTCGGGGTCGAGCTTGCTGCCGGTGAGACCGGTTTCATGCATGTTTTGGTCGCCTTCGCAAAGCCGTTCCGGATGCCGGATTTCTTCCTGATTTCGGGCCTGTTCCTGCCACTGGTGATCGACCGGGACTGGCGAACCTATCTCGACCGCAAGGTGGTGCATTTCGCCTATTTCTATGTCGTCTGGGTGACAATCCAGTTCGGCTTCAAGGCCCCCGCATTCGCGGCGGAAACGAGCTGGCGCGACGCCGGCTTGCTGTATCTGGAATCCTTCGTCGAGCCGTTCGGCACGCTATGGTTCATCTACCTCCTGCCGATCTTCTTCGTCGTCACAAAACTGACACGGCGAGTCCCGTCGCCCGCGATCTGGCTCATCGCGGCCGCACTGGAGACGGCACGTGTCGCAACCGGCTGGACCGCGATCGACGAGTTCTGCGCGCGTTTCGTCTATTTCTATTCGGGCTATCTGTTCGCGCCCTTCGTGTTCGCGCTGTCGGACCGCGCGCGCAATCATCCCGCATGGGCGCTGGCAGCGCTCGCGACATGGGCGCTGGTCAATGCCGGTCTGGTTGCGCTCGGCGCCAGTGAGTGGAGATTCGTATCGCTCGTGCTCGGCTTCGCCGGGGCCTGCGCCATCATCACGATGGGCACGCTGCTTGCACGCGTGCAATGGCTGAATGTCTTCCGCTTCTGCGGCGAGCATTCGATCGTGATCTATCTCGCCTTCTTCCTGCCGATGGCGGCGACACGGACGCTGCTATTGCGCACGGGCATCATTCCCGACATCGGTGCGGTGTCGCTGATCGTGACCATCGCCGGCGTGATCGGCTCGCTCGCAATCTGGCAGATCGCTCTGCGGCTTGGCGGCAATTTCCTGTTCGAGCGGCCCGATGCGTTCTGCATCGCGCCGAAGAAGACAGAGGCGCGATTGCAGGCGGCGGAGTGATGCTCTGTTGTCATCCCCGCGAAGGCGGGGATCCAGTATTCCAGAGGCAGCAGTCGTATACGGATAAGCCGCAGCGTACTCGATTCCCCGCCTTCGCGGGGAATGACAGCGGGGGATGCGGGAAATGACAGTGGGGATAGCGGCATCCGCAAGCCAAAAATCCACCTCCCGAGGCTGTCAAATCCCGCAAAAATTCATACATTGCGGCCATGCCCAAGAGCTCCCCAAAGACCACCGCCCAAGCTGACACCAAGGCTGCCGCGCCCAAGGCCGTCGAAACCAAGCCCACTGCAGCGACAGCTGCTGCCAAGCCCGTCGCCGCCAAGGCCGCCGGCAAGGGCGACCATGTTTTCCTGGTCGACGGTTCCGGCTACATCTTCCGCGCCTATCACGCGCTGCCGCCGATGAACCGCAAGTCCGACGGCTTGCAGGTCAATGCCGTGCTCGGCTTCTGCAACATGCTGTGGAAGCTGTTGCGCGAGATGCCCGAGGACAACCGGCCGACGCATCTGGCGATCATCTTCGACAAGTCGGAAATCACCTTCCGCAACAAGATCTATCCTGAGTACAAGGCGCACCGGGCGCCGGCGCCGGACGATCTGATCCCGCAATTTTCGCTGATCCGCGAAGCGGTACGCGCCTTCGACCTGCCTTGCCTGGAACAGGTCGGCTTCGAGGCCGACGATCTGATTGCGACCTATGTGCGGCAGGCCTGCGAGCGCGGCGCGAGCGCGACGATCGTGTCCTCCGACAAGGACCTGATGCAGCTCGTCACCGATTGCGTCACCATGTACGACACCATGAAGGACCGCCGCATCGGCATCCCCGAGGTGATCGAGAAGTTTGGCGTGCCGCCGGAGAAGGTGGTGGAAGTGCAGGCACTGGCCGGCGATTCCACCGACAACGTTCCGGGCGTGCCCGGCATCGGCATCAAGACCGCGGCGCAGTTGATCGTCGAATATGGCGATCTCGAGCAGCTGCTGTTCCGCGCCACCGAAATCAAGCAGCCGAAGCGGCGCGAGGCGCTGATCGAGCACGCCGAGAAGGCGCGCATCTCGCGGCAGCTCGTATTGCTCGACGACAAGGTCGACCTCGAAGTCCCGCTGGACGATCTCGCCGTCCACGAGCCCGATGCGCGCAAGCTGATCGCGTTCCTGAAGGCGATGGAATTTTCCACGCTGACGCGCCGCGTCGCCGAGTTCTCGCAGATCGATCCGGCCAACGTCGATGCCGATCCAGGCTATTCCAGCGGCGCCAGCGTCTTCTCGCCGCTGCCGCCTTCGGACGTCGTGCCGGCCCCGGGAACCGGCGCGCCGCAAGTTCCGGCGGGCCAGCGCAACGCATCGGCGACCAAGGAGGACAAGGCCGCGAGCCCGAAGGGCGCGCCGATCTCTCTCGCCGCGGCGCGCGAAGAGGCTTTGCGCAAGCTTCCGGTTGACCGCAGCAAGTACCAGGCGATCAAGAGCCTCGCGGAATTGAACGCCTTCATCGCGCGCATCCATGATGCCGGCCATGTCGCGGTCGAGATCCGGGCAAACTCGATCGACCCGATGCAGGCCGATCTCTGCGGTATCGCGCTCGCACTGGCGCCGAACGAAGCCTGCTACGTGCCGCTGGCGCACAAGCAGTCCGGCGGCGGCGCCGGCCTGTTCGACGCGGGCCTCGCGCCCGATCAGGTCAAGCATGCCGAGGCGGTCGAGGCGTTGCGGCCGGTGCTGGAATCGTCAGGCATTCTCAAGATCGGCTTCGACGTCAAATTCACCGCGGTGATGCTGGCGCAGCACGGCATCACACTGCGCAACACCGACGATGCGCAGCTGATCTCGTACGTGCTCGATGCCGGTCGCGGCTCGCATGCGCTGGAGCAGCTGTCCGAGCGCTGGTTCGGTCACGCCATGCTGAAGGAGAACGAGCTGCTCGGCAGCGGCAAGGGCAAGATCACGTTCGACCAGGTGCCGATCGACAAGGCCGCGGTGCTGTCGGCGGAAGGCGCCGACGTCACCTTGCGCGTCTGGCGCGTGCTGAAGCCGCGCCTCGTCGCCGAGCACATGACCACGGTCTACGAGACGCTGGAACGCCCGCTGGTCGCAGTGCTCGCACGCATGGAGCGGCGCGGCATCTCGATCGACCGCCAGGTGCTGTCGCGTCTCTCCGGCGACTTCGCCCAGACCGCGGCGCGCGTCGAGGCCGAGATCCAGCAGATCGCGGGCGAGCCCGTCAATGTCGGCAGCCCGAAGCAGATCGGCGACATCCTGTTCGGCAAGATGGGACTGTCCGGCGGCACCAAGACCAAGACCGGCGCATGGTCCACCACCGCGCAGGTGCTCGACGAGCTCGCCGAGCAGGGCCACGACCTCCCGAAGAAGATTCTGGAGTGGCGCCAGGTCTCGAAGCTGAAATCGACCTACACCGACGCGCTGCCGACCTACGTCAATCCCCAGACCCACCGCGTCCACACGACCTACGCGCTGGCCGCGACCACGACGGGGCGGCTGTCGTCGAACGAGCCGAACTTGCAGAACATTCCGGTACGTACTGAGGACGGCAGAAAAATCCGCCGCGCCTTCATCGCAACGCCAGGGCACAAGCTGGTCTCCGCCGACTATTCGCAGATCGAGCTGCGGCTGCTCGCCGAGATCGCCGACATTCCCGTGCTGCAGCAGGCGTTCCGCGACGGTCTCGACATTCACGCCATGACGGCATCGGAAATGTTCGGCGTGCCGATCCAGGGCATGCCGAGCGAAATCCGGCGCCGCGCCAAGGCGATCAATTTCGGCATCATCTACGGCATTTCGGCGTTCGGCCTCGCCAACCAGCTCGGCATCGCGCGCGAGGAAGCCTCCGCCTACATCAAGAAGTACTTCGAGCGCTTCCCCGGCATCCGCGCCTACATGGACGAGACGCGCGACTTTTGCCGCAGCCACGGCTACGTCACCACGCTGTTCGGACGGAAGATGTACTATCCCGACATCAAGGCCTCGAACGCCTCGGTGCGCGCCTTCAACGAGCGCGCCGCGATCAACGCCCGGCTCCAGGGCACCGCCGCCGACATCATCCGCCGCGCCATGACGCGGATGGAGGACGCGCTGGCCGAGAAGAAGCTGTCGGCGCAGATGCTGCTCCAGGTGCATGACGAATTGATCTTCGAGGTGCCCGACGCGGAGGTCGAGGCCACGCTCCCCGTCGTGCAGCACGTGATGCAGGACGCGCCGTTCCCGGCCGTGCTGCTCTCGGTGCCTTTGCATGTCGATGCACGCGCGGCGAACAATTGGGACGAGGCGCACTGATCCGTCACCGTGATCGAGTCCAGAGGCGAACTGCGTGAGTGATCTCAGCCCGCTGCTCGCCTTCGCGCTGACGGCGCTCGTCATCGAGATCACGCCCGGTCCCAACATGACCTATCTCGCCGCGCTGTCGCTCTCGCGCGGCATGCGCACGGGCTTTGCCGCGGTGGCCGGCATCGCGCTCGGGCTGATGACTTATGGCGTGATCGCGGCCTTCGGCCTCGCCGCGGCGATCGACCATTCGCCGTGGCTTTATGGCCTGCTGCGATGGGGTGGCGTCGCCTATCTGCTGTGGCTTGCCTGGGACGCGTGGTCGGGCAAGGAGGACGCTTCGCCGGGCAGGACGGTCGGTGCCGACGCGCGGCCGTGGCCGGCGTTCCGGCGCGGCCTGATCACCAACCTGCTCAACCCGAAAGCCGCGATGTTCTACGTGGCGGTGTTGCCGGAGTTCGTGCGCGCCGATGCCGGCTCCGTGGTCCGGCAGACGCTGATGCTCAGCGTCATCTACGTGACAATCGCCACGCTGATCCATGCGGCGATCGTCGCGCTGGCGGGCTCGCTGCAATCGACCATCGACGTCGCGAACAACCGCAACGTGGTGCGGCGCTTGTTCGCCCTGGCACTGGTCGCGATAGCGGTCTGGTTCGCGTTCACCACCGGCCGGTCGGGTTGAATTGTCCTCCGTGCAATTGCGCGATGGCCCGACCGCGCCACCCATATTAGAACCGTGCCGTCTCCCGCACCGGTTCAGCCATGCCCCACACCTCCGCCCTGCTCGGCTTCGCCCTCGTCTGCCTCGGCCTCGTGCTCACGCCGGGGCCGAACATGATCTACCTGATCTCGCGTTCGATCACGCAAGGGCCGGCAGCGGGCATCGTTTCGCTCGGCGGCGTGGCGCTCGGCTTCGTGTTCTACATGCTGTGCGCGGCGTTCGGCATCACGGCGCTGCTGCTCGCCGTTCCCTTCGCCTACGACGCGCTGCGCTTTGCCGGCGCCGGTTATCTGTTGTGGCTGGCCTGGCAGGCGGTGAAGCCGGGCGGTCGCTCGCCGTTCCAGGTGAAGCAGCTTGCGATCGACAGCCCGCGCAAATTGTTCGCAATGGGGTTCGTCACCAATCTGCTCAACCCGAAGATCGCGATGCTTTATCTCGCGCTGCTGCCGCAGTTCATCAATCCCACCGCCGGCAGCGTGCTGGCGCAGTCGGTGGTGCTCGGCGCGATCCAGATCGCGATCAGTGTCAGCGTGAATGCGATGATCGCGCTCGCGGCCGGATCGATCGCGCTGTTTCTCGCAAGCCGGCCAAGCTGGATGCTGGTGCAGCGCTGGCTGATGGGCACGGTGCTGGCCGGGCTTGCGGTGCGGATGGCGGTCGAGGCGCGGAAGGTGTGAGGCGCAACGCTGTCATGCCCCGCGAAGGCGGGCATCCAGTACGCCGCGGCCTCTCGGTAAATCACCACCCCCTCTGGAATACTGGATCGCCCGCCTTCGCGGGCGATGACACCGTCAGTTCAATCCAGCTTCGCCTCCATGCCCCGCTTCACCGCCGGGCGTGCCATCAGGGCCTCGTACCAGCGCTTGACGTTGGGGAAGTCGGCCAGGTCAACCTTGTGGCGAGGGTGACGCCAGGCCCAGCCCAGGATGGCAAAATCGGCGACCGAGAGCTCGCCGGCGACAAAATCGCGGGCCTCTAGCCGGCGGTCGAGGACGCCGTAGAGCCGTCGCGTCTCCGCCATGTAGCGCTTGAGGCCGTAGGCGCGGTCCTGCTCGTTCTCGATCGCGATGAAATGGTGCACCTGGCCCGGCATCGGCCCGAAACCGCCCATCTGCCACATCAGCCATTCATAGACGGGGATGCGGCCCAAAAGCGATTTCGGCAGGAATTTGCCGGTCTTCTCGCCGAGATACAGCAGGATCGCACCCGACTCGAAGATGCTGACGGGCTTGCCGTCCGGGCCATCGGGATCGAGGATCGCGGGGATCTTGTTGTTGGGCGAGAGCTTCAGGAACTCCGGCGCCATCTGTTCGCCCTTGCTGATATTCACCGGGATCACCCTGTAGGGCAGCCCCATCTCCTCCAGCGCGACCGAGATCTTGCGGCCGTTCGGCGTATTCCAGGTGTGCAGCTCGATGGTCATTTTCGCGTGTCCTTGCCCAGCCTTCTTGCCGGTTTTCTTGCCCAAGATACCCGGCATCCACCTACTCCAGAAGGTTGCACCCCCACAACCGGCGGGCCGGGATGGCCGATCCCTGTTGACGGGGGAAGCCCCCTCTGGAATGTCGGGGCCGTCGCGGATAAATTCCGCCACTTCCAAAAATGCTCCCGAGGGCCCGCCGTGTCTAAATCAGCCTCCCGCGCCCGCCTGTTCGAGATCATCCGCCGGCGCTCCTTCGGCCGCGGCGAGGTGACGCTCGCGTCGGGCCGCAAGAGCGATTTCTACTTCAACCTCAAGCCGACCATGTTGGACCCGGAGGGCGCGACCCTGCTGGCCGAGCTGACCTATGAGGCGCTGAAGGACGACAATCTCGATTTCATCGGCGGGCTCGAGATGGGCGCGGTGCCGCTGGCCGGCGCGCTGGCGCAGATTTCCTGGATCAAGGGCCATCCGATCGCGGCGTTCTTCGTGCGCAAGAAGCCGAAGGAGCACGGCGCCAAGCTCGCGATCGAGGGGCTGCCCAGGGGCGAGACGCTGGAGGGCAAGCGCGTCGTGATCGTCGAGGATGTCACCACCACCGGCGGCTCGGCGATGAAGGCAGTGGAAGCGGTGCGCGAGACCGGCGCGGAAGTGGTGCTGGTGCTGACCATGGTCGATCGCGAGGAAGGCGCCGACGACACCTTTGGCGCGGCCGGCCTGCCCTTCCGCTCGCTGTACAAGGCGTCGGAGTTCTTGAAGGCTTGACGTCTTTCTTCCCCCTCGCCCCGTTCTTACGGGGCCGCGACGAGCTTCGCTCGCGCTGAGAGGGTTGGGGTGAGGGGCCTCTCTCCACGGATGAGATAGCCGTGAGACCTGTACCCCCTCACCCGGATCGCAAGAGCGACATAGCTGAAGCTCTGCTTCGGCGTCTTTGGAACGGCCGCCGGAGGCGGCCTATGCCTCTCCCCGCAAGCGGGGCGAGGTTCAGATCCCCCTCAACCGCTCATTTACCATCCCGCTCTATGGTGAATCATGTGCTGGGCCTGATGGTCCCGGCCGGTTGGGTAGCGTCGCGTGGAGTAAGCGTTTGCGTACAGTCATGTCCCATGCGCGCCGGCGGCGTCGCGCGATGCTCGTCGCCGCGACACTGGCAGCACCGCTGCTCGCGGCTCCGGCGCCGGTTTCGGCCGAAGGCCTGTTCGACTTCTTCTTCGGCGGAATGCAGCAGCAGCAACGGCCCCAGCGTGAGGTGCCGCAGCAGGCGAGCTCTTACGCCGATCCCTTCACCGGCCAGCAGAATGCCGCGAGCCCGCAATACGTGCCGCCGACACGTTCGGCCGCAGCCGGCGGCTCGGGACCGGCGTTCTGCGTGCGCAGCTGCGACGGCAAATATTTTCCGCTGATGCGCGGTCTCACCTCGCCCGCGCAGATGTGTCAGGCCTTCTGTCCTGCGAGCGCGACAAAGATCTATTTCGGCTCCTCGATCGACGGCGCGGCGTCGCAGACCGGCGAGCGCTACGCCGATAGCGAGAACGCGTTCGCCTATCGCAAGGCGCTGCGCGCCGACTGCACCTGCAACGGCCGCGAGCCGGTCGGACTTGCTCCGGTCGATCTGGCGCTGGATTCGTCGCTAAAACCCGGCGACGTGATCGCCACCAGCGACGGCCTCGTCGCCTATACCGGCATTCGCGTCGGCAACGACCAGGCCGCGGACTTCACGCCGGTCGCCTCCTATCCCGGTCTCACCGCGCAGGTCCGCGCACGGCTCGGCGAGATGAAGGTGGCGCCGGTGCGCGCCGACACGGTGGCGGCGGATGGCCCCGCCACGGAGATCGTGCGCGAGACGCTGCCCGACGTGACGGTGCCGAAAACGCAAAAGCCAGCGAAGCGGGCGGGGCTGGACTGAAATCCTCATGGTGAGGAGCGCGGAACGCGCGTCTCGAACCATGAAGGCCCGGCTGCTACGGCTCGGCCTTCATCCTTCGAGACGCTTGCTGCGCAAGCTCCTCAGGATGAGGGTTGAGACCGTCAACGTCCGATGATCACGCCGATCACGTTCGGCGCCGCCAGATATTTCTCCTCGATCGCCGCGCGCGCGGCGGCGCGGTTGTCTGCCGTGAGCAGGCCGCGCTTCTCGGCCAGGATCATCCAGCAAAACCCCCACCAGTCGGTGAGCATGCCCTGATCGTCGACGAGGTCATAACCCTGCTCGGCGGCGAAGATGCGCGCTTGCGCTTCGTCCAGCGTGTCGAGGAACAGATGGTCCTCGGCAGAAAACAGATCGTCGCTGACGTCGTCGATGGTGTAGCCCCAGATCGACTGGCACACCGCATTGAACTCGCGGTCGAACTGGTCGTCATCGACCGCGTAGCGCCGCGCCGCCTGATGCAGCCGCGACAGCGAGCGCGCGAAATCGGCGATCCTGGTGAGGGCAAACTGGTCGAAGGCAATGGTGGACATGTAGTCCTCGCGAAGTCTGGCGGACGCTAGATATTGTGTCGGCAACGCGCCGAATCACAATGATATATCAAAGACTTGCTAAAGTGTTCTTAATTTGTTCTGACGCTAGGCGCGATTGTTGGAGAGCGTCGTCCTGGCGAAAGCCAGGACCCATTACCCGGTCAGCGTTGCCCTTGCGAGCTGAGGCCATGAGCGCAAGCAGCTACTACGTCTACATCTTGGCGAGCCGCCACCACGGGACAATTTATATTGGCGTCACCAACGACATCCGCGCGCGGCTTGAATTACACCGCTCGGGTCGGGGTTCGAAGTTCGTGCTGAAGTACAAGACATTCCGCCTCGTTCACGTCGAAGCATTCGCGACTCCCCAGGAAGCTATCGCGCGCGAGAAGCAATTGAAGTTCTGGAAGCGGGATTGGAAGATCAAGCTGATCGAGGAGGAAAATCCCGATTGGAATGATCGGTCGGGCCTTCTCTGACAGTCGGGGTAATGGGTCCTGGCTTTCGCCAGGACGACACCTTCTTCGTTGCACCGGTCATGCTCAATTCGCCGCCGACATCAACCTGTCCCCACACGCGCTCGCGTAAAACTTACCGCCGCATTGGCGCTTGATGGCGGCGCAGCGGGCGGCGGGGGATGCGTTTTGCGGGAGTGTGACGGCGCAGCTCAGGCCGTCGACGCTGCGGCCGATCTTGCCGGCGGCGAAGGCGGCGCTGGAGGCGGTGATGCAGACGACGAGAAAGATGGCCGCTGCGATTTCGATCAGCCGTCGCGTCACAGGTCTCATCAGAGCTTTCATGGATGTCTCCTCCACACTGATGGCTGAATTGGCCGCCATTCTAGCACCAAATCCACGTTTCCCCGTATGCGTCCGGGTTCCCAAATCGGCCCGTTCCTTGCATAATTTTACGCCAGCGCAGTGCACGGTCGCACCAGCAATGGTTCCGGTACAGAGGCAAGATGCGTAGGGTCAGTAGTGTTCTCGCGACCAGGAAGTGACGACTTTGCAAGATTCATCGTTCCAGCCCAATTTTCCCGCCGCCAACCAGCCCATCGACGAGCTCGCGCTGGCTGAGATCAAGGGCGCGATTCTGGCGAAGCTGCGCCTTGCCATCGGCAAGGATGCGGGCATGGCGACCAAGCACGACTGGTACCAGGCCGCCGCGCTGGCGCTGCGCGACCGCATCGTGCATCGCTGGCTCACGGCCGAGAAGCACAGCTACGATGCGGGACGCAAGCGCGTCTACTATCTCTCGCTCGAATTCCTGATCGGCCGCCTCTTCAGCGACGCGCTGAACAATATGGGGCTGCTGAAGATCTTCGAGGTCGCGCTCGGCGATCTCGGCGTCTCCTTGCCTGAGCTGCGCAAATGCGAGCCGGACGCGGCGCTCGGCAACGGCGGCCTGGGCCGTCTCGCCGCCTGCTTCATGGAAAGCATGGCGACGCTGTCGATCCCCGCGATCGGCTACGGCATCCGTTATGATTACGGCCTGTTCCGCCAGATCATCAATCAGGGCTGGCAGCAGGAATACCCGGACGAATGGCTCGGCTTCGGCAACCCCTGGGAATTGCAGCGGCCCGAAGTGATCTATGACATTCGCTTCGGCGGCGGTGTCGAGCACGTCGAAGACAAGGGCCGGGATCGCGCGATCTGGCATCCGTCCGAGACCGTGCAGGCGATGGCCTATGACACGCCGATCGTCGGCTGGCGCGGCCAGCACGTCAACGCGCTGCGGCTGTGGTCGGCACGTTCGCCCGATCCGTTGAAGCTCGACGCCTTCAACACCGGCGACTATGTCAGCGCCAGCGCCGAGCAGTCGCGCGCGGAAGCCATTTGTAAATTCCTCTATCCGAACGACGAGAGCCCGGCGGGCCGCGAGCTGCGCCTGCGCCAGGAATATTTCTTCGTCTCGGCTTCGCTGCAGGACCTGATCAAGCGGCATCTTGCGTCCGACGGCCAACTCCGCAGCCTGTCGAGCAAGGTCGCGGTGCAGCTCAACGATACCCATCCGAGCCTCGCCGTCACCGAGCTGATGCGGATCCTGATCGACGACCACAATTTCCGTTGGGACGAGGCCTGGAAGATCACGGTCGCCACGCTGGCCTACACCAACCACACGCTGCTGCCCGAAGCGCTGGAGACCTGGCCGGTCGAGCTGTTCGAACGGCTGTTGCCGCGGCATCTCGAGATCATCTACCGCATCAACGTGCAGCATCTCGCGCTCGCAGAGGCGCGCGCCCCCGGCGACATCGACTTCCGCGCCTCGGTCTCGCTGATCGACGAGAGGAGCGGGCGGCGCGTGCGCATGGGCCAGCTCGCCTTCGTCGGCTCGCACCGCATCAACGGCGTCTCGGCGATGCATTCGGACCTGATGCGAGAGACCGTGTTCCACGATCTCAACCATCTCTATCCCGGCCGCATCACCAACAAGACCAACGGCATCACCTTCCGCCGCTGGCTGATGTTGGCGAACCCGAAGCTGACCGATCTGTTGCGCGAGACCTGCGGCGATGCCGTGCTCGACGATCCGACGCAGCTCAGCCTGATCGAGGCCCGCGCCAGCGACGTCGAATTCCAGAAGAAGTTCCGCGCCGTCAAACATCACAACAAGACCGCGCTGGCGCGCCTGATCGGCGAGCGGCTCGGCATCAAGGTCGATCCGACCGCGCTGTTCGACGTGCAGATCAAGCGCATCCACGAATACAAGCGCCAGCTCCTCAACGTCATCGAGACCGTCGCGCTGTACCAGGCGATCAAGGACGATCCCAACGGCAATTGGGTGCCGCGGGTGAAGATCTTTGCGGGCAAGGCTGCGGCGAGCTACCGCTACGCCAAGCTGATCATCAAGCTGATCAACGACGTTGCGGAAGCCGTCAACAACGATCCCGCGATCGGCGGCAAGCTCAAGGTCGTCTTCCTGCCCGACTACAATGTCAGCCTTGCCGAGGTGATCATTCCCGCCGCCGACCTGTCCGAGCAGATCTCGACGGCCGGCATGGAAGCCTCCGGCACCGGCAACATGAAGCTGTCGCTGAACGGCGCCCTCACTGTCGGCACGCTCGACGGCGCCAACATCGAGATCCGCGACCATGTCGGCGCGGAGAACATCGCGATCTTCGGCATGGAAGCCGGCGACGTGATGATCCGGCGCAAGCAGGGGCTGGACGCCTCCGACGTGATCCGCAATTCGCCGAAGCTCCAGCGCGCCATCAACGCGATCGGCGCCGGCGAATTCTCGCCCGGCGATCCCGGCCGCTTCGAATCGATCGCGCACGCGCTGCGCTATCTCGACCATTACATGGTCAGCGCCGATTTTGATTCCTATTACGAGGCGCAGCGCAGCGTCGACGCACGTTGGCAGGTGGCGCCGGCCTGGACCCGCGCCTCGATCCTCAATGTCGCGCGCATGGCATGGTTCTCCTCCGACCGCACCATCCGCGAATACGCCGAGGAGATCTGGAACGTGCCGGTGAATCCGACCACACCGCTGCTGCCGACCCTGCGCGACGTCGCGGGCTGATTTTCCGCTGCGTGAAATCGGTTACCCGCGAGGTAATTGCACAAGCCGGCGGCGGACGTGATATGACGTCCGTCATTGAACGCCGGATCAAACGATGCACGCCAAGCTCCCGCACCCTTTCGACGACGCCACCCGCGTCACCGCCGGTGACTCGAGCTGGCAGGGACACACCAGCGACGACTATTGGGCCTTTGTCGGCCCGTTCGGCGGCGCCACTGCTGCGACCATTTTGCGTGCGCTGATCGAGCATCCGGAACGTGCCGGCGATCCGCTGGCGCTCACCGTGAATTACTGCGCGCCGATCGCGAAGGGACCGTTCGATCTCGACGTGCGGCTGGTGAAGGCCAACCGCTCCAGCCAGCACTGGAGCGTCGAACTGTCGCAAGGCGGCAGCGAGGTCGCAACGCTCGCCACCGCCGTATTCGCCGAACGCCGGCCGTCCTGGGAGCACAGGGTGGCGCAATATCCCGATGCAAAGCCGTTCGAACAGACGATGCCGTTCCCGAAGATCGCGGCGTCCTGGGCCAACCAGTATGAATTCCGCTTCGTCGAGGGCGAGATGCGGATCGGCCCGCCGCGGGCCGAGCTCGCCAGCACTTACTCAAAGCTCTGGATCAGTGATCGCGAGCCGCGCAAGCTCGACATGCCGTCGCTGATGTCGATGTCGGACGCCTTCTTCGGCCGCATCTTCCATGCGCGGCGCGAGCTGGTGCCGTTCGGCACGGTGTCGCTGACGACGTATTTCCACACCGACAGCGAAGAGCTCGCGGCCGAGGACATCACCCGCGTGCTGGCGACCGCAGATTCCAAGATCATGCACAAGAGCTACGCCGACCAGAACGCCGAGCTGTGGTCGCCGAACGGAAGGTTGCTCGCGACGAGCACGCAGATCGCGTATTTCAAGGCGTAGCTGCTTCCCCTCTCCCCTTGCGGGAGAGGGTGGCTCGTCGCGAAGCGACGAGACGGGTGAGGGGTTCTCTCCGCGAGCGCTTCTCTTGCGGTTGAACGCGCGGAGAGAACCCCTCATCCGGCGCTTCGCGCCACCTTCTCCCGCAAGGGGAGAAGGAAAGATAAAAAAGGGCGGCCTCGCGGCCGCCCTTTCGATTTCAAGCGCGGCGATCTTACTCCGCCGCGAGCTTCACGTCCGGTGCAGCGGCGCGGACTTCGGCGTCGACCTGGGCTTCGAACTTGGCAAAATTCTTCTGGAACATCCCGACCAGCGCGCGGGCGGTCTTGTCGAACTCGTCCTTGTCCTTCCAGGTGTTGACCGGATTGAGGATCTCGCTCGGCACACCCGGCAGCGCGGTCGGGACCGCGAAGCCGAAATATTTGTCGGTGCGGAATTGGACGTTGCGAAGCGAGCCGTCGAGCGCAGCGGTGAGCAGCGCGCGCGTCACCTTGATCGGCATGCGCGAGCCGGTGCCGTATTTGCCGCCGGTCCACCCCGTGTTGACCAACCAGCAGTCGACATTGTGCTGGGCGATCAGGTCGCGCAGCATGTTGCCGTAGACGCTGGGGTCGAGCGGCAGGAAGGGCGAACCGAAGCAGGTCGAGAATTCCGGCTGCGGCTCATTGCCGAGACCGCGCTCGGTGCCCGCGACCTTCGCCGTGTAGCCCGACAGGAAGTGATACATCGCCTGCGCCGGCGAGAGCTTGGCGATCGGCGGCAGCACGCCGAAGGCGTCGGCGGCGAGCATCACCACGTTCTTCGGCTGCGGCGCGCGACCGGTGCGCGAGGCGTTCGGGATGAATTCGAGCGGATAGGCCGAGCGCGTGTTCTCGGTCTTTGAGCCGTCGTCGAAATCGACCACGCGGGTGTCTTCGTCGAGCACGCAGTTCTCGAGCACTGCGCCGAAGCGGGTCGAGGCGGCGTAGATCTCGGGCTCGGCTTCCTGCGACAGCTTGATGCACTTGGCATAGCAGCCGCCTTCGAAATTGAAGACGCCGTTCGGGCCCCAGCCGTGCTCGTCATCGCCGATCAGCGTGCGGTTCGGATCGGCTGACAGCGTGGTCTTGCCGGTGCCGGACAGGCCGAAGAAGATCGCGGCGTCGCCCTTGGCGCCGACATTGGCCGAGCAATGCATCGGCATCACGCCGCGCTCGGGCAAATAGTAGTTCAGTGTGGTGAAGACCGACTTCTTCATCTCGCCGGCATAATAAGACCCGCCGATCAGCACGATCTTGCGGGCGAAATCGATCGCGACGACGTTCTCCGACTTGCAGCCATGGCGCTTCGGATCGGCGCGGAAGCTCGGCATGTCGATGATGGTGAGCTCTGGCGTGAAGCTCGATAACTCGACCGCCTCGGGGCGGATCAGCAGCGTGCGAATGAACAGCGAATGCCAGGCGAGCTCGGTGAAGACGCGGGTCTTGATGCGATATGCCGGATCGGCGCCGCCGTAGAGGTCCTGCGCGAACAGCGACTTGCCTTCGGCGTGCTTGAGGAAGTCCTGGTAGAGCGTCTCGAACTGCTCTGCGGTGATCGACTGGTTGCCGGCCCACCACATCTTCTTGTCGGTGGTGGCATCACGCACCGTGAATTTGTCCTTGGGGCTGCGGCCGGTGAACTCGCCTGTGTCGGCGCAGAGCGCGCCATCGGCCGACAGCACCGCCTCGCCCGCGGAGAGCGAGTATTGATAGAGTTGCGGCGCACCGAGGTTCCAGTGAACCTGCTTGAGATTCTTTAAGCCGAATTTGTCGGCGCCGAAGGCACCGTTGCGCACGCCCGTCTCTTGCACGAAAAATCCTCCTAGAACCCACTCAGCGCGATCATGCTTGGCGCCGCCGCGGTCACCGTGATTACAGGCCGTTCGGCCTCGGTTGGAACGACCTAATACTGATGAACGCAGGCGTTGCCAAGCTGATCCCTTAGGATTTGGTTTATTCAAGGACCGCGCCAAACGTCGCGCATGTCAGCTCTGAGCAGGTGCGTCAAAAAATCGACAATGATCGCGCAACCAAATGCGCGCTTCGGCGTTTCCCAAGGTTGTTGCGACGCACAATTCCGAAGACAGTCGCAGCGAAAATTCCAAGCCCACCCTATCTTACCGCGCCTTCGCCGATGAGCGCGAAGGGCCCCCACATCGCAGGATAGGCGTTGCGCGGTGACGAGGTGTCGTCAACGTAGGTTAACATCGCGCGGCGCAAGGCTTCGGCACGCCCCATTTTTGGTTCGTTTTTGAGCAGCTCGAAAGTCATCGTGGTCAGGCGGGTGGCAGCTTCCGAATCCACGGCCCAATGCGAGACCAGGAGTGCGCGCGCACCGGCGTAGAAGAACGAGCGCGCCAGTCCCGACAGAGCCTCGGCGCCCGGCTTGTCGCCTGCAATGGTATTGCAGGCCGACAGCACAACCCAATCCGCATTGAGCTTGAGCTGAGCGACTTCACTTGCAGTGAGGAGACCGTCGTCGAGCTCTGTCGGCTGATCGGGAATGGAGAGCGCGAGCGAGGGCTCACCCAGTCCCTTGATGTCGCCGGCAACGAGGCCGTGGGTGGCAAAGTAGATGATGCCGTATTGAGCAAGCGCTGCACGCTTGAGTGTCGTCTCGCTGGCGTCGCGGCCGAGATGAATATCGGCCTCGGCAGCCCCGACATCCCTGGCCACCGCGTTTAACTCATCGGCGGTGTCGGGCAGTTGCGGCAGCGCCTGCGCAAGCCGCGCGCGATCGACGCCGGCACCGCGCCAGAAATCGCTATAGGCAATGGTCGCGATGCTGCGCGCGGCGACCTTGCCGTTCGCGGCGCGCCGCTCGGCGGGCGCTTCCAGTGCAGGATTGAACACGGGATCGCCGAAGCCGGTCATCGGCTTCACGCTTTGGTCCCGACGCGCAAAGGCCCGCAACGATTTCAGACTGACCACCGACGGCAGCACCGAGACGGCCTGACGCCGCAGCAGCCAGGCAGCGCTGCGATAGCCTTCGAGCGTGTCGGGGATCGCAGCCTGCGGCTTCTCGGTGACGAGCAGATGAAACGGTAATGCGGTCAGCGCAGCCGACGGCACCACCAGCAGGCTGCGCTTGTCCTTTGTCAACGCCTCGACCGGACCGAGCAGCGCGACATGGAGTTCGTTGGCGAGCGCGAGATCGAACAATCCGGATTTGCCGGAGGCATCGCGCGCCTTGCCGACGTCGAGTCCCTTGCGGAATGCCGTCACCTTCTGCGTCAGCGCATCCGCGCCGAGTGGGATGGCCATCCAGTCGACGCCCTCGCGCGTGATCGCGATGACATAGCTCTGCTTGTCGACGACGGAGTAGAGCACCATCGCTTCGTCGGCTGATAGCAGCAGCTGGATGTCCTTTGCCGTCAACGGCTGGGGATTGGAGAGCGACGCGTAGTCGGGAAACTCGACCGCGAGCGTCTTCTGCAAGCCCGCACGCTCGTTGGCAATCGTTGCAATCCGCGCGCGGCTGCGCTGCTCGGTTGCGAGATCGCGCTGCGCGGATTGCTTCGACACTGCGGTGACGATCGCCTTGTCGAGTGCCTCGGATTCAGCCGCAAGATCCTGGTCCCGGCGAACCAGCTCGGCGAGCCGGTCGCTGCCGGCGGCAAGCCGAACCGCGAGCTTGTTCACGGCGGATGCGGCGGAGGATTGTGTGCCGCGCTGGATCGCGGCGAGGGCCTCGTCCAGCGCCTTGTCGCCGGGCAGCAGATCTTGTTGGCGTGCGGCAAACAGGACCGGCAACACGACGCGCAACTGGGCGCGATCGCCCCGAAGCGTCCTTTCCGCGAACGGCAATGCGTCCGCGGTGCGCCCGGCCACGTAGAGGAAATAAGCGAGATTGCTGGTCGAGGTCATGACCTCGGGATGATCAGGCCCAAGCGCGCGTTCGCGGATGAGCAGCGCGCGGCGATAGAGCGGCTCGGCGTCGCCGTAGCGCTGCTGGTGCTCGTAGAGGCCTGCGAGATTGTTCAGCGAGCGGGCGACGTCGGGATGATCCGGTCCCAGCACCTTCTCGCGGATCGCGAGCGAGCGCTTGATCGGCGCTTCCGCGTCGGCATCGCGGTTGAGATCGCGATAGACCTGGCCGAGATTGTTCAGGACCGTCGCCACCGCCGGATGCTCGGGGCCGCCGGCCTTCTGATAGATCGCGAGCGCCCGGTGAAACAACGGTTCGGCGTCTGCATAGTGCTGCTGCTTCACATAGAGCGTGGCGAGATTATTGAGCGACTGCCCGACATCGGGATGCTCGCGCGACAGCCCCTTCTCGCGAACGGCGAGCGCTCGCCTGAACAGCGGCTCGGCCTCGGCGTAGCGGCTCTGCCGCTGGTAAAGCGCGGCGAGATTGCTCAGTTCGGCTCCAATCAACGGGGTTTCGAGACCGAGCGACTTTTCCATCAGCATGATGGCGCGCTTGTAGAGCGGCTCCGCCAGATCGTCGTGGCCCTGACCGGCATGAACCTGGCCGAGGTTGTTCAGCGCGGCGGCGAGGTCGCGACCGGTGTCGCTCTTCTCCAGGCTCGCGACCATGCCTTGCGCCAACGGCAGTGCTTCCGAATATCTGCCGGCGCTCATGAGTGCGTTGATCCGCTCGCCCTCCGCGGCGAGACCTTTCTGAGCAAGGCTTGTCTGGGCAAGGCTGGGCGTGACAAACGATGCGGTGATCGCGAGCGTCAAACCCGCAACCAGCGTCAGTCTATTCCATTCTGCCATGACGCTCTCGCCGCCGCCTTCTGACCAATTATGGTCTTGGGTCGCGGCGATGGGCAGCAGCGTTCAATCTTTTGCGCTCTGGTCCATCCTGGTGCGCGCTTCGCCGGCGAGGCGAACCAGCATCTTGCGCAGCAAGGTGCCATCAGTAACCCGCTCCGGGAAGTCCAGCCGCAAGGCGGTCTGGCCGTCCTGCATGTCGAGGCCCTCCGGATCGCAGCCGGTGCAGCGCCAGTCGCCCGCGGCAGCGCCCAGCAGTTTTGTTGCATAGAGGCCCATGGCCTCGCGGTGGTCGGCATTCATGTGCTCTACCGCGCCCTGCTCCGCCGCCAGCAATTCCTCGGCGCCCGTGAGGTCCGTCAGGAATTGCTTCGGCTTGAGATCGACGATCCGGCCGAAGCCGGCGACCAGATGGGTTCCCGTGGGCCGAATCCGGAAGAAGGAGAAATCCTTAAAGGAAACAAAGGCCTCCGCTGAGGGATGAGCATTGAGATACCGTCGCCGGAGCAGATCCTTGTCCGCATCGGCCGGCTCGGCATGGCCGGACAGCATGATTCGGGCACCTTCCAGCGGATCGCCCGCCGCCCGCTCATCCAGCATCAGGGACACCCTGCTGTCGGCCAGGATGTTCCTGGTGTGCACGGCCAATCCTGAGATCAGCAGGATCGGAGAGCCATCCGGATGGCTCGCCAGATTGACCAGGGAACAATAGGGATCGCCGCTGCCGGCCATCAATGTCGCCAGGGCCCCCTGCCGTGACCGCCGCAGCAGCGATTTGGCGAGCTTTCCGGGGTCGAAATCGGAGGTCGGTTGCATCGGCTTTCTCGGGTCAGGTGGTTGCATGGAGGGCCTTTTTTCGGGTAAACCGGGGCCCGGATATGGGTCGAGATGCGGCGAATCTGCCGTGTTTCGTGGAACTTGGTCACACTTCAGCCTAGCTTGCATTGCTCGGTGACAAGGTTCGAATGCCAACATCGGCACCCATGTATGCGGCGCATCAGTGGATTGCTCGCCGTTTTCAAGCCACGACCCAAACGGAAAGCAGAAAGCAGAGGCTCATGCCCACAATCGCTTTGGTCGACGACGACCGCAACATTCTCACATCCGTCTCGATCGCGCTGGAGGCCGAAGGCTACCGCATCATGACCTATACCGACGGCGCCTCCGCGCTCGACGGTTTCCGCACCACCCAGCCCGATCTTGCCATCCTCGACATCAAGATGCCGCGCATGGACGGCATGGAGACGTTGCGCCGGCTGCGGCAGAAATCCGATCTGCCGGTGATCTTCCTGACCTCCAAGGACGAAGAGATCGACGAGCTGTTCGGCCTCAAGATGGGCGCCGACGACTTCATCCGCAAACCGTTCTCGCAGCGCCTGCTGGTCGAGCGCGTCAAGGCGGTGCTGCGCCGCTCGGCGCCGAAGGATCCGACCGTCACGCCGAAGGAGAACGACGCCAAGGCGCTCGACCGCGGCCTGCTGCGCATGGATCCTGAACGGCACACCTGCACCTGGAAAAATGAGCCGGTGACGCTGACCGTCACCGAATTCCTGATCCTGCAGGCGCTCGCGACCCGGCCCGGCGTGGTGAAGAGCCGCAACGCGCTGATGGACGCCGCCTATGACGACCAGGTCTATGTCGACGACCGCACCATCGACAGCCACATCAAGCGGCTGCGCAAGAAGTTCAAGGTCGTCGACAACGAGTTCGAGATGATCGAGACGCTCTACGGCGTCGGCTACCGCTTCAAGGAAGCCTGAGGCGCGCGCCTCCACGAAAGACCGAGAGCATCGCCGGTTCTGATTCCATCGGGACCGGGATGGCTCTAGGATGCGGGGACCTTCGCACGAGCTGTCCTAACGCGGGCGTGAGCATTGCTTGACCGAACGCAGCCTGACGAGAACCAGAACGCCGAGGACGTCACCGCCCGCGGCGCTCCGGATCAATTGGCCGATGACAAGCCGGCCGTGCGGGGCTGGCGTCCGCTGAACTGGCTGAAACGCGCCGGGCAGTTCTTCTTCGCGCTGTCCTTCTCGAGCCTGACCCGCCGCATCGTTTCGCTCAACCTCGCCGGCCTCGTCGCGCTGGTGGCGAGCATCCTCTATCTGTCGCAATTCCGCGCCGGCCTGATCGACGCGCGCGCGCAGAGCCTGCTGGTGCAGGCGGAGATCATCGCCGGCGCGATCGCGGCCTCCGCGACGGTGCAGACCAACGCCATCACCATCGACCCCGACCGGTTGCTCGACCTCAAGCCGGGCGAGACCTATGGCGGGTCGGACGAGTATTCCCCGCTGGATTTTCCGATCAATCCGGAGCGCGTGGCGCCGGTGCTGCGCACGCTGATCTCGCCGACCAAGACGCGCGCCCGCATCTACGACCCGAACGGCAGCCTGTTGGTCGACAGCCGCAGCCTCGATACCGTGGTGCGCTTCCCCCTGCCGTCAGTCTCCGCCGAGAAGCCGGGCATGGTCGAACGCGGCATGGTCGCGGTTCGTACTTGGCTCAATCGCGGCGACCTGCCGCTCTATCGCGAGCTCGGCCCCGAGAACGGCAATGGCTATGCGGAGGTGGGCGACGCGCTTCAGGGCCAGAAGCGCTCGATGGTGCGGGTCAATGCGCGCGGCGAGGTGATCGTCTCGGTCGCGGTCCCCGTGCTGCGCTCGCGCGCCATCCACGGCGCGCTGATGCTGTCGACACAGGGCGACGACATCGACCAGATGGTCACCGCGGAGCGCCTCGCGATCCTCAAGGTGGGCGGTGTCGCCGCCGCGGTCATGATCATGCTGTCGCTGCTGCTCGCCAGCACGATCGCAGGTCCGGTCCGCCGGCTCGCAGACAGCGCCGAGCTGATCCGCCGCCGCATCAGGACCCGGGTCGAAATTCCCGACTTCACACGTCGTCGCGACGAGATCGGCCATCTCTCCGGTGCGCTGCGCGACATGACCAGTGCACTCTACAGCCGCATCGAAGCGATCGAGATGTTCGCCGCCGACGTCGCCCACGAATTGAAGAACCCGTTGACCTCGTTGCGCTCCGCGGTCGAGACGTTGCCGCTGGCGCGCAACGAGAACAGCCGCGCGCGGCTGCTCGAGGTGATCGAGCATGACGTCAAGCGGCTCGACCGGCTGATCTCGGACATCTCCGACGCCAGCCGCCTCGATGCCGAACTGCAGCGCCAGGATGCGATCCCGGTCGACCTGCGCCGCCTGCTGACGACGCTCGTCTCCGTCGCCAATGAAACCAAGCTCGGCCATGACGTCGCGGTCGAAATGCGTTTCGAGGGTCGCAGCCCGACCGACAATTTCGCCGTGACCGGCCACGATTCGCGGCTCGGACAGGTGGTCTCCAACCTGCTCTCGAACGCACAGTCCTTCTCCGAGCCCGGCAACAAGGTGCGCCTCACCTGCCGCCGCGTGCGCGGAGAGATCGAGATCGTGGTCGACGACGACGGCCCCGGAATCCGCGACGACGCGCTGGAGCGCATCTTCGAGCGCTTCTACACCGACCGACCTCATCAGGGCTTTGGCCAGAACTCCGGCCTCGGCCTGTCGATCTCCAAGCAGATCGTCGACGCGCATGGCGGACGCATCTGGGCCGAGAACCGCCCCGGCCCGGCGGACGAGGACGGAGCGCCTAGTGTTGTCGGCGCGCGCTTCGTGGTGAGGCTGCCGGCGCTATGAGCGACGGCGGTCCCAGCATTCACGCCTCAGCGGTCAAGGTTGGAGATCTGGCGGTGCTGATCCGCGGGCCCTCGGGCTCCGGCAAGTCGCGCCTTGCCTTCGATTTGATCATGGCAGGGCGTAGCGGCGTGCTCGAAAGGGCCGTTCTGGTCGGTGATGACCGTGTCCATCTGGCGACACTCGGCCGCGAAATTGAGGTCCGCCCCGCCCCGGTCCTGGCCGGCCTGATCGAGATCCGGGGGCTGGGAATCCGCAGCTGCGACTTCGTGGAGCATGCGACCGTCGGCCTCGTGGTCGATCTGGACGCCGCGGATGCAGAGCGACTGCCGCCGGCAGAATCCTTGAAAACAGTCATTTTCGGTGTCGAAATACCGCGAATACCTGTGGGCCGCGACTATTTGCCCCTCCCTCTGGTTGTCGCGGCCTTGACCACTACCAAGAGTTCATCTTCCGTTAACCCTTCAGCCGATTGTTTGAAGGGAAATGGTAACCATATGAACCCCACACTCGCGACCGAATAGACCGGCGCAGCTCCCCTTATCCATCCGTCTAGATTCAGGGAGATACGCAACATCCCCTCTTGCGCGGGGGCTCTGGATGGTCAAAGTGGCGCGTTCGTGCGGTGCACCAAAAGCGCCCGCGAGGAGTTTTCCGATGATTGGTCTAGTACTTGTGACCCACGGGCGCCTTGCCGACGAATTCAAGGCAGCGCTTGAACATGTCATGGGCCCACAAAAGCAAATCGAAGCGATCACGATCGGCGCCGAAGATGATTCCGATCTCTGTCGAAGCGACATTATCGAGGCGGTTAACCGCGTCGATTCCGGCGACGGCGTCGCGATCCTCACCGACATGTTCGGCGGCACGCCGTCCAATTTGGCAATATCCTGCATGAGCCGGCCGAAGGTCGAAGTGCTCGCGGGCATCAACCTTCCCATGCTGGTGAAGCTCGCCAAGGTGCGCGAGGAGCGTCCGCTCCCCGATGCGATCGCGATGGCCCAGGAAGCCGGCCGCAAATACGTCACCATCGCCAGCCGCGTCCTCGCCGGCAAATGAGCGACGAGGCGCCGCAAGCCGGGACGGGCGTGCCCGCGGGCGCGATCTCCAAGGACCTCCTGATCATCAACAAGCGCGGCCTGCACGCGCGGGCCTCCGCCAAGTTCGTCCAGGCCGTCGAGCGCTTCAACGCGCAGGTCTGGGTGACGCGCGGCGGCGAAACCGTCGGCGGCACCTCGATCATGGGCCTGATGATGCTCGCCGCCGGTCCCGGCACCACCATCACGGTCGCCGCTTCCGGCGACGATGCCGAAGCCGCGCTCGCGGCGATCACCGAACTCGTTGAAAGCAAATTCAACGAGGAAGGGATTTAGGCGGCTTCGCCTCGATCATTTCCCCGGCGGCGCGATGTAGATGTTCCAGCTCATCGACGGACCGGCCTTGCCGTGGGTGAAACGGCGCGTCGTCATGACGATGCGCTCGGCGTTTGGCGCAACTTCGGACACCCATTTCTCGAACGCCGGCAGGCGGCCGTCGGCCGGGTCGAACACGCCGATGAAGCCGTATCGCTTGACGTCATCGGGCGAAATCAACCCGGACCCCCAGGCTTCGAGCGGCGTGAACGCGGCCGGATGATCCGGGCTGTAGAACACCATCGGCTGGATCGACTCCATGGTGCCGGCGACGACCGCCCAGCGCGAGGCGAAGCGCGCGTGCCAGGCCTGCGTCAGCTCGCGTGCGAGATCCGAGCGCGCGCCATAAGTCGCCGTGTTGCCGGCATTGGCCGTCATCTCGCGCGCGGCGATCCAGGGCGAGGCAATGAGCGTGGCGACGCTGAGCACGAGCCAGATCGCGACAATGTTGAACAGCGCCGCACTCTGCACCCGCAACGCCGGGATCGCGACCAGCGAGAGCGGCACCAGAAAGAACAGCGAGATGCCCCAATCGGTCTTCATGTAGATGCTGAACGCCAGCGCGCCGAGCGCGGGTCCGACCGCGACGATGATCTGGATGATCCAGACGTTGCGCGCCTGCGAAAGGTTCACGCTCGCATTCGCGCCGCGCGCCCAGGCGCGCGTGACGATGCGCAAGGGCGCACGCAGGAGCAGCCTGAACCAAGGTGGCACCAGCGCCATCGCCAGCGCCGCCAGCGCCACCGGCAATGCCAGCAGCGCGACATTGTGCAGGGCATAGCCGGCCACCAGCTGATGCACCTGGCCGCTGTCCTCGAGGCTGTAAGTATCGCCCGCATAGGTCAGCGGCACGAAATGCGCGTCCGCCAGCCAGACGATGTGCGGGATCATCGCCACCATCATCGACGCGATCGCAACCCATGGCGCCGGCGACGACAGGAATCTCATCCGCTCCGGATGGATCAGCGCGGCGAGCCCGATGGCGCCGATCATGGTCAGCACCCAGTATTTGGTCATCAGCGCCAGCGCGCCGGCAAGGCCGAGCAAGATCCCGGATTGCCAGCTCCGCTTCTCGAACGCATTGAGATAAGCGAGCACGAGGAGCGGCAAGGTGACGAGCTGGAGCAGATCGGGATTGTACTTGAAACCCTTGAAATTGAAGATCGGGTAGAGCGCGACCATCACCACGACCAGGAACGCGCGCCGCGCATCCACGACGCGTAGCGCGATGAGCCAGCAGATCACCATACCGGTGCCGACGGTCGCCATCGCCAGCGCATAGGTCGCCCAGTCCGTCGGCGGGAACACCGTGAACCAGAGGCCGGCGACCCAGCCCGACAACGGCGGGTGCTTGCCATAGCCCCAGAGGAATTTCTGCCCCCAGCCCCAGGCTTCCGCGACGTCCATGTGAACGTCCTGCGCTGCCTTGAGATTGATCAGGATGAAGGTCCAGAGCACCGCATGCAGGATGGCGAGCTGGATCACCAGCCACAGGCGCGCCTCGGGGCGGGTCGCGCTGGCAACCAGCCAGGCCCGAAAGCGGGCATAGCTCACCCGGGTCTTCGCGCGCGCTCGGGCAGACGGGATCGAGGTCGTCGACATGGGCCTGGACATCAGGCGTTGCGTAGCGCGTTTCGGGCTGTCGTGGAATCAGCTTGGCGTGAACAAAGGCCCTGAAAATACAGCAATATGGTTGCCGCACGGGGATGTGAGTGGTATCCCGCGCCCATGACGACCGTCCCCATTTCCAACATCCGCAATTTCTCCATCGTCGCCCATATCGACCATGGCAAATCGACGCTGGCCGACCGCCTGATTCAGATGACCGGCGGCCTCACCGACCGGGAAATGGCGGGCAAGGAGCAGGTGCTCGATTCCATGGACATCGAGCGCGAGCGCGGCATCACCATCAAGGCGCAGACGGTGCGCCTCGCCTACCGCGCCAAGGACGGCAAGGATTACATCTTCAACCTGATGGACACGCCCGGCCATGTCGACTTCGCCTACGAAGTCTCGCGGTCGCTGGCGGCCTGCGAGGGTTCCCTGCTGGTGGTCGACGCCAGCCAGGGCGTCGAGGCGCAGACGCTCGCCAACGTCTACCACGCGCTCGATGCGGGGCATGAGATCGTTCCGGTCCTGAACAAGGTCGACCTCCCCGCCGCAGAGCCCGAGAAGGTCAAGCAACAGATCGAGGACGTCATCGGCATCGACGCCTCCGAGTCCGTGATGATCTCGGCCAAGACCGGCCTCGGCGTGCCCGATGTGCTGGAAGCGATCGTCACCCGCCTGCCGCCGCCGAAGGGCGACCGCGAGGCGACGCTGAAGGCGCTGCTGGTCGACAGCTGGTACGACGTCTATCTCGGCGTCGTCGTGCTGATCCGCGTCGTCGACGGTGTCATGAAGAAGGGCAGCCGGGTTCGCATGATGGGCACGGGCGCGGCCTATGACATCGAGCGCGTCGGCTTCTTCACCCCGAAGATGACGCAGGTCGACGAGCTCGGCCCCGGCGAGATCGGCTTCATCACCGCCGCGATCAAAGAAGTGGCCGACACCCGCGTCGGCGACACCATCACCGACGACAAGAAGCCTGTCACCGAGATGCTGGCGGGCTTCAAGCCGGCCATTCCCGTGGTGTTCTGCGGCTTGTTCCCCGCCGACGCCGACGACTTCGAGACCTTGCGCGCGGCGATGGGCAAGCTGCGCCTCAACGATGCCAGCTTCTCCTACGAGATGGAGACCTCGGCCGCACTCGGCTTCGGCTTCCGCTGCGGCTTCCTCGGGCTGTTGCATCTGGAGATCATCCAGGAGCGTCTGTCGCGCGAATTCGACCTCAACCTGATCGCGACCGCCCCGAGCGTGATCTACAAGATGAGCCTGACCGACGGGCAGGAAATCTCGATTCACAATCCTGTCGACATGCCTGATGTGGTCAAGATCGCGGAGATCCAGGAGCCCTGGATCGAGGCCACGATTCTCACGCCCGACGAATATCTCGGCAGCGTGCTCAAGCTGTGCCAGGACCGCCGCGGCGTGCAGAAGGAGCTGACCTACGTCGGCTCCCGCGCCATGGTGAAATACGATCTGCCGCTCAACGAGGTCGTGTTCGACTTCTACGACCGCCTGAAGTCGGTCTCCAAAGGCTACGCCTCGTTCGACTATCATCTCACCGACTACAAGCCGGCCGATCTGGTGAAGATGCAGATCCTCGTCAACAACGAGCCGGTCGACGCGCTCTCGATGCTGGTCCACCGCACCCGCGCGGAGGGGCGCGGCCGCGCCATGGTCGAGAAGATGAAGGATTTGATCCCGCCGCACATGTTCCAGATCCCGATCCAGGCGGCGATCGGCGGCAAGGTGATCGCCCGCGAGACGGTGCGTGCGCTGCGCAAGGACGTCACCGCAAAGTGCTACGGCGGCGACATCACGCGTAAGCGCAAACTTCTGGAGAAGCAGAAGGAAGGCAAGAAGAAGATGCGGCAGTTCGGCAAGGTCGACATCCCGCAGGAAGCCTTCATTGCCGCGCTGAAGGTGGATAGCTGAGGCGGGGGCCTAGCCCGGCTCGAGCGAAACAACACAGGTCCGGTAGGGATGTTTGGGGCCGGATAACAAAAAACGCGAAAACAACCCCATGCACAGTAGCCGGCACGTTGTTGGCACAAGGTTTTTCCAACTTCCGATTTTACGAATCCTGTTTGACTCGTCGGGCAAAACAGGAGCATGATGGCATCATGGCAGCGGTGCGGTCGGCAGGCGGCGATGTCCCATCAAAGCAAACCAGTCGTGCTCGTGGCCCGAATACCGGCAGAGGGTATCGCGAACTTTCGAGCCTACAAGGGCGCGGTTCTGCCGCTATTGCCCGAGTTCAACGGACGTCTGGACCGTCGGCTTCGAACTCCGGATGGCACCATCGAGATGCACATCGTCAGCTTCGCATCCGATGAGGACTTTCAAAACTATCGGAATGACCCTCGGCGGACAGGTCAGGCCTCGTTGCTGGAAAAATCAGCAGCCAAGCTGGAAGTGTTTCCGATAGCGGACGTCTGACGGACCTCACGCGAGGTCTTCGGTGCGCTTGGAGGAAACACCGGCTCGACAAGGCATCGGTGCACATTCCGGTCATTTGGACCAACGCCCGATCAGCTCGTAGGATGGGTTGAGCTCTTGCGAAGCCCATCGGCCGACGAGCGCTGTCTGGAAGTTTGATGGGTTTCGCTTGCGCTCTACCCATCCTACGAGCATCAGGCGAATTGCTTCTACGCCGGAGGCAGCGTCGCCCCGGTTAACTCGCCCAGCTTGTCGAGAAGCTTTTCCTGAAAATCGGGATCGGTCGCTTCGTGCGCCGGCTCTTGTTGCCGGAGGTCATGCCAGTAACGACCGCTGACCAGGGCGGCGGGATCATCGCTCACGGCGAGCCAGGTCTGCGTCCGTTGTCCGGTGGCCACGCCGACCGGCGCTCCGGCACCGCCCATTTTGGTGCGCGCCCAGCCGGGATCGACGGCGTTGCTCAGCACCTGCGGCCAACGCCGCGCCAAGGCAAAGGCCAGTGCGACCATGTGCAGCTTGCTCTCCGCATACGCCTTGGCCGAATCCCAGGCTCGCCTCGTCCAGTCGAGATCGCCTAGCGATCCCTCTCCGCCGCGATGTAGTCCGCTGCTGAGATACACCAGGCGATCGGGGCGCTTCATCAGGGCGGTGAGCAAATAGGGCGCGAGCGTGTTGACCGCCAGGGTGGAGGCGTGGCCTTCGGGCGTCGGGCCGCGGCTGCGCTCGGTATAGACGCCGGCGTTGTGGATGACCGCGTCCATTCGTCCGATCGCGTTGACCTGATCTGCCACATGCCTCGTCTGGGCGGCGCTCTTGAGATCGCCGATCACGACCCGTGCGGAATGCGAGTCAAGCTCGGAGATTGCCGCCGCACGTTCCGCCGATCGTGCGTGCAGGACGATTTGGTGGCCCTGTTCGAGGAGAGACTGGGCAGCTGCGCGGCCCAGACCGTCCGTGCTGCCCGTGATGAAGACGATTGCCATTGCCACTCCTGTCCGATCCCCGCTTCGGCGCCTCCGTCGAAGCCTCAAGGAGAATGCAACATGTTCGACTGATCATGCCGTGCGCAGGTCGCTGCGAACGAAGACATCACAACCGAACAATCTTCCGGGATGCGCATTAACATCCGATAAGTTGGGAATGACCGCATGTCGAATTTCGTCACGCTGCTGGTCGAGGATGACTCGCTCCAGCGCGAAGTTCTATCCGACCTCCTCAAGGACGAAGGGTTCGAAGTCGTCGAATGTGCCACCGCAGAAGCGGCGGAGCTTATCGTGGCGTCGACGGGCACGGAGCTGCGGGCGCTCATCACCGATCACAACCTCGCAGGGAGAATGACCGGGCTCGAGCTCGCAGAGTACGCTCGCAGTGCCCATCCGGGGCTGAACATCGTGCTGATGTCCGGGACAATGATGGCGCCGCTGCCGCCCAACACGATTTTTTTGCGCAAGCCGTTTGCGCCAGCTCATTTGCTGGCGGCCGTGTAGAACGGGGATTTCCTCGAAGGTCATCCGCCCGAATTTTCCGCGCCGACGGCGTTCTCGCTCTCCGGCACCGTCAGCCGGACGGAGTGACCCTGCCGCATGGCAAGCGATGCCGCCGCAACAGCCGCCTCGAAAGCGGCTTCCTTGGTCTGGTAAGTGTTCCTGATTTCACCATCGTGGTCGACGTGCCATGCACCATCCCTGCCAACAATATCATAGGCTGCGATGCCCATAATCTATCCCTCCTTCATGCGTCCGGCGTCGCCTTCGACGCCTGGGTGCTGCTCACCGGGTCCGACGCCGGGAAACTGTCCTTCAAGCCCTTTTCCAATTCGTCGTCCTTGGCCTTGTCGCGTCGGATGCCACGCTTGAGATCTTCCGCGTTCTTGTCCGGCGGCGCCGGATCGAATTTCTCGGTCATGCAAGTGTCCTTTCGCTACCTCAAACGCCTGGAGCTGATGACCGTTCCTCCGAAGGAACCGACGCAGTGGGGGTTTGCTGTTGAATGGCACAACCAGAAAGCGCGCGCAGCACAGTGTTCCTTCATCTCGGTTGCATCTTCTGCTACAACACATCCTGGGATAGCATGACGCATCCCTGCGATCAGGAGAAGGCAATGAAAGCTTCGGTTTTAGCGTTAGGGGGCTTGATCATTTTGTCGATCACATCAGCGAACGCAGCTCCCAAAGCCACGGCCGCCCCGACCACGGCAGCCAGCCCGGTCGCATGTTCCACCTCGGGTGGCGGCTTCGGGAGCTACCCGTCAGGCTGCCGAAACGGAGCAAACTTCAAGACCTACAACGAATGCAAGGAATCAGGCGTCAAGCGGGGCTGGAGACACGAAGACATGGCGTGGTACTGCAGCGGTCTGGGACTGCAATAGCGAGGGGTCATTGCGCTTTTCACGGAGCGAACCCGGCGCGCCGACTGGAGTGGCCCATGGAATGCGCAATCCGGCCTGCACGCGCAGATGATGCCGATGAGATCAGCGCGGTCATCTTGTGGGCGCTGCGGGAAACGAACGCGAAGGACTATGCGGACGGGATCATCGAAAGGATCGCGCATAGCTTCAGTCCCGAAGACGTACGGCGACTGATCGGACAACGCACCGTGTTTGTCGCCACGATCCGCAGCCGCATCGTTGCGACCGCAGGTCTCGACGGAAATGTGGTCCGCACCGTTTTCGTGGCTCCCGATGTTCAGGCCCGGGGCATCGGCAAGCTGCTGATGGCCGAGATTGAGCGCACGGCGCGCGCGCGAAACATTGCTTCGCTGACCGTCCCTTCTTCCGTTACCGCCGAGACTTTCTACGCGCGGCTCGGGTTCAAGGCGGTGCACGACAGCTATCATGGTGACGAACGCACGATTATCATGGAGCGCCTGCTAAAGGACCCGACCTAGATCCGGTTTGGACTGTTCTCTGGGATTCAGCGGGCAGCGGGCTTATTGTTTCGCCTACCGCCGCGCGGCGAGCACGTTCGAAGGAGGGGTTTGCAACGCTGCGCGCCTCTCACTGAGGGCATGGTCGAACAGTTCGAGCACAAGGCCGAAGGCTGCCAGCTCCTCCTCCTCGATGGCGCCGTCATCGTAGCAGCCAAGCGTTTCCTCGATGATGCTGTCAACCTCCTGCTGCATGGCCAGCAGTTCGTGGTCGAACTCCGCGGTGCGCACCTTGGAAACCAGGGCCAGGATTCTGTTGCGATGGCTGGTGTTCTCGTCCCTTTCATCCCGATTCAGATATTGACGCAGCCAGGCGCCGGCCGAGCCGATGCCGGAGAGAAGCAGGAGCGCAAACCAGAAGTAGTCGCCGTACCTGTCGAGGAAGGTGCGCTCGGTCCCGTCGATCACGGCCGCCGCTCCCCGGTGAACCGGCAGCTCGGCTTCCTTCTCTGTGTCCGGCTTGGTGATTTGCGCAGCGCCAGGCACCTGCCTGGCGATCGCCTGGCGGAGGGCGAATTGCTGGCGGTAGAACGCTGACACTGTCGTTTCGGACAAGGCTTTCCGTGCGACGATCAAATGGCTGACACTGACGGTCTCCACCTTGTCATCCGGCCGGGCTGGATTCGCATTGAAAATGCTTGGCGGAATTTCCTCCGATTCATAACGAGGATGCTTCAGGGCGATGGCTTCCGATGCGTCGATCGCGAGAAATTTCGGCTCGCCCCGCATCCGGGCGGTCGCGGCAATCGCGTCGGCGGTTATCTTGCTGTCGAGCGGACCGACCGCCATGAAGGCGTCGAGGCTCGGGTCGCGCGCCAGCTCCTCGAGTTGGCCCGTGCCGAATTGAGTGACCGTGACCTTGTCCGGCTCCACACCGGCGGCGCTCAGGATCACCCTCAGCAACGCGGCGTTCGCCGGGGTCGCGCCGATCACCCCCACCTTGTGTCCCGCGAGATCGGCGACCTCCTTGATTTTCGCCGCCGGCTTTCGCTTGGAGCCCTTGCCCGCCGGTCCCGAAGAAGACCACAGCACGACGAAGTTCTTGCGTAAGATGACGACTGTTTGCGCGTCGGCGGGCATTTCCAGATCGCCGCGACCCACCGCAAGGTCGACCTTGCCGGCACCGAGCAGAGCGAGAGCTTCGGCCGCTCCGGCGGTCGTGATCGGAGACAGCCTCACGGTCCTGCTCTCGTTGACAAAGGCCTCGGTCATCGCCTCGATCACTTTGTGATCGTTGCTTCCCGGCGGTCCGACGGCAATCCGAAGAGTTATCGGCCGCAGCGCGTAATACAATGTACCCGCAGCGGCACCGAAAACGAGAAATCCGATGGCTAAAATCAGCAGTAGGGTCTTCGTCTGTCTCCGCCCTCGGCGGGCTGCGTCACCGCGTTTCATCGGAGCATCAGACGAGGACATTTGCCGCTGCCGGTTGGAGGTCAAAATCGCTGCCTGTTTCGGAACAGTATCATGCTCTTCTGGACAACGATAATGTCCGAGCAGCACCAATAGTTTCTTGGGGCCGGCGTGAGCTCTTCGAGCTTGCGCTATCATCTCCGATTCCGCACTTCACGTAGTGATTGCCGGATTGACGCCACACCACCTTGATCCTCCTCTGCAAATAGATCACCATCGCGCGATTGACCGCTCACGGCAGAATGGGCGAGGAAACGCGCATGTCCGAGCTTCCTGGAGCTGGCCTGACTGAACGGACGCCGTCGGCACCGACCATGCAGATGCTCGCGCACGCGCCGATGAGCGACATCGTCGATGCCCTGGCCGGCGGGCGGATCACCGCGAGGGCACTGGCCGAATTCTATCTTGCCCGCATCGCGGTCTATGACCGCGATGGGCCTAAACTCAACTCGGTCCGCGCGCTCAATCCCGATGCGCTCGCGGGCACGCTCGACGGCACGAGGCCGTCGGTCCAGCGGCCGCTGGCGGGCGTACCGATCCTGCTGAAGGACAATATCGCGACCGGCGACGAACAGCCGACCACGGCGGGCTCGCTGGCGCTCGAGGGCGCGCACGCCAGGGATGATGCCACCATCGTCAAGCTGCTGCGGAGCGCCGGCGCGGTGCTCCTGGGCAAGGCGAACCTGACGGAGTTCGCCAACATGCTCGCGATCGACATGCCCTCGGGCTATTCATCGCTGGGCGGGCAGGTGAAGAACCCCTACGCACCAGGCCTGATGGACGAGCACGGCATCCCGGTTCTGACCCCAGGGGGCTCAAGCTCGGGTTCGGCCGTCGCGGTGGCAGCCGGACTGTGCGCGGCCTCGATCGGTACCGAAACCTCGGGCTCGCTGCTGTTTCCTGCCAGCCTGAACGGACTGGTCACCGTGAAGCCGACGGTCGGGCTGATCAGCCGTGCCGGCATCCTGCCGCTCGCGCACAGCCAGGACACCGCCGGGCCTATGACGCGCACGGTGCGCGATGCGGCGATGCTGCTGAATGTGCTGGCTGCCAAGGACCCGCTCGACCCAGTGACGCAAGCGCAGCGGCGCCCGGCCGACTACACCGCCGGCCTCGCGTCGGACGCCGTTAAGGGCGCGCGCATCGGCGTGCCGAGCGACCCCGCTGACCCGCTGAACGATTGCTATTACGGCAAGCTGCTGCCGAAGTCGACCAAGCTGATGACCGAGGCGATCAAGGTGCTGGAGGATCTCGGCGCCGTCATCGTGCACGCCAGCATGCCGACACTTGGCTGGATCGGTGGACCGGGCACGACCATGGCCGTGCTCAACCGCAATCCGCTGAGCGCCCACAAAGGCACGGTCGCAAGACCGCCGATCGTCTTTCTGTACGAGATGAAGCACGGTCTCAATCTCTATCTGCGGGAATGGGCGACCAACACAGACATCAAGACCATGGCCGACATCGTGGCCTTCAACGCAGCGAACGCCAACAAAGCGCTCCGTTTCGGACAGGACTACTTTCTCGCCGCTGACTTGACCAGGGGCGATTTGAGCGAGCCCGAATACAAGTCTGCACGTGTCATGGACCTGCTCTCCGCCAGGACGCGCGGCATGGAGGCCTATATGAACCAGCACGAGCTCGACGCGGTGCTGTTCCCCGGCGCCTACGGCGCCGTAGTCACCGCCAAGGCGGGTTATCCCAGCGTCATGGTGCCCGGCGGCTTCGTCTCGGGGACAGACGACGGCAAAGACACGCCCGACTATCCGCTCGGCGTCACTTTCGCAGGGCGCGCTTGGAGCGAGCACAAGCTGCTGCGTCTGGCGTATGCCTTCGAGCAAGCAACCGACGCACGCAAGCCGCCGCCGGGTTTGTCCGAGCTGTGATGTCGGCCGCGTCAGCGCGAGCTTGCGAGATCGAACCGTCATCCCGCGGCGCGCCAATTGGCGCGTGCGGAATGACGCTGGGACCAGCTTGATCCTCCCCGCCAGATAGACCACCATTGCCTCTTACCGCTCACAGCAAGAATGGGCGAGGAAACGCGCATGAACGCAACTCCCGGATTTGGCCTCGTCGAACGCGCCCGCGCCATCGCACCTCTCATCGCGGGCGAGGCTGACGATATCGAGCGGTCGCGGCGGCTGAGGCCGGCTGTCGTCGGCGCGCTGATCGAGAACGGGCTCTATCGCGCGCTGCTGCCGCAGAGTCTTGGCGGGGTCGAAGCGCCGCCGGAAGCCTTCATGCAGATGCTTGAGGAGATCGCGAAAGCGGATGCCTCCACCGCCTGGTGCCTTGGTCAATGCGCGGTCTGCGCGATGATCGCGGCCTCGCTCGACCACGACACCGCGCAGGAGATCTTCAACACGGCGCCGGGCATCCTCGCCTGGGGCGCAATCGCGCATGAGGCGCGGGCGGTCGAGGGCGGTTATCGCGTCACGGCGCGCTGGGATTTTGCCTCGGGCTCGCGGCAGGCGAGCTGGCTCGGGGCGCATGTCCGCATCGTCGGCGCCGACGGCACGCCGCGGAAAAATGCCGACGGCTCGGCGGAGGTGCGCACCATCCTGTTTCCGGTCGCCAGCGCCGTGCTGCACGACGTCTGGCAGGCGATCGGGCTCGCCGGCACCGGCACCGATTCCTACGAGGTCGCCGACCTGTTCGTCCCCGAGCGCTTCACCGCGTTTCGTGACGTGCCGTCCGCGCTACGCGAGCAGGGTCCACTTTACAGGATCGGCACCGGCTCGACCTTCAGCCTCGGCTTTGCCGCGGTGTCGCTCGGCGGGGCGCGCGCCACGCTGGATGCCGCGATCGCGCTGGCGCGCGGCAAGCATCAGTCGCTGGCGGCCAGCGCCATGCACGACAACCCGGCGGTCCAGGGCCTGATCGGCCGCACCGAGGGCGACCTGCGGGCCGCGCGCGCCTATCTCTATGCGACGGCAAGTGCGATGTGGCGCGATCTCTGCGCGACCGGCGCGTTCAGCGCGGCGCATCGGAGCTCGGTTCGCCTCGCCGCGACCTGGACCATTCACCAGTCGGCCAAGGTGGTCGACACCGCCTATCACATGGCCGGCGCGACCGCCGTATTCCGCAGCAATCCGTTCGAGCGCCGGTTTCGCGACATGCACGCCATCGCCCAGCAGATCCAGGCGCGCGACACCCATTACGAGGATGTCGGTAAGATGATCCTTTCAGGGGACCGCTGACGTCAACCAGTTGCGAAAGTGCACGCACGCTGACCTATATTGAACTCGCCATCCGGCGTCTTCGTCGCTGAACCTTCGTGAATTTTCTCCGACTAATTTCCATAGCTACAGGACGACGGCTTTTCCGCCGTGACCGCGCCGACCATGTGGAAGCGATAATTCCGAATTGTTTTTAGCGCGCTGCATTTGCGCAAGAGAGGTCCGTTATGGGCCGCACAGCTGGCAGGAAAGTCAGTTGCCATGCCATTCAGGGTCATTCGCCGGGATGGCGCCATGGTGGCATTCTCTTTGTTGCCACCCTCTGCACTCTCCTGTTTGCGAGCGAAGCCGTGGCGCAATGCTCGGCGCGAGACGTCCTGCGGAATCAGCTGAAGCTCAAGCAGGCGCCGTCTGATCGGCCGCAAGTCCCAATCACATCCGCCGTCGATCTCCCCGCGTGGAAGACGATCAGGATCGGGACGTTTGCAAATTTCTTCGCCCTCAGTAACGCTTTGGATGCGGCAGGTTGTGGTATCGGAAACTCGGCTGGCGAAATTCTGGCGCGGCCAACGTTTACCGTTAGCGCCACGAAAACGAGTGTAGAGCTTTTCACGGTGTCGGCAGCCGAACTGGGCTTTCGGACCGACACGGCGTTGCTGGCGGAGATCTATGCGCGCGCCAAACAATTGGGTTTCGGCCTGGCGGCTGCAGAAGTCGGACCACAACTGAGGCTTCAATATTTCGACCAGCCGATCGGCGAGTTTCTCATCATCGGAATGGAGCCAATCGGGACCTGGCAGGGCGCGCCCGTCATCTTGAATGTAGCCAATGGCGGCGCGGGACTCATCCTCATCGGCCAGGATGGCAGTGCCGAGGCACAGATCCCCGCGGCATCCCGGTTCGTATTCGTGCGGTCCCATGAAACCGCTCCTGCCGAGGAGCAAGAGGCCGTAACACTTGTCGGTCGGTGAGCTTCCAGGTTTGGGCATGTCGAGACGCGAGACAACAGGTCAGCATCCTAACTCTAGGCCACCAGCGCGGCGTCTTCCTCGGCACCGTCGATGCCGCGCTGCGCGGCGAGCAGGCTGATGATCTCGGCATTCGGCCGGGCCTTGCTGAACAGAAAGCCCTGGCCTTCGTCGCAGCCTTCGGCACGCAGGCAGCTCAGCTCGGCTTCGGTCTCGACGCCTTCGGCGGTGATGGTGACGCCGAGGCCTTTGCCGAGGCTGACGATGGAGCGGATGATCGCCTGGGCCTCGCGATTGGCGCCGAGATCGCGCACGAAGGACTGGTCGATCTTGATCTTGTCGAAGGGGAAGCTGCGCAGATAGCTCAGGCTGGAATAGCCGGTGCCGAAATCGTCCATCGAGATGCGCACGCCGAGCGCGCGCAGCGCATGCAGCGTCGCCAGCACCTGGGCGCTCTTTTCCAGCAGCAGCGTTTCCGTGATCTCGAGCTCGAGCCGCCGCGGCGGCAGGCCGGAATGCTTCAGCGCATCCGTCACCACCGAAAGCAGATTGCCGCTGCGGAACTGAAGCGGCGACAGGTTGACGGCGACGCGGACGTCGTCCGGCCAGGTCGCTGCGTCGTGACAGGCCCGGCGCAGCATCAGGCCGCCGAGCGGATTGATCAGCCCGGTTTCTTCCGCGACCGGAATGAACTCGGCCGGCGAAACCATGCCGCGCTCGGCATGCGGCCAGCGCACCAGCGCCTCGAAGCCGGTAATGCGGCCGCTCTGGAGGTCGATCAGCGGCTGGTAATACGGCCGCAGGACGTCGTTCTGGATGGCGTCGCGCAGCTCGACCTCGATCTTGCGGCGGGTCTGCGCTTTCGCATCGAGTGCCGCCTCGAAGAACGCGAACGAGCCGCGCGCATCCAGCTTCGCGCGCGACAGCGCCATGTCGGCGCTCTTGAGCAGCTTTTCGGAATCGTCGCCGTCGCCCGGCGCCATCGCGATGCCGATGGAGGCGCTTATCACCACGGAATGGCCGTCGAGCAGATAGGGATCGGCGATGGCTTCGAGCAGGCGCTTGGCCAGCAGCACCGCATCCTCGGGACGCGTCAGGCCGCTCTGCACGATCGCGAACTCGTCCGAGTTCAGCCGCGCCAGCGCGTCGTCCTCGCGCAAGGACGAACGCAGCCGCTTGGCGACGCCGCGCAGCAGCTTGTCGCCGACCGCGTGCCCCAGCGTGTCGTTGACCGCCTTGAAATTGTCGAGCCCCAGCATCAGCAGGGCGACCTTGTCGGTGCTGCGCCTCGTATGCAGCAGCATCTCGTCGACCTGCTGGCGCAGCAGATTGCGGTTCGGCAGACCGGTCAGCCCGTCATGCTGGGCCATGAAGGCGAGCCGCGCCTCGGCGCGCTTGCGCTCGGTGATGTCCATCAGCGCGAGCAGCACCGCGGGCCGCTCGGCATAGGTCAGTTCGCGGGAATAGATCGCAAGGTCGATCAGGGCGCCATCGGCCTTGACGTGCTTCCAGGTGCGTCCGGCCTGCTCCTCACCGGCCGAAGCGGCGGTCCAGGGCGGCTCACTGTCGAAAGCCTGAAGGGAACGGATCGTCAGCCGCTCGAACTCGGCGCGGCTATAGCCGTAATGGGCGACCGCGGCATCGTTGACGCCGAGGATGCGCTCGTCGTCCAGCGCGCAGACGATCATGGGGACCGGATTGCCGTCGAACAGCAGCCGGAACGAGGCCTCGCGCTGCTTCAACTCGGTGATGTCGACGCGCAGGCCGACGACGCCGCCGTCCTCGGTTAGCCGCTCGTCAATCAGGATGACGCGGCCGTCCGCCAGCTTCTGCTCGTGGCGCGAGCCGGGCTGATAGAGCTTTTGCAGCCGCTCCGCGATCCATTCTTCCTCATGGCCGGCAGCTTCGGGATAGTCGCCGCGGGCGACGCCGATGCGCAGCGTGTCCTCCAGGCGGGCGCCCTCCTCGAACAGATCGGCGGTCTTGCTGTAGATCTCCGCGTATTGCTTGTTCCAGAGGACATAGCGGCCCTCGGCATCGAGAAACACGATGCCCTGCGGCAGGATGTCGATGGCCTGGCGCAGGCGCTCATGGGATTTGCGCGCTTCCGCGATCGCAGCCTCGGCACGGCGGCGCAGAACTTCGTCGCGTTCGGACGGAGGATGATGGGCGCGCGCAAAGCGCGGCTTGCGCGGGTGCAGGCCGGACCTGCCAAGCACGCTTCCCTTTCGCTTTTTTGGCTTTCGAAACCCCAAACTCAACTTCACTCGCCCCAGTCGCGCCCAGCCACCGCAACTCTTGGGGCAAGTGTCTGAAAAAAAGGTAATCTTGGGTGGCATGGCGGTGGCACGCACGGTCTGGCAGTCTCGAAAAAACAGCCCTCATTGCCCGTTTGCAAGGCGCGGCAGTGGCGATGGGCGCTCCAAGCACATCGCATTGTCGTCATCGGAGAACGAGATGGCGCAAAATTGCGCGCTGCCTTGAATCATTTCCGCGATCGCGCGCGATTGCATGCAGAAGGGAGTGAGCACGCGTCCCGCGCACGAATTTTGGTCAATGCATGAGAGGGTTATCGCCTCGTTAAGAATCGGCCGTCCGACTCTGCGGAACTGCGACTTTTGAACGAGATTTCATCTGCTGGACTGTTCCTTAACCCTGACGCGGTGTTGGGCTATAAGAATGTCAACATGAGTCCCCGCCGCCTCGCCCCTCTCCTGCTCGTCATGACGCTCCTGGCCGCCGGCGACGCGCTGGCCCAGGACAAGGGCAGCATCAACCCAAAACCGCTGCCGCCGCTCGCTAATCCGAACGATCCGAGTATTGGTGCCAAGGAGCTGTTCGCGCGAAAGCTGCTGCCGTCGAAGGGACCGGCGCACGTCATCGGCTCCTATGTGAAGGGCTGCATCGGCGGCGCCGAGCAGATGCCGCTCAATGGCGACAATTGGCAGGTGATGCGGTTATCGCGCAATCGCAGCTATGGTCACCCCGCGATGATCGCGCTGATCAAGCGGCTTGCGGCGAGGGCGCACAAGGACGCGGGATGGCCGGGCATCCTGGTCGGCGACATCGCCCAGCCGCGCGGCGGGCCGGCGCTGTCCGGCCATGCCAGCCACCAGATCGGCCTCGATGCCGACATCTGGCTGACGCCGATGCCCGACCATCGGCTCTCGCGCGAAGAGCGCGAGGACATGTCGGCGGTGATGATGGTGCGGCCGGACCGGCTCGACATCGATCCGAAGGTGTTCACGCCGGGGCATGTGCTGGTGCTGCGCGACGCGGCGCAGGAGCCGGCGGTGCAGCGCATCTTCGTCAATGCCGCGATCAAGAAGGCGCTGTGCCGCGAGGCCAAGGGCGACCGTTCCTGGCTGTCGAAGATCCGGCCGTGGTGGGGCCACGACTACCACTTCCACATCCGCATGCACTGCCCGGCGGGCGCGAGCGACTGCGAGGGCCAGCCGTCGCAATCCGAGGACGAAGGCTGCAAGCCGTCCGATCTCTCCTACTGGTTCAGCGACGGCGTGCTGCACCCCAAACCCCCGCCGGAGCCACCGAAGCCGAAACCGCCGATGACGCTGGCGCAGATGCCGGCGGCGTGCAAGGCCGTGCTGCACGCGGGCAATGCGAAGCCGTAGCCGGTCAGGCTGTAACAACTTCGTCAGCGGCTAGTCCTCGGATCTCCAAATGCGTTAGAGTGCGGCGCTGCCCTGCCGTAAGCGGGTCGGCCCTGCCGGGATGCAATCCCGCCCTCATCAACCAAATCCCTCCTCACGCGTGCGGCTTCGTCGCGCGCGCCAGCCATTGTGAGAGCCCATGCGCATCAGTGCACGCAACCAGATCAAGGGAACGGTCATCGAAGTCACGAAGGGCGCCACGACGTCCCACGTCCGTGTCGACATCGGCAACGGTACGATCGTGACCTCCTCGATCACCAACGAGGCGGTCGACGACCTCGGCATCAAGGCGAAGGGGCAGGTCACGGTGGTGATCAAGGCCTCCGATGTGATGATCGCGGTGGACTGAGATGCGCATCCCTCTGCTGCTTGGATTGCTGTTGCTCGGTATCGCGCCCACCTTTGCGGCGGAAGAACCCAGCGGCTGCGACAAATTCAAATGGTCGATCGAGCGCGAGCGCGCCGCGCTGACCGCGCCCGACGGTGTCAAGATGGCATCGGGAAGCGAGCAGGCCGCGTTGCCGTCGTCGGCCATCACGCTGGGGCTGGTCGCGTCCGCGGAGGCAAAACTGCCGACGCCTCCGGAGCGCGCGCCAAAGGACGGCACATTTGCCGGCTTCACTGGCATCAAGGCCCCGAAGGCCGGGCTCTACACGGTCAGCCTGTCCTCGGGCGCGTGGGTCGATTTGGTCCAGGACGGGCATGCCCTCAAGCCCGTGGCGTTCAGTGGCGCGACCGATTGCGACGGCATCCGCAAGACCATGAAATACGAGCTGTCGGGCCAGCCCGTCGTGCTCCAGGTCAGCGGCGCCAAGGACAATTCGCTCTCAATCGCCATCCTACCGGCGCAATGAGCCAAGCGGTCGCCTTTGACCTGAGGCCCTGGCCTGCTATCTTCGAGAGTAGCGATATCCCTGCCGGCCGTAAGCCGCCGCCGGGACCCGTGGAACAGCGCTTCCGCTCGTCGCTCAGACCCACCAACGCCGGATCTGCGCGTGCTTCTTGCGCGCGCGATCTCGCACGGAGCGCATCCATGATTCGTATTGCCGGACTTTTCACCGCTTTCGTGATCCTCGCGGGCGCGGGCCTTTCGCCTGCCGCCGCCGAGGACAAGACCATCACCGTGTTCGCGGCAGCCTCGATGAAGAACGCGCTCGACGAGGTCGACGCGGCCTACACCGCGAGGACCGGCGTCAAGTTCAGCGTCAGCTATGCCGCAAGCTCCGTGCTCGCCAGGCAGATCGAGCAGGGCGCGCCGGCCGATGTGTTCGTCTCCGCCGACACCGACTGGATGGACTACGCGATCTCCAAGAAGACCATCAACGAGCCGACCCGGGTCAATCTGCTCGGCAACAGCATCGTGCTGATTGCGCCGAAGGATTCCAGACTCGACAACGTCGCCATCGCGCAGGGCTTCGACCTCGCAAAACTCGCCGGCGATGGCAGGATCGCGACCGGCGACGTCAAGTCGGTGCCGGTCGGGAAATATGCCAAGGCGGCGCTGGAAAAGCTCGGCGCCTGGCAGGCGGCGGAGCCGAAATTCGCCATGGCCGAGAGCGTGCGTGCCGCGCTGACGCTGGTCGCGCGTGGCGAGGCCAATCTCGGCATCGTCTATTCCACCGATGCCAAGGTCGAGCCCGGCGTGAAGATCGTCGGCACCTTCCCGGCGGATTCGCATCCCGCGATCATCTATCCCGTCGCTGCGACCGCGACGGCAAAGGGCGAGACCAGCGACTATCTCGCCTTCCTGCGCTCGACCGCCGCCAAGACCATTCTGGAAAAATACGGTTTCAAGTTCCTGATCAGCCCCTCCACTTAATTTTGCGATTTGATGCTCGACATCTCTCCCGCCGAATGGACGGCGATCCTGCTCTCGCTCAGGGTCGCCGTGATCGCAACGCTGGTGGCAACGCCGTTCGGCATTGCGCTGGCGTGGCTGCTCGCGCGGCGTGAGTTCTGGGGCAAGTCGGTGCTCGATGCGCTGGTGCATCTGCCGCTGGTGCTGCCGCCCGTCGTCACCGGATATCTGCTGCTGCTCACTTTCGGCCGCCGCGGACTCGTCGGCGGCTTCCTGGCGGACCATCTCGGCATCGTCTTCGCCTTCCGCTGGACCGGTGCCGCGCTTGCCTGCGGCCTGATGGCGTTTCCGCTGCTGGTGCGTCCGATGCGATTGTCGATCGAGGCGATCGACCGCCGGCTCGAGCAGGCCGCCGAGACGCTCGGCGCCACTCCTTTCAAAGTGTTCTTCACGGTGACGCTGCCGCTGGCGCTGCCCGGCGTGCTCGCCGGCATGGTGCTTGGCTTTGCCAAAGCGATCGGCGAATTCGGCGCCACCATCACCTTCGTCTCCAACATTCCCGGCGAGACCCAAACGATTTCGTCCGCGATCTATTCGCTGATCCAGACCCCGGACGGCGACGCCGCCGCGGGACGGCTCGTGATCGTCTCGATCGTGCTGGCGCTCGGTGCGCTGATTGCCGCCGAATGGTTCGCCCGCCGCGCCACCGCGCGCCTGCACGGGAATTGACCATGCTGCGTGTCGACATCGAAAAGCAGCTCGGCGAATTCTCGCTGTCCGCCGCCTTCGCGAGCGAGGGCCGCGTCATCGGCCTGTTCGGAGCGTCGGGCGCCGGCAAGACCTCGCTGGTCAACATGATCGCGGGGCTGCTGCGGCCCGACCGCGGCATCATCGTGATCGACGGCGAGACTGTCGACGACAGCGTGGCCGGCATTCATGTCCCGACCTGGCGCCGTCGCATCGGCTATGTGTTTCAGGATGCGCGGCTGTTTCCGCATCTCAACGTCGCGCAAAATCTCGACTATGGCAGGCGGATGAACCGCCTCGCGCCCGATCCGGCGCAGCACAAGCGCGTCATCGAGCTGCTCGACATCGGCGCACTGCAGGGTCGCCGTCCCGGAAAGCTCTCCGGCGGCGAGCGGCAGCGGGTCGCGCTCGGCCGCGCGCTGCTGTCGCGGCCGCGCCTGCTGCTGCTCGACGAACCGCTCGGCGCGCTCGACGAGGGCCGCAAGCTGGAGATCCTGCCCTATCTGGTGCGGCTGCGCGACGAGGCCAACGTCCCCATGGTCTATGTCAGCCACGACGCCGCCGAGCTGCGCCAGCTCGCGACGCAGATCGTGATGCTGAAGCACGGCCGCGTGACGTCGTTCGGCGGGGTGAAGGTGCTGACGTGAGGGGCGGTTGAGCAGGCAACGGATGAGGCAAGCCGCCGGCCCACCCTCCGCCGTCGTCCTGGCGAAAGCCAGGACCCATACCGCGTGATCTATCAGCGGCAGGTGGTGTGCGTACCAGCGAAGAAAACGTAACTGCCCGTGTTCGCAAAACTACTCCCCGGGGTAATGGGTCCTGGCTTTCGCCAGGACGACGTTGGGGCGGACTCGTAGACCGAGACCATCACCGAGGACCGGCTGAGCAGATCGGCGAGGAAGTGCGACAGCTCCGCATTGCCGAGCGCTTCCACCAGATGAACGTGGAGCGCGCTCGACAGCCGCACCGAGGCGACGCGGTCGCCGCGCGTTGCGGCGGCGCGCTCTGCTACCGGGAACCGCAACTACCAGCCGCGATCGACGTTGCGCACCTCGCCCGTTCGGGCGTCCACGTCGACCTCCATCCAGCGGCCGGCGCGATCACGGCCTTCGATCTGCCATTCATCGCCTAGGAACTCGGTGTGCGAGACGGTCATGACGCCGATATCGGTGGCGACATCGAGCGCGACCTGCATCGAGATCTGATCTCCGGTGTCATAGGCCATCGCGGGCGCGGCCGATCCGATGCCGATCGCAACGATCGCCGGCAAGATGAGCTTTCGCATGGATTACTCCTGTCAGCTGCGTTTACGCCGCTAAGAACGAGCGGCATCGCGGAGCGTTCCGGGAGCGGCGGTCACGAAGACGCGCAAATCTTCGGCGGTTGCGGCGATTTGGTGGCGGTTCCCGCGCTGTCGCCACGGACCCCGCCGTCGTCCTGGCGAAAGGCAGGACCCATTACCCTAGGGAGAAGCGGGTGGGGCAGATCGTCACCACCAGCCTTCGCGAAACAGCTGGCGGTGGTTATGGGTCCTGGCCCCCGTGCGCAATTGCGCACTAGGCCAGGACGACGAAGAAGCAGACGTGCGCTTCATCAATGACCGCCGACGCGGATGTAGCGTTAAACCCCCGCCACCGAGCTCCACAAATCCGCGAGCTTGCGCCGCAGGACCTGCATGCGCGTCAGCGGGGCGGGGGTTTCCTCATCTTCCGGCAGGCGCAGGCCGACGACGTTGACTCGGCCACCGGAGATCGAGCGCGCCACAAGCACGATCGGATCCAGCACGAGCTCCGCCCCCTCTTTCGGCGCGCGGTCGAGATGGACGTCGAAATAATCAGCGAGCGTGTGCCCGCTCTCGTCCTCGCCGACCTTCACGCCGTAGATCTCCGCGAGCTCGGCGAGCGTGTGCTCGCCGGAGACCATGAAGTCGCCCAGCAGATGCGGGTCCGGCGCCGAGCTCGGCTGCATGTCGACGAAGAAGCGGTCGAGCGATTCGGCCTTTTCCGGGGGCGCCAGCAGATAGATGTAATCGCCGGGCGCGATCGGCTCGGCTTCAATCGGCGTCAAGATGTTCTCGTTGCGGATCACCAGCGTCGGCTTCGACCAGGACGGGATCAGGCCGCGGCGAAAATACAGGCTCTTGGACCGCACCGGATAGCCGACGAGCTGCTGCTCGAGCTGGCCGGGCAGATCCAATTCGACACGGCGCGGGCCACGCTCGGCGCGCGGCAGCGCCACGTGCAGCTTGCGCGCGGCCGGCGCCAGCGTCCAGCCTTGCAGCAGGAGCGAGGTGATGACGACGACGAAGGCGACGTCGAAATAGAGATAGGCCTTCGACAGCCCGACCAGCATCGGGATCGAGGCCAGGAAGATCGCGACCGCGCCGCGCAGACCGGTCCAGGCGATGAAGATCTTTTCGCGCCAGTTGAAGCGGAACGGCGCCAGGCACACGAACACCGCGATCGGCCGCGCCACCAGCATCAGGACGAATGCGATCCCGACCGCCGGCAGCACGCTGCCGCCAAGCCGGCTCGGCGAGACCAGCAGGCCGAGCAGCACGAACATCACGATCTGCGCGAGCCAGGTCGCGGCGTCCAGGAAGGCCACCACCGAATTATGCGCACGCGTCGGCCGGTTGCCGATGATAATACCGGCGAGATAGACCGCGAGGAAGCCCGAGGCGTGCATGATCTGCGAGCCGCCGAAGATGACGAGCGCGGCGGTGGTGACAAACGGCGCATGGAGGCCCTGCGGCAGCGCGACCTTGTTGAGCGCGATGACCACCAGACGCCCGCCGATCACCCCGACGACGGCGCCCAGCACGGCCTCCTGGGCGAACTCCATCAGCACATGCACGGCCGTGCCCGTTCCGAGCGAGATGTATTCGACCAGCATCAGGGTCAGGAAGATCGCGAAGGGATCATTGGTGCCGGATTCGACCTCCAGCGTCGCCCCGACGCGCGGGCGCAGGCGCAGGCCCTGGGTATGCACCAGCAGGAACACTGCGGCCGCGTCAGTCGAGGCCACCACCGCGCCGACCAGCAGCGACTCCGTCCAGTTGAGGTCGAGCGCGTATTTAGCGAACGGCGCCGTGATCAGCGCGGTCAGCAGCACGCCGACGGTCGCGAGCACCATGGAAGGCGCGAGCACGGTGCGAATGCTGGCAAATCGGGTCCGCAAGCCACCATCGAACAGGATCAGTGCGAGCGCGACCGAGCCGACCAGATAGGTGGTTCGGACGTCGTCGAACTGCAGCTGTCCGGGACCGGAATCGCCCGCGAGCATGCCGATCGCGAGGAAGACGAGCAGAAGGGGCGCGCCGAAGCGCAGCGCAAGCAGGCTTGACAGGATCCCGGCCAACACCAGGACGGCGCCGAGCAATATGGCGAGGCTGACAGTGTCGAGGGAAGCCATCCACCTTCCGGGTACGAAATCGCTGGAATTGCATCCTTATCGTCGGCGGACTCCCACGCCAACCCATTTTCTCCCGCTCGCGGCAATCTGCCCGCATTTTGCGGCCTTAACGCTCTTTACTTAGCGGTGTATCGGTGGCCCGGCCGGGCCCTTTGTGGGATTCTCCGGCGCGCTCGAATCAATGCCTCCCGCCCGCTCCCCGACGAGACCGATAGACATGGACCTCAAAGACTTCATGGAGTTCGTGCAGACCACTGCGCGCAGCGTCGGGGCCGAAATCTCCTCGCCCTGGTTCTACCTGCAGTTCGGGCTCATTCTGGCCGCGGCCGGCATCGCCTATGCCGCCGAAGCCGCCGTTCGCAGCCGGGTCGACATGACCTCGCTGGCGATGCGCTGGCCGCTGCCGCTCCGGCACTTCGCCCGGGTGATGGTCGCCAGCGCCTCGACGGCGGTGTTCACGCTGCTCGTGATCGTCTCGCGCGTTGTCATGTACCACGCGACCTGGCCAAGCCGCAGCTATCTCCTAATGGTCGCCGCCAAGCTGGGGCTGGCTTGGCTCGCGATCCGGCTGCTGACCTCGGTGCTGCGCAACGCCTTCATCGTCAAGCTGGTGTCGATCACGGCCTGGTTCGTCGCGGCGCTCTCGATCCTCGGCCAGCTCGATGCGACGGTCGACCTGCTCGATTCCTTCGCCATCGTGCTCGGCGGGCTGCGGCTGACACCGCTGCTGGTGATCAAGGCCGGCGCGCTGCTGCTCATCGCGCTCTGGCTCACCAACATCGCCAGCAATTTCGCCGAGAGCCGGATCAACTCGACCACCGATCTGACCCCGTCGGTACAGGTGCTGCTGGTCAAGATCATCCGCATCGGCCTGCTTGCGGTCGCGATCGTGATCGCGCTCGGCACGGTCGGCATCGATCTCTCGGCGCTCGCGGTGTTCTCCGGCGCGGTCGGCGTCGGCATCGGCATCGGCCTGCAGAAGATCGTCGCCAATTTCATCTCGGGGATCATCCTGCTCGCCGACAAATCGGTGAAGCCTGGCGATCTCGTCACCATCGGCGACAACACCGGGCGGATCAGCGCGATGAAGACGCGCTATATTTCCGTCGCCGCCGGCGATGGCCGCGAATTCCTGGTGCCGAACGAGGATCTGGTGACGCAGAAGGTCGTCAACTGGACCTACACCGACAAGAACACGCTGGTGAAGATCGCCTTCGGCACCAATTACGACGCGGACCCACGGCTGGTCTGCAAGCTCGCCGCCGAGACCGCGGCCGCGCATCCGCGCGCACAGAAGGGCAAGCCGCCGAATTGCATCCTGACCGAGTTCGCCGAAGCCGGGATGAAGTTCTCGCTGACCTTCTGGATCGCCGACCCCGACGGCATGGACAACGTCAAGAGCGACGTGATGCTGGCGCTGTGGGACGCCTTCAAGCGCGAGGGTATCCGGGTTCCCTACCCGGTCCGCGAAATCCGCGTCCGCGGCGGTGCCCTGCCGGTGGAAACCATCATGGAAGTCCCGAATTAGGCCAGCTTAGGGGCGCAAGGCAGGCAGGCCTGACTTGCATGAAGGCGCGCAATCATTAAATTGGGGCGCGAAATCAAGCCTTTCCGCCGATATCGAGCCCACCTCAGAAGATTGCGCCCGCATGAGCTACGTCGAAGCCTCCGATACCTCCCTGCGCAAGACCGGACAGATCAAGCTGCATGGGCCAAGCGCCTTTGCCGGCATGCGCAAGGCGGGCGCGCTGGTGGCGAAGTGCCTCGACGAGCTCACCGACATCGTCGGGCCCGGCGTTCCGACCGAGCGCATCGACCAGTTCGTCCGCGACTTCGCCTTCAGCAACAATGCCTATCCGGCGACGCTGATGTATCGCGGCTACCGCTATTCGACCTGCACCTCGCTCAACCACGTGGTCTGCCACGGCATGCCTGGCGACCGTCCGCTGAAAGAGGGCGACATCGTCAACATCGACGTCACCTTCATCGTCGACGGCTGGTACGGCGATTCCAGCCGGATGTATGCGGTCGGCCCGATCGCGCGCAAGGCGGAGCGGCTGATCGAGGTGACCTATGAGGCGATGATGCGCGGCATCGCCGCAGTGAAGCCCGGCGCCACCACCGGCGACATCGGCCACGCCATCCAGAGTTTCGTCGAGCCGCAGGCCATGAGCGTGGTGCGCGATTTCTGCGGCCATGGCCTCGGGCGCATGTTCCACGACGAGCCGAACATCATCCATATCGGCCGGCCCGGCGAAGGCGTGCAGCTCAAGCCCGGCATGTTCTTCACCATCGAGCCGATGATCAATCTCGGCAAGCCGCATGTGAAGATCCTCTCCGACGGCTGGACCGCCGTGACCCGTGACCGCTCGCTGTCGGCGCAGTTCGAGCATTCGGTGGGCGTTACCGCCACCGGCGTCGAGATTTTCACGCTGTCGGAGCGGCACGGCGAGAAGCAGATCGGGTGATCCCACCGCGCGCTTATCGCGGCCGGCGGAACGACGACGGCCGCCGCTTGTAGGTCGCGGCAAAGGCATCGTTGAATCTGCGAACGCTGCCGAAGCCTGCGGCGAAGGCGATCTCCGCCAATGTCATGCTGGTCTGGTCGATCAGGCGCTTGGCTTCCTGCACGCGCCGCGTCGCCGCGATCTCGCTCGGGCTCGCCCCGGCATGGCGCATGAACAGGCGGAGCAGATGGCGCGGCCCGACGCCAAGGGCTTCTGCAAGCTCCGCCATGGATGCACGATCCAGGAAACCTTCATTGATCAGGCGCACGCCGCGCGCAACGGTGCTCGCCGTTCCCATCCAGGCCGGCGACCCCGGCGCGGTTTCCGGCCGGCAGCGCAGACACGGGCGAAAGCCGGCACGTTCGGCGGCGGCGGCGGTCGGATAGAAGGTGACGTTTTCGGAGCGCGCGGGGCGAACCGGGCAGACCGGCCGGCAGTAGATCCGCGTCGAGCGGACACCCGAAAAGAACAGGCCGTCGAATGCGCGCGCACGCGCGAGGCGCGCGCGATCGCAAGTGTCCCAGTCGAGATGCGGTGGCAGCGTCTGCCGATGTTCCGAACCTGTCGCCATTGCGCGACAATAATGCCCGCGCTGCACGCCGAGTAGCCGAAATCGGACTCGGTCGGGCGATGAGGTCCGAATCCAGCCAGCCTGCGCCGCCGCGCCGGATCATGGTCCCGGTCCATCCCGGAGCAGATTCGCATGAGCCCGCAGGCGCAACACACGACAGAACAAACCACTCTCGCGCTCGATATCGGGCTTCTGCTGCTGCTCTCGCTGATCTGGGGCAGCTCGTTCACGCTGATCAAGGTCGCGATCCCGACGATCCCGCCCTTCACGATGGTTGCCGCGCGTGTGACGATCGCGGCCATTCTCCTGATTGCGGTCGCTCGCGCGCAGGGACACGCCCTTCCCGGCCGTGGATCGGTATGGGCGGCTTTCTTCGTGCAAGGGCTGCTGCAAAGCGCCTTGCCGTTCACCCTGATCAGTTGGGGCGAGATGCATATCGCAAGCGGTCTTGCCGGCGTGCTCAATGCGACCCCGCCGATGTTCGTGCTCGCGATCGCGCTGATGACCCGGCTCGGGCGGCAGACCATGAGTAGCCGGAAGATCATCGGCGTCGCCCTCGGCCTTGCGGGCGTCGCGGTGACCATGGGTGCCGACGCGCTCTCAGGGATCGGCACGACGGCACCGCTGGCGCAGGCGGCCGTGCTGTGCGCGAGCCTCTGCTACGCGCTGGCACCGATATGGGGACAACGCTTCTCGGGCCTGCCCGCAATCGTCACCGCGGCCGGCGCCATGAGTTGCGCCGCAGCGCTGATGCTGCCCGCGGCCACCGCCATCGAACGGCCCTGGACCCTCCCGCCACCGCCCGCGAGCGCGATCGCAGCGGTCATCACGCTCGCGATTGTCTGTACGGCCCTTGCGATGGTGATCTACTTCCGCTTGATCCGCGTGCTCGGCCCGCTTGGCACGACCAGTGGGAGCTACCTGCGTGCGGGCTTTGCCGTGGCGCTCGGCACCGTATGGCTCGGCGAGCACTTCACCTGGTCCAGCCTTGCCGGCATGGCGCTCATTCTCGTCGGCGTCGTGGCGATTACGGTGTCCCCGCCGGCGCACAGCGCCAAGAAGCCGATAGGCTGAGCCACCATCTTCTGGGTCAGCTGTTGGGACCAGCGCGCCGCAGGCGCAATTGACGGTTGCAAAAACGGTTACCCGCGGCAATGCTGGCGGCCGATGCCGGCCAAGCCCGACCACGACAAGAGCAAGCCCGAAGACACGCCGCACTATCTCGGCCATCGCGAACGGCTGCGCGAGCGCTTCTACAGCGCGGGTGCGGACGCGCTCAGCGACTACGAGCTGCTGGAGATGGCGCTGTTTCCGGCGCTGCCGCGGCGTGACACCAAGCCGCTGGCGAAGTCGCTGATCAAGACCTTTGGCTCGTTTGCCGAGGTCGTGCACGCGCCGGTGGCGCGCCTGCGCGAGGTGGACGGCGTCGGCGAATCCGCGATCCACCAGCTCAAGCTGCTCGCGGCGGCGGCGCACCGCGTCGCCAAGGGCGGGGTCAACAGCCGCAACGCGCTGTCGTCCTGGAACGAGGTGATCGACTATTGCCGCACCAGCATGGCGTTTGCCGAGAAGGAGCAGTTTCGCCTGCTGTTCCTCGACAAGCGCAACCAGCTCATCGCCGACGAGGTGCAGCAGACCGGCACCGTCGATCACACCCCGGTCTATCCGCGCGAGGTGATCAAGCGCGCGTTGGAATTATCCGCGACCGCGCTGATCCTGGTGCACAACCACCCCTCAGGCGATCCCTCGCCCTCGCAGGCCGACATCCAGATGACCAAGGCGATCATCGACATCGCCAAGCCGCTCGGCATCGCCGTCCACGACCACATCATCGTGGGCAAGAGCGGGCATGCGAGTTTGCGCGGGATGCGGTTGATCTAGTAACAATATCGCGGATCGACCGGGACATAGGAGCCGTCCCGGCGCTGCATGTAGCAGCCGCGCTGATAGGCGTAATAGCCGGAGCGGCGGCGTTCGCCCTCGGAGGCGATCGCGGCGCCCGTGCCGGCACCGACGACAGCGCCGATGGCGGCTCCGCGGCCTCCGCCGATGGCGCCACCCACGATCGCTCCACCGACGCCGCCGAGGATGGCACCGCCAATTGCGTCCTGCGCCGCCGCCTCATGAGCCGGCATCGCGATTACGACCGCCAGACATGCCGCGATAGCGAAACTTCCAATGCGAAGACCTCGAAGCATGCTCGCCCTCCCCTGTGGTCAGACGAGTCATAGCGCCGCAACCGGATTCGGACCAGAAAAATCACCATGCCGGGACCCGGCACGTCTCGCGATGGCGTCGGAGGCTCGGCTCGAAGGCGGCTCAGGCCATGCCGCGTGCGCCGCGCGGCCGGATGCTTCATCTCATGCATCGACCCAGCGCTGCACGGCCTCGGCGGTGTCGGCCGGCGTGGTGTTGAAGCAGATCGCCGCATCCGGCGCCAGGCGGTGGACGAGGTTGAGCACCTTCTCGAACAGCAGCAGGCGCTCCTTCGGCTCGCGCAGCCCCGCGCCGATCACGATGCAGTCGAAATTCTCCTCGCGCAACGCCGCCGTGACGGCGGCTTCCGCCGCGGCATCGAGATCGATCAGGCAACTCGTGACCTCGTAACCGAGATCGCGCAGGCGCAGCAGCTGCGCATCGATATAGTTGCGCATGAGCTCCGGCGTGAGCTGCGGGAATGCGCTGTAGTCCGCATTGCCGGGTTCGATGCCGATCGCGAGGACGCGCGTGGTCATGCAGGGCTCCTTGCCGGACTGTCTCGCGTCGCTAACGGGGCAGCGGCCCTGCCGGTTCCCTCGCGGGCGGCCGCCCTGATCCCGGTCCTGCCGCTCATTTCCCGGCGAGGTTGTAACCCACTTCACACGCGGCGCCGCGGCGGCCTGCCAGACTTGCGGGAGATCACGCTGGCCTCACGCCCTGATCACGGCACCTGGTTCACTTCGTCTGACGCGGAGTTGCGATAGTTCATTCATTGTGGGAGCGGAAAATGATTTCATTCGAGAGTTTGAAAAGCGAATACGAGCGCAATTGGTCCAATCTCGAGATCCGGCCTTCGCGCCTGTCCGACGCGAATGCGGTCGCGCGCAAGGCCATCAACGGCAAGGCGACCTATCAGCAGATCGAACGGTTGACCGGCGTCCCCTGGCATTTCGCTGCCCTCTGCCATTACCGCGAGTCCAATTTCGATTTCGACACCTATCTCGGCAACGGCGAAACGCTTCATCGCGTGACGGCGCTCGTTCCGAAGGGGCGCGGTCCGTTTGCCACGTTCGTGGACGGCGCCGTAGACGCCTTCAGGATCGAGAATTTCGTCGGCGCTCACGACTGGGGGATCGCGCGGATTCTGTTCCGGCTCGAAGCGTTCAACGGCTTCGGCTATCACGCCAAGGGCTGCAATTCGCCCTATCTCTATGGCGGTTCGACGCTGTATGGCCCGCCCGAGGCAAGGGCCGGCAAATTCGTTCGCGATCACGTGTTCGATTCGAACCACGTCGATTCCCAGCTCGGCACCGCGGTAATCCTGCATGCCATGATGTCGCTGGATTCCTCGATCACCCTCGACGACAGCCCGCAATTCGCGAGCCGCGCGGAGCCGGAAGACGACGCGGCGTCGACGATCGTTCTCATGCAGCAGGCGCTCAACAAGCTCGGCGCCAATCCGCCGCTCGCCGAGGACGGCATCAGCGGACCGAAGACCAGAACCGCGGTCTCGCAATTTCAGCAGCAGAACGGCCTGAGAGATACCGGACTTCTCGACGGCGCCACGGTCGCCGCCCTCACGCGCGCGACGCAGTCGGCCCCCACCGGACCGACCGGCGATGTGTCCCGGATCATGAAGCGGCTCGAGGACCTCGCGCAATTGCTGCGGCCGCCGGTCGGCGGTGTGACGCCGGCAACGACTACATCGGGCAATACACTGCCCGCCACCAATGATCCGATCAGCCTGTTCGAACGGCTCTTCTCCCTCGTCAACAAGACAGCCCCCATGCCAGGCCCCCTCACCCCGACCAGCACCGCTCCCGTCGACCAGTTGAAGCAGGTCGTCGACCTGCTCGGCACCTTGCTCAACCGGGACGGCAAGCCTGTCCTCGGCCAGGTCAATGGCGCGCTCGGCGATACCATCGGCAAGATGCTCGACGGCAAGAAGACTGCGCTCGGCATCGGCGGCTCGCTTATCACGGCGCTGCTCTCGTCGGTGACGGCGAGCCCCAACGCGGGAGGCATAGCCGGGTTGCTCGGGACGCTCGTGTCGGCGGTGCCGGGCCTCGGCCAGTTCGCGATGCCGATCTCGCTGGCGCTCACGGCCTGGGGCATACTCGGCAAGATGGAGAAGTGGGCCCAAGGCACCGCGCCGCCGCCCAGGCCGACGACCTAGAGACACTGGTCGCGCAGCGCCGCGGCGCGACGCTGCATCAGCGCGCGCTCACGCCCATTGGTCGCAAGAGTAGCGGCAGCCTCGAACGCCAGCAGCGCCTCTGCGAGATGCCCGAGCTTTTGCAGGAAGTCGCCGCGAACCGCCGGCAGATGATGATAGGCCGTCAGCGCCGGCTCGACGGCGATTGCGTCCAGCACGTCGAGCCCGGCTTGCGGTCCCTCCGCCATGCCGACCGCGACCGCGCGATTGAGCTCGATGACTGGCGAGCGCACCAGAAGCGCCAACGCGGCATAGAGCTGCGCGATGCGCCGCCAGTCCGTGCCTGCAGCAGAATCCGCCGCCGTGGCATGACACGCCGCGATGGCGGCCTGAAGCGCGTAAAATCCTCCGGCGCCGCCGAGCTCGCAGGCACGTTCGAGCGACCGCAGGCCGTGACGGATCTGCAATTGATCCCAGAGCGTGCGATCCTGGTCCATCAGCAGAATGGGATCACCATTCGCATCGGTGCGCGCACGCGCACGCGAAGCATTCAGGTCCATCAGGGCGATGAGGCCGTGAACTTCCGGCTCGTCCGGCGCCAGACCGACGAGCACCCGGCCCATGCGCAACGCCTCGTCACAGAGCTGCGGCCGCAACCATTCCTCTCCCCGCGCCGCGAGATAGCCCTCGTTGAAGATCAGATAGACAACCTCCAGCACCGAGGCGAGACGCTCCGACAGAGCTTCGCCGCTCGGGGTCTCGTAGGCGAGGCCGGATTCCGACAGCGTTCGCTTGGCGCGGACGATGCGCTGCGAGATCGTTGCTTCCGGCACGAGGTAGGCGCGCGCAATCTCCGATGTGGTCAAGCCGCAGATCATGCGTAGCGCCAGCGCCGCGCGGGCTTCGCGCGACAGGATCGGATGACAGGCCGTGAAGATCAGCCGCAACAATTCGTCGCCGATGTCGTCGTCGAGCGCGGCATCGAAATCCGGCACGGTCGCCTGCTCCTGCAACATGTCCCGCGCCAGCATGTCGTGCTTCTCCGCGAGCATCTTGCCGCGGCGCAAATGATCAAGCGCGCGGCGCCTGGCAGCGGTCATGAGCCAGGCGCCGGGATTTTCGGGCACGCCGACGATGGGCCAGGATTCCAGAGCCGCAACCAGCGCGTCCTGGGTCAGCTCTTCCGCCAGCGGCACGTCGCGCAGCATCCGCGACAGCGTGGCTATCAGCCGCGGCTGCATGACGCGCCAAGTGGCGCGGATGACACGATCGATGTCGGTGTCGGCGGCCGTCATCGCCGCCGAAGGAGACGAGCGGAGTTGTCCATCAGGCGTGGGCGGCGACCCCTGCACGCGCGTTGACCTCACAGGCCACGTCCACGCCCGGCGTCGCGAATGCCCGCAATTCGCAGGTGCCTTCCCAGCCCGGCATGTGGTCGAGGTGCAACTGCATGAATTCCTTGGCCATCGCCAGGGCCTCGTCCTTGTCGCGCAATTCGAAAATGGCATAGCCGCCGATCACCTCCTTGGCCTCCACGAACGGGCCGTCGATGACGCTGAGCTCGCCGTCAGCGACATACACCCGCGCGCCGGTCGCAAGCGGCATCAGGCCGCCATTATCGAGCATCCGGCCGGCCTTGATCTCCCGTTCGGAAATCCTTTGCATCGCCTCCGCCAGCGCCGGGGACGGCCCTGCCAGGGGCTTCGGAGAAGTAACGATGTACATGAAGCGCATGCAAAACTCCTGTTGAGGCGAGACGCGGCCAGTTCGGCCGCGAAATCAGCTCGCTATTGGGATGACGATCCAGCCGGCGCCGGATCGACATCAGCAACGGGAAAATTGCGAGGCCGGGCGAACGCTACTGACGCAGCATGATCAGGGGCTCGGCGGTATCGGGGACGCGCCGCCATTGCGCGTTGTCGTCGGCCTCGAACTGCCAGGCCTCACCGGCCTTCGACAGCAGGATGATCTGGCCGCGGTCGAGCCGCCATTGCGTCGGGTTGAACTGCGCGATGGCTGGATCGCATTTCGGCTTGAGGAAGACCTGGAAATTGTCCGGCCCGGCTTCCGTGTTGGTCAGCGTCAGCCCGCAGACCGGCTGGCCGTTGCCGCGCACGATCGACCAGTCGCCGATCATCTGGTCCATCGACTTTGCCATCGAGCGGGCGGCGGCAAGGTCCTGCAGGATGTAGACGCCCTCGCCCTGCCGCAGGCCCTCGAAGATGCCGGCCTCGACCTCGGTGAAGTCGATCACGGCTTCACCACTCGAATCCTGCAAGCGGACGATGTCGAGACCCCTGACGCTCCAGGCGACGATGTCCTTGGTGAAAGGCAGCGCGGCCTTGCAGGCCGGCTCCAGCTCGAGCTTGAAGCCTTGAGCGGCGGCGTCCGCCTTGAGCGTGACGACGCAGGTCTTGCTGCGCTCAGTGGTCGAGAGCTCCCACTGCCCGGGCATCTCCTTCTTCAGGGTCGTCGTATCCTGCGCCTGCGCGATGCCGATCGCGGCAACGCATGCCGCGATCACAGATGCTAGGACCCGAAGACCTCCCATCAGCGTCCCCTAAACGGCGTTTCCGCAACCGGCGTCAATGGCGCCTTGCCTGAGAACCAGGACTTGAGATTGTCGACCACGAGCTGATCCATCGCGTTGCGCGTCACCACCGAGGCCGAGCCGATATGCGGCAGCAGCACGACGTTCTGCATGGTCTTGAGCTCGTCCGGCACGTTCGGCTCGGCCGCGAACACATCGAGGCCGGCGGCAAGAATGGTGCCGGACTTGAGCGCCTGGACCAGCGCCGGTTCGTCGATCACCGAGCCGCGCGCGACGTTGACCAGCACACCGCGCGGGCCGAGCGCCTTCAGCACCTCGGCGTTGATCATCTTGTTGGTGCTGGCGCCACCGGGCACGATCACCATCAGCGTGTCCACTGCCTTCGCCATGTCGATCAGGTCGGGGTAATGCTTGTAGGCGACGTCCTTGGACGGATTGCGGGTGTGATAGACCACCGGCACCAGCGAGGCATCGAGCCGCCGTGCGATCGCCTGTCCGATCCGGCCCATGCCGACGATGCCGACCTTGCGGTCGCGCAGCGAGCCGACGCTGAGCGGATAGTTCTGGGTCTGCCAGAGTCCGGAGCGCACATATCGGTCGGCCTTGATGAACTCACGCACGGTGGAGATCAGAAGGCCCATCGCGACGTCGGCGACCTCCTCGGTCAGCACGTCGGGCGTATTGGTGACGATGATGTTGTGCTCGGCGGCGTATTTGGCATCGACGTGGTCGTAGCCGACGCCGAAGCTCGCCACCATCTCGATCTTGGGCAATTGCGACAGCGAATTCTTGTCGGCGCGCACGGTGTGATAGGTCACCGCCACGCCGCGGATCTTTTCGCGGATTGCCGGCGTCAGCCGCTCGAGATCCCCCCACGTCTCCGCCTTGTGCACGACGAAATGATCGGAAAACCCGTTCTCGAGGATCGGCCGGACCGGCCCATAAATCAGGAGGTCGATCTTTTCGGACGAAATCGAACCGGTGGTCATCAGTTGTCCTTTCCAAGCGCGCTCTCGTGCCAGCGCCGTAAAACGAGGTGGGAAACTAGCGCCAGCACCCCATAGATGACAATCCCGGCCAGCGACAACAGCAGCAGCGCTGCGAACATGCGGGGTATGTTCAAGCGGTAGCCGGATTCTGCGATCCTGTAGGCGAGCCCGGAGCCGGCCCCGGCCGTTCCCGCCGCGATCTCGGCCACGACCGCGCCGATCAGCGACAGGCCGCCGGCAATGCGCAGGCCGCCGAGAATATAAGGCAGCGCCGCCGGCAGCTTGAGAAAGCGCAGGGTCTGCTGCGGCGAGGCGCCATAGAGCTGGAACAGGCCCGCGAGGTTGCGATCGACCGAATTGAGCCCGAGCGTGGTGTTCGACAGCACCGGGAAAAAGGCGACGATGAAGGCGCAGACCACGACCGCGGTCTGCTGCTCCAGATAGATCAGCAGCAGCGGCGCGATCGCGATGACAGGCGTGACCTGAAGCACCACGGCATAGGGGAACAGCGATGCTTCCACCCATTTGGACTGGTTGAACAGCAGCGCCAGCGCGATGCCGCCGATACTGGCCGCGACAAAACCTTCAAGCGTGGTCAGCAGCGTCGCGGCGAGCGATTGTGACAGCACCGACCAATCCTTGATCAGTGTCACGAATATGACGGAGGGCGCCGGCAGCACGTAAGGCGGGATGTCCTTGATGCGGACCACGAGCTCCCAGGCGAGAAGTCCCGCCGCGAACACGATGACCGGCAGCACGAAGCGCACCGCGCGTTTTGCGCCGGACGGCTTCGCAGTGACGGAAGCTTGCGCGTTCATAGCGTCGACTGCCCCGCATAGGACGGCGCCAGCGCCGCCGACACTTTCCGGCAATAATCGGAATAGGCGACTGAAGTGCGAAACTCCTCGCCACGCGGCTCGACCGTCTCGATGCGGAAGTCGGCCTGGATGCGGCCCGGCCGCGCCGTCATGACCACCACGCGCTGCGACAGATAGACGGATTCGAACACCGAATGCGTGACGAAGATGACGGTCTTGCCGAGCCTGCGCCACAGCGCGAGCAGATCGTCGTTGAGGCGGAAGCGCGTGATTTCGTCGAGCGCCGCGAACGGCTCGTCCATCAGGAGGATATCAGGGTCGGTGACGAGCGCGCGCGCCAGCGACACCCGCATCTTCATGCCGCCGGAGAGCTCGCGCGGAAAGGCGTCGGCGAAATCGGCAAGCCCGACGCTTGCCAGCGCCTCGTCGGCACGCGCGCGCGCTTCCGCCTTCGGAACGCCTGCGAGCTTCAGCGGCAATCGCACGTTCTCGCGCACGCTGGTCCAGGGCATCAGGGTCGGTTCCTGAAACACGAAGCCGATGCCATGACCTGGTTGAACAAGACTTGGCTGCACCTTGCCCTCGCGACGCGCCAGCCTCACGATTCCGGACGACGGCGCGCTGAGCTCGGCAATCAACCGCAGCGCGGTGGATTTGCCGCAGCCTGAGGGGCCCAGCAGCGAGATGAACTCGCCCTTGCGCACCGCAAGATCGAGCGGGCCGAGCGCCAGCACGCCGTTGTCATAGGTCTTCGTCACGCCGCGCAGGCTGACAGCCAGGGCCGTCAGGCCGGCCTCGACCCCCGCCGACGTTTGGACTGATGACATCGGCCTTGCGCTACGGCTTGCTCGGGCGCAGCTCGGCGCCGACGCCCTTGTTGACGAAGCGCAGCGTATAGGATTTGCGGAAATCGAGGTCTGCCTTTACCACGCCCGCCTTCACCATCTTGTTGAAGAAGGAGGTGTAGCGCTCGTCGCTCATCGCGCCGATGCCGTTCTTCAGCGAATCGCCGGAATCAACGATGCCGTATTCCTTCATCTTGGCGACGGAATAGGCGAGCAGCTCGTCGGTCATTTCCGGATTGAGCTTCTTGATCATGGCGTTGCCCGCGGAATTGTCGCGGTAGATGTAATTGTACCAACCGACCATGGAGGCATCGACGAAGCGCTGCACCAGGTCGGGCTTCTTCTCGACCACGTCGCGGCGGCTCTCGATCAGGGTCGAATAGGTGTTGAAGCCGTAATCGGCGAGCAGCAACACGTTGGGCTTGAAGCCGGCGGCCTTCTCGACCGCGAAGGGCTCGGAGGTGACGTAGCCTTGCATCGCGCTCTTGGGATTGGCGATGAAGGGCTGCGGATTGAAATTATAGGGGCGAACGTTCTTCTCGCTGAAACCGTATTCGGATTTGAGCCACTGGAAATAGCTGGTCATGCCCTCCTTGGAGACGAACAGCGTCAGCGGCTTGAGATCCTCGATCTTGGCGACCTTGGCATCGGGCTGCGTCAGCATCACCTGCGGATCCTTCTGGAAGACCGCGGCGATCGTGACGACCGGGACGTTGTTGGCGACCGCGTCGAACGACATCAGCGTGTTCGCTGCCATGAAGAAATCGATCTTGCCGGCGATCAGCAGCATCCGGTTGTTCTCGTTGGGCCCGCCGGGGACGATGGTGACGTCCAGCCCATATTTCTTGTAGGTGCCGTCTGCGACCGCCTGGAAGAAGCCGCCATGCTCGGCCTCGGCGACCCAATTGGTGCCGAACATGACCTTGTCCAGGGTTTCGGCGCGCGCCGGAACGACCGAGACCAAAGCGGCCATCAGGCCCGCCGTTAAGGCTCGCCGCAGATGAGAAGGGCTCATGATGGGACTCCGTCGATCGCTTCTAGCCGATGTCCAAGCAACGCGATAAAACCGCAAGACATTCAGGGACGCGAGCCGACCTGGCCCGCGTCCCCTGATAACCCAAATTACGTGACAAATTCGGGCAAAGAAACCTTGATGACGCCTTCCCGCGACTGGACCGAGATCCGCTGGGCCGATGCCAGCCCCGCCGAGGTGTCGCGCTGGATCGCAGTGCTGCCGCTGGCGGCGACCGAGCAGCACGGCCCGCATCTGCCGCTCGAGACTGACGTGCTGATCGCCGACGCCTATCTGGCGCGGGTGCGCGAGCTCCTGCCCGGGAGCGCTCCGGCCAGTTTCCTGCCCGTTGAACCGATCGGGATTTCCACCGAGCATATCGACTATCCGGGCACGCAGACGCTGCCGACCGACATCGCGTTGAAAAAATGGAACGCGATCGGCGAAGACGTCGCGCGCCGCGGATTGAAGAAGCTCGTCATCATCACCAGCCATGGCGGCAACAGCGCGGCCATGATGCTGATCGCGCAAGATCTTCGCGCGCATCAGAAGCTGTTCGTGGTGACCACGTCGTGGTCGCGGCTGTCGGGCGCGGACCAGCTGTTCCCGGCCGACGAAGTACGGCACGGCATCCACGGCGGTGCAGTCGAGACCTCAATCATGCTGGCCCGCTATCCCGATCAGGTGCGCATGGATGCGATCGCGGATTTTCCCGCGAGCAGCATCGCGATGGAGCAACAATATCGCTGGCTGTCGACGCAGCGACCCGCACCGTTCGCCTGGCAGGCCCAGGATCTCAACCCAAGTGGCGCTATCGGCAATGCGACGCTAGCCGTCGCCGCGAAAGGCGAGCGGCTGATCGACCAGGGCGCCCGCGCTTTTTGCGAGCTGCTTGCCGAGGTTGATAACTTCGACGTGAACAGGCTCGCCAAAGGCCCTCTCGGTTAGCGCCTATCCTCCTGGAAACATTCGGGAAAGAGCCAGACTCGACCTCCGCTTTTGCCGGTTTCGAACCGGACGCGCGGAGCCTCCGTCCAACTCGGTACGCGGGCCACAACGGACCGCCTCAACCCGGATGGAGTTTCACATGTCGATCAAGACCAAGATTTTTGCAGTTGCCCTCACCGCGCTCACCCTGACTGGCAGCGTCGTCGCCACCACCTCGCAGGCGCAAGCCAAGCCGCTCGGCTGGGGCGTCGGCGTCGGCCTGGGCATCGCTACCGCCGCCGTCGTCGGCTCCGCGATCGCCGCCAGCAACGACCCCTATTACAACGGCTATCACCGCTGCGGCTGGGCCGCCCAGTACAACGCCTTTGGCCAGTACGTTGGCCGCGTTCGTACCTGCTTCTGATTTGAGTGCCTGAGGCCGATCTCACGTGGATCCTGCGTCCGACACGGGCGCCTCATCCACCCCGTGTCGTGCCCCCGACCCCGCCCGGATGTCCCCCCGGGCGGGGTCAACCGTTTTAGCGCCTCGGGAAGTTGTTGCAGTCCCGTCACACAGCGGTGCGAACCATCCCCTGCGGCAATCTGCACTAGTTGCTATTGCGAATTAATCGCAATAACGTTCGCAACAGGTTCAGGGGCTTGGGAAGAAGTCGCGCCGGATCGAGATCATCTCGTTCGCTCGCGGAGCACCTAATCCTGATGACAGGGTCGCCGCGAATCGGCAGGGATAGTGCGGCGAGTGGACACACTCGCTTTGGGGGCGTGCGTTTTGACGTTGAGGGGTCACCGTTACAGGTATTTGCGGACGGCCGCGGCGATTGCCTCGGGCGTCTTGGCTTTGCCCGCCAGCAGCCGCGCGGCTGATCTGCCGCTGAAGGCACCGGCGCTGAAGGCCGTCTATGACTGGACCGGCCTCTATATCGGCGCGCATGCCGGCTACAGCCTCGGCTCGTCGCGCTTTGCGCTGAACGACGGCACCGGGATCAACGACAGCGGCGTCTTCAGCGGCATGATCGGCGGCGTGCAGGCCGGCTACAATTACCGGCTCAATTCCGGCTGGCTGGTCGGCGTCGAAGGCGATTTTTCGTTTCCGAACTACATCACCTCCAACTCGATCGTTTCCTTTCTGGCGACACCCGCCAACACCGTCACGCAGCAATGGGACTACACCGCGAGCCTGCGCGGCCGCGTCGGCTACACCAGCGGTCCCTGGCTGGTCTACGCCACCGGCGGCTTTGCATGGATGGGCGAGCGCTATTTCGACACGCCGGCCACAGGCGAAGCAGTCCCGAAAATCCTGAACACGCGGCCCGGCTGGATCGCGGGTGCCGGCATCGAATACGGTTTCGCACCGCATTGGAGCGCACGGGTCGAATATCTCTACAGCCGCTTCGACGGCGCCAATGTCGCCTTCTCCACCGGCGCACAGTACAATTCGTCATCGCTCGACTTCCAGTCGGTCCGGCTCGGCCTCAACCGAAAGGTCGATTGGCCGGGCATGCCGAGCTACAATCCCAAGAGTTCGGGGATTGGCTCGCTGATCGACACGGAATCGGATCGCTGGGAGATCCACGGCCAGAGCACGTATCTGCCGCAAGGCTACCCCTCGTTCCCCGCCCTCTACACCGGGCCGAATTCGCTCTCGCCATCACGGCAGGCCAAGGCGACCTGGAGCAACAGCCTGTTCCTGAACGCAAAGCTGTGGGACGGCGGCGAGGTCTATTACAATCCCGAACTGCTGCAGGGATTTGGATTGAACGACACCGTCGGTGCCGCCGGCTTCCCGAATGGCGAAGCGCAGAAGTCGAACTTTCCCTATCCGCATTACAACACCTCGCGCCTGTTCGTGCGCCAGACGTTCGGCTTTGGCGGCGAGCAGGAAGAGCTCGCGAGCGGCCAGTTGCAGCTCGGGCAGAAGGTCGATGTTTCCAGGCTCACGGTGCAGGCCGGCAAATTCCCGGTGATCGACGTGTTCGATGGCAACGCCTACGCCAAGGACACCCGCAAGGACTTCATGAACTGGTCGCTGTGGGCGCCAGGCGCCTTCGACTATTCCGCCGACAAGGTTGGCCTCACCTACGGCGTCACCGCCGAGCTGAACCAGAAGCAGTGGGCGTTGCGCGGCGGCTACTTCCTGATGGTCGCCGAGTCCAATTCGAATCATTTCGACACCAGGGTCGGCGAGCGCGGCCAGTACGTGCTCGAGCTCGAAACGCGCTTCTCGCTGCTTGGCCAGCCCGGCAAGCTCAGGACCATAGGCTGGCTCGACAGCGCCAACATGGGCAGCTTCCGCGAGACGCTGAACAATCCTGCGCTCAACCTCGACATCGCGCAGACCCGGCGCGGCCGTCTGAAGTATGGCTACGTGCTCAACCTCGAGCAGGCGATCACCGAGGATGTCGGTCTGTTCGGGCGTTGGAGCTGGAACGACGGCAAGACCGAGACGCTGGCCTTCACCGACATTCACCGCAGCCTGTCCGCGGGATTGTCGATCAAGGGCACGAAATGGGGCCGACCCGATGACGTGATCGGCGTCGGTGGCGCCATCAATGCCATCTCGCAGGATTATCGCGACTTCCTGGCCGCCGGCGGCCTCGGTGTTCTCATCGGCGATGGCGCGCTCAACTATCGCCGCGAGCGCATCCTCGAAACCTATTACGCCTACGCGCTGAACAAGAGTCTCACCCTCACCGCCGACTACCAGCTGATCGTCAACCCCGCCTACAATGCTGATCGCGGCCCGGTGTCGGTATTCTCGGGACGGCTGCACGGCGAGTTCTGAGCGCTGCTCAGAACAACAGCGCGACGCCCGAGACGAACAGCAGCGCAAGCACGATCTTGCGGAACGTGGCCTCGTCGATGCGGCCGAACAGTTTCAGCCCGAGCCACGTTCCCGCAAAGAGAAACGGCAGACCGAGCGCGAACAGCTTTGCGGTCTCGAACGTCAGCGCTCCCTTGGCACCCAGGAAGAGTGCCGCCGTGGCGAACACCACGACGGCGACGGGCTGGAACGTGGCGCGCTGGACGTCCTTGGGCAGACCGCGCAGATTGCACCAGATGGTGACGATGATGCCGGCAAGGCCAGTCAGCCCGCCGAGCAGGCCGTTGACGAAACCAATGGTCATGTCGGCGGCCGGCGGCACGATGGTCGCGACCTTGAGCTTTGGCCTGAAGAACGCATAGAGGCTGTAGACGATCAGGATCGCTCCAAGTGCGATGCGGACGGTCTTGGGATCGGCCGAAGTCAGGAGTGACACGCCGACCGGCACGCCCACGACGGCACCGATCATAAAGGGCCATAGCCGGCGCCAGTCGAGCGCGCTGCGCAGCTTCCAGACCGAGTAGCCCTGCACCAGGAGGCCGAAGCCGACGATCAGGCTGGCGCTCTGAAGCGGCGTCAGCACGTAAAGCCACAGCGATGCCGCAACGAGGCCGAAGGCAAAGCCGGAGAGGCCGGCGACGAACGCGCCGGCGAAGGTGGCCAACAGAAAAAGCGGTAGTTCGACTGCGATCCCGTCCATTGCTCGCTCCAAACGTCAGCGAGCAGCGCTTGCGTGGGATCACCACTTCACGGGGAGGCTGCGACATCCCCGGTGGTGCGAGCCTAGGTGAAGCCGCTTCCCTCCACAATGACCTTCTTAGGCGGCCCGGATCGCGTCCAGGAACTTCCCGACTTCGACCTTGAGGCGGCTGCTCTCGCCGGACAGCGACTTCGCTGACGCAAGCACGGTGGAGGAGGCCGATCCGGTCTGGCTCGCGCCGCGCTGCACGTCGACGATGCTGGCGGAGACCTGCTGGGTGCCGCGTGCCGCCTGCTGCACGTTGCGGGAAATCTCCCGCGTCGCCGCGCCCTGCTCCTCGACCGCGGAAGCGATCGCCGATGCGATCTCGGACATGCGGGTGATGGTGTCGCTGATCGACTTGATGGCGCCGACCGAATCTTCCGTCGCGCTCTGGATTCCCGTGATCTGCTGGCTGATCTCGCCGGTGGCCTTGGCGGTCTGCTCGGCCAGCGCCTTGACCTCGGAGGCGACCACGGCGAAGCCGCGCCCGGCCTCGCCGGCGCGCGCGGCCTCGATCGTTGCATTGAGCGCCAGAAGATTGGTCTGGCCCGCGATCTGGCTGATGAGCTCGACCACGTCGCCGATCCGGCCGGCCGCCTTGGCGAGCTCGCCGACATAGTCGTTGGTCCGCGCGGCCTGCTGCACCGCTTCGCTGGCCACGCGCGCGGAGTCCTGGACCTGCCGGCTGATCTCGTCGACCGAGGACGCCATTTCCTCCGCAGCCGCGGCGACGGTCTGCACGTTGCTGGAGGCCTGCTCGGAGGCGGCCGCGACCGTCGCGGTGACCTTTTCCGATTGATCGGCGGTGCTCGTCAGCGTTCCCGCCGACACTTCCAGCTCCGACGATGCCGACGACACCGTGTTGATGACGTCGCCGATCAACGCTTCGAAATCGCGCGCGATCTGGTCCATGCGCTGGCTGCGCCGGAGTTTTGCCTCGGCTTCGACCGCGGCGGCCTCGTCGGCGGCCTTCTTGGCGGAGAGCGAGTCCTTGAAGTGCTGGAGCGAGCCCGCCACCTGGCTGATCTCGTCATTGCGGCCGGTCACGGGAATCTCGACCTCGTGCTGTCCGGCGGCAAGCGTTGCGATCACGTCCGCGAGCCGGCTCAGCGGCGTCACCACGCGCCGGCGCAGCATCATGGTCACGCCACCGAGCGTCCCCAGCAGAGCCAGCACCGCCACGCCCGCGAGCGCGAACATCGCCAGCGCGCCGTCGCGCGCGGCCGAGGCACGCTCGGCCGCTTCGGCCAGCGCAGCATCGCGCACGCCGTAGAACATCTGGATGGCGGGTACGATGACATTGGCCAGCTCTTCGGCGTTGATGCCGTACTTGCCGTCGCCACGTGCCGCAGGCATCTCCTTGTCCACGACGAGCGCTGCTTTTCCGAAATATGAATCCGTCGCCGCTTTCAGCGCGGTGGCGATGCGGGGCGGACTTCCGAGCTGGTCGATGCCGGCCGCGATGCGCTCGCGGTCGGCATCGACGCGCCCCTGCATACGATCCATCAGCGAGAATTCGGTCGACGTGAGCGGGCGGCGTGCGCTCAGCGCCGGCGACAGCGTGGCGGCGCGGCTGCCGGCCGAGACGCGCAGGTCCTGCGCCGTTCGCGCCAGGCTCAACAGCGCCGCAAGCGAGGAATCGGCATTGATGACCTTGGCTTCGAGCCCGTTCATGATGGGCTCGATATTGCCGATGACCTCGGCAACGCCCGGAAGGAAGCCTTTGATCACAGCGCTGTCGCGTGTCGCCAGCGGCACGCTCATCGCGCGATCTGCCCCCGTGATGATGTCCTTGAGCCGCCGCGCGGTACGGTCCAGGTTTTCGATCATCGCGCCGGAATCATCCAGCACCATGATGGCGCGCCTTGCCCCCCCGAATGCGGCATCGACTGCTTTCGCGGCCTTCGCGGCGGCTTCGATCTGGACCTGCGTCGCAGCGTTCTCTTGGAAGATCGGGGAAATGTAGGGGGCACGAAGGCTAGCAATCTGCTGACTGACCATCAGGGTCGCACCAAAGGCGTCGACCGTCTTGATCGCGTCGGAGCGGTTCGCGAAGATACGCGCCTGGGGTATCAGCACCTCGGCGCCGAGGATGACTGCAAACACCGTCACCGTCAGCATCGACAGCGCAAAGAGCTTCCCGATCCGCATCTGATCCCCCGAATACATTCCTGCAAATGCCGAAAACTTAGCCGGTTGCCGCTAAGAGCCCGTTAAGCAACGGCATGCCCGTAGTTCCGCGGGGTCTTGGGCTTCGAGTGCCTTCCGGACGGTGTCGCCGAAGTTCCCTGGCGATGCCGGATGCGACAGAATCGTCGGCATTTCTCTCTCGAATACCTATATCAAGGCCTGTGCCGCCATCCGCGCCACACTCCCTTACCTCGGAACATCAATGCTTTCCGCCGAACTCGCCATCGTCGTCGTCCTGATCGTCATCAACGGCTTGCTGTCCATGTCCGAGCTGGCCGTGGTCTCGTCACGCCCGGCCCGGCTGTCGATGCTCGCCGCAAAGGGCGTCCGCGGCGCCGAGCGGGCGCTGACGCTCGCGGCCGATCCCGGCAAATTCCTCTCGACGGTGCAGATCGGGATCACGCTAGTCGGCGTCCTCTCCGGCGCGTTCTCGGGCGCGACGCTCGGACAGCGGCTGACGCAATGGCTGCTCGAGCTCGGCCTGTCCGCAGGAATTGCCGACATCGTCGGAGTGGGCCTGGTCGTCACGCTCATCACCTACGCCACCCTGATCGTCGGCGAGCTGGTGCCGAAGCAGGTGGCGCTGCGCGACCCCGAGAGCATCGCGGTCAGGGTTGCACCCGCGATGCACGTGCTTGCGAAGGTCTCGCTGCCGCTGGTCTTCCTGCTCGATCTCTCCGGCAAGCTGATCCTCACGCTGCTCGGCCACGGCGGCAAGTCCGAAGAGAAGGTGTCGGAAGACGAGATCCATCATCTCGTCAGCGAGGCCGAAAGCGCGGGCGTGCTCGAGTCAGGTGAAAAGGAGATGATCGCGGGCGTGATGCGGCTCGGCGACCGGCCGGTCGGCGCGATCATGACGCCGCGCACCGAGGTCAACGAGATCGACCTGAACGATACGCCGGAGAGCATTCAAGCGACCATCGCCAAGAGTCCGCATTCGCGCTTTCCCGTCTCCGACGGCGACCGCGACAAGCCGATCGGCGTGCTCCAGGCCAAGGACCTGCTGGTCGCCTTCATGAACGAGCGCACGCCGGATTTGCGCGTGCTGGTTCGGGAGGCGCCCGGCATTCCCGCCTCGGCCGATGCCCGCGACGTGCTGGCGATCCTCAAGGCTGCGCCGGTGCATGTCGGCCTCGTCTACGACGAATACGGCGCCTTCGAAGGCATCGTGACGACGGCTGACATTCTGGAATCGATCGTCGGCGCCTTCCATTCCGAGGAAGGCCCGCCGGAACCGGCCTATGTCAAGCGCGCGGACGATTCGCTGCTGGTCTCGGGCTGGATGCCGGTCGACGAGTTCGGCGAACTGCTCGGCATCGAACTGCCGCCACACCGCTACAACACCGTCGCCGGCCTCGTGCTGCAACAATTCAACGTGCTGCCTGATGTCGGCGACGCCTTCGACTTCGGCGGCTGGCACATCGAGGTGGTCGATCTCGACGGACGGAGGATCGACAAGATTCTCGCAAGCCGGCTGGGTGAAGTAGAGACGGGATGAGCGCGCGCTCGCGATACTCTCAACACGTCGTCCCGGCGAAAGCCGGGACCCATAACCACACAATTGAGTTTGGCGAAGATTGAGAGTTGCGCGGTGCTGCCGTCTGCGCACTATCGATAAATCACGCGGTATGGGTCCCGGCCTTCGCCGGGACGACAGTGGAATTTGTTGCGCTGGCCCTCACCCGAACCTCACCCCGATCCGCTTTTCCTTGCGCCAGATCACGGTGCAGGCGAGATGTGTTCCGTCGGCCTGGACGAACAGGCTGAAATGGTCGGGGATGCCGACGGGACTGCTGACGTCGAGCGCGGCGCCGGTATCGGACAGGTTGCGGATGGTGCAGTCGATCGCGCCGCCGCCGCCGAACTCGATCGTTCCGGCCTTCAGCACGCGATGCCTTGCCTTGTCGCGCCGCTCATCCATGGCGACAATCTACACCCAAAGTTGAACCAAACGTTAAACGCAGCCCTCGTTGCGATGCTTTTGCGCGCGGGGCCTGCGGCCTTGCAAGTGGACCGGCGCCTACAGCGCCGGCTGGAACGTCTCTGTCCGCGCCATACGCCAGGCGTCGCGGAAGCGCGGGTCTTCGGTGCCTTCGAGCAGTTCGCCCGGACGCAGCGACGGATAAAGCTGCGCGAACGATTTCACGTCCGTCGTCGAGGTGCGCTGCGAGAAATGGATCGGGCGCAGCTGCTGCGGATGTTCGAGACCGGCCGCGGCGATCAGCTCGGTCAGCGAGTGCAGCGTCGCAAGGTGGTAATTGTGCACGCGGTCGATCTTGAGCGGCACATAGAGCGCACGCGCACGCGTCGGGTCCTGCGTCGCGACGCCGGTCGGGCAACGGTCGGTGTGGCAGCTCAGCGACTGGATGCAGCCGAGCGAGAACATGAAGCCGCGCGCCGAATTGCAGTAGTCCGCGCCGATCGACATGGCACGTGCCATGTCGAACGCGGTGGCGATCTTGCCGGAGGCGCCGATCTTGATGCGGTCGCGTGCGTTGATGCCTATCAGAGCGTTGTGGACGAAATTGACGCCCTCCCGCATCGGCATGCCCAAATGGTCCATGAACTCGAGCGGCGCGGCGCCGGTGCCGCCCTCGTTGCCGTCGACCACGATGAAGTCAGGATAGATGCCGGTCTCTATCATTGCCTTGCAGATCGCCAAAAATTCCCAGGGATGGCCGATGCACAGCTTGAAGCCGGTCGGCTTGCCGCCGGCGAGCTTTCGCATCTCGCCGATGAACTGCATCATGCCGACAGGTGTCGAGAAGGCGCGATGCGAGGCCGGCGAGATACAATCCTCACCCATCGCGACGCCGCGGATCTTGGAAATCTCCTCCGAGACTTTCGCCGCCGGCAGCACGCCGCCATGACCGGGCTTGGCGCCCTGGCTGATCTTGAGCTCGACCATCTTGATCTGGTCCTGGCTCGCGACGCGCGCGAAGGCTTCGGGATCGAAGGCGCCGTCGAGATGGCGGCAGCCGAAATAGCCCGAACCGATCTCCCAGATGATGTCGCCGCCCATCTCCGCGTGATAGGGGCTGAAGCCGCCCTCGCCGGTGTCGTGCGCGAAGCCGCCCTTCTTGGCGCCGGCATTCAGCGCGCGCACGGCGTTCGGGCTGAGCGCGCCAAAACTCATCGCGGAGATGTTGAACACCGAAGCCGAATACGGCTTGGCGCAATCCGGTCCGCCGATGGTGACGCGGAATTTCTCCTCGGCATGCGTCTTCGGCGAGACCGAGTGATGCATCCACTCATAACCCTCGCGGTAGACGTCCTCCTGGGTGCCGAACGGACGCTTGTCGAGCTGCATCTTGGCGCGCTGATAGACCACCGCACGAATGTCGCGCGAGAACGGCATGCCGTCCTTCTCGCTCTCGAAGAAATACTGCCGCATCTCCGGGCGAATTTCTTCGAGCAGGAAGCGGATATGCGCCGAGATCGGGTAGTTGCGCAGAACGGCGTGGCCCTTCTGCATGAGGTCACGGACGCCCAGCAGCGTCAACGCGCCGAAGATCAGAATCGGGATCAGCAGGATGTCGAAGATCTTGCGGTCGGCGATGCCGATGCCGATCAGCAGCGCGGTGACCACCGCGCAGATCGTCAGGACGATGAAGCGCGGGGAGAATGGCAGCAGCAGGGTTTCCATGATCCCCTCTTCCACCAGCGGCAGCCGTTTGGCGGATACGTTGGCCGATAAGTGAGGCGATTCCTGCGTCTTATTCTCGTCGGCCACGATTCCCATCCTCTCGCCAGCATGAGGCGGTACGATACGCCCGCGCCTGTCATACGGATATGACGCGGCGGTTGTTTCAGGCTAGCGAATTCGGCGGGGACAAATCAATCAGCCCGATGGGCGGGCTGCTGCGGTGCAGCAGAGCCCGGAATGGATGGCCATTAACCGGTCACGGCGCTTTACCCAGGCAAGCGGGGGGGGGGGGGGGGGGGCGGCCCCCCCCCGGGGGGGGGCCCCGGCCCCCCCGCGGGGGGGGAGGGAAAAAAAGACGGGGAGGTTAGGGGCGACGCCCACAAACGAGCACGCCG
>NZ_JBVVPM010000025.1:89421-120216 GCF_055811255.1 Bradyrhizobium sp. MI1.11
CCCCCCCGCGCCGCGCGCCGCCCCCCCCCCCCCCCCCCCCCCCCCCCCCCCCCCCCCCCCCCCCCCCCCCCCCGTTCCTCCCCCCCCCCCCCCCGCCCCCCCCCCCCCCCCCCGGCGGGGCGGCGGCCCCCCCCCCCCCCCACGCCGAGAGGGCCTACCGCTCGACGAAGGCCTTTTCGATCACGAAATGGCCGGGCTTGTTGCCGGATCCCTCGACGAAATCGCGGCCCTCGAACATCAGTTTCAGCTCTTCGAGCATCGCCGGGCTGCCGCACATCATGATGCGGTCGGTCGCGATGTCGAGCGGACCCTGGCCGATGTCGTTGAAGATCTGCTCGGAGCTGATGAGGTCGGTGATGCGGCCGCGGTTCTTGAACGGCTCGCGGGTCACGGTCGGGTAGTAGATGAGCTTGTCCGCAAGCAACTCCCCGAACAGTTCGTCCTCGCGAAGACCGGCGACGAGCTTCTCGCCATAGGCGAGCTCGGAGACCTGACGGCAGCCATGCACCAGCACGATGCTGTCGAACTGGTCGTAAACCTCGGGGTCCTTGATCAGGCTGGCGAAGGGCGCCAAGCCCGTGCCGGTCGAGAGCAGCATCAGCCGCTTGCCGGGGATGAGGTTGTCGGTGATCAGCGTGCCGGTCGCCTTGCGGCCGACCAGGATGGTGTCGCCTTCCTTGATCTTCTGGAGACGCGACGTCAGCGGGCCGTCCTGAACCTTGATCGAGAAGAACTCGAGCTCTTCCTCGTGGTTGGCGCTCGCCATGCTGTAGGCGCGGAGCAGCGGGCGGCCCTCAACCTCGAGGCCGATCATCGCGAACTGGCCGTTCTGGAAGCGGAAGCCGGAATCGCGGGTTGCGCGAAAGCTGAACAGGGTGTCGGTCCAGTGCTGGACGGAAAGAACCTTCTCTCGGTAAAACGCGCTCATGATTTTCGATATTCCGAATAATTGCGGTTTTAGGGCAAAAGCGTTGCCCGGCCCCTGAAAGCGGAGCGGACACCATTGCCATGGCGGAGGATTTCGCGAGTGTGATCTACGCCATTGAGACCAATAATCAACCTCGTTCCGGATGCAATTGATGCCGGTCAAACCGGCATTTGCGGCGGAAATGGTCACACCATTAATGGATCTGCTGTCCGGCGCATGCGGAGGGCAATTTCTTTTCCCTCCGGGGCTCGAATACAGCACTTAATTTCCGTAGTGCTCGCGAGAATTTCATTAAGAATAGCTCTGATTTCACCCCCGTTTGGCGCCGTTTCCCGGATTTTTGCGGCTTTTGGCGCCAAGATCGACTGGAACTGACGACTGGGACTGGCGACTGAGACACATGGCGAGCGGCGAGCGGATCTTCGTGCAGGCGATCAAGCGCTATTGCGCGACCCATGGCATCGCGCTCGATGTCCGCGCCGATGGCTGGCTGCTCGCGATGCGCCGGGGCGAGCAGCGCCACTTCGCGTTCGGCTACGACATCGGCCTCAACAGCGCCATCGCGCACCGCCTGGCCAACGACAAATCGGCCGCCGCCGAGGTGCTGGCGCTCGAGGGCGTGCCCTGCATTCCCCATCGCCTCTTCCTCAATCCGAAGTTGGGCGGGAAGGTTGTCGGCGTCGCCTGGCGAGAGACCATGCTGGCGTTGCTTCACGACAATCCGCAAGGCGTGGTGGTGAAGCCGAACGACGGGACATCGGGACGATCCGTCTTCAGGGTAACGACGGAAACAGAGCTCGATCATGCGGTTGGCGAAGCCTTTTCGATGAGCGCCGGACTCGTGATCTCACCCTATGTCGTGATCGAGGATGAAGTTCGCGTGGTACTGCTCGACGATGTGCCACTCGTCGTCTACAGCAAGCAGCTTGGCCCGGATTGGCGGCACAATCTCGATGCGGGTGCAACGCCCGTGCTGATGCGGGACGACGATCTACGCGCAGCCTGCGCAAAGCTCGCCATCCACGCCGCCAACGCCATCGGCATCAGCTTCGCCTCGGTCGACCTCGTGCACGTCGACGGCGTCTGGCGTGTGCTCGAGATCAATTCCGGCGTGATGATGGAGGCGCTGGCGAAGCTGCATCCGGAGCTGGTGCAGACGACGTACGATGCCGCGCTGGATCGGGTGTTTGGTGGAGAACACTGAGCGACGCGCGCGCTGGCGACTTCAACTCACCGGCAGCCGATACGCAGCCTTGGCATTCACGCCGAACGCCTTCTCCCGCACCTGCGGCCCGAGCTCCATCAGGCACGCCTCCAGCGCGCCCTTGATCTCGCCATAGCTTCCCGCGAGCAAACATACCGGCCAGTCCGAGCCGAAGATCAGGCGATTCTCGCCAAAGCAGGTCGCGGCGTGCGCGACGAATGGAAACAGCCGCTCCGCATTCCAGTCGCTCCACACCGCTTCCGTCGCCAGCCCCGAGACCTTGCACCAGACATTGCCGCAGGCCGCGAGTGCCGCGATGCCATTGGACCATTCAGTGCTTCCGCCATCGGCGATCGGCGGCTTGGCTGCGTGGTCGAGCACGAAGCGCGCCTGCGGGAACGCTTGTGCGGTTGCGATCGCGGCCGGCAGCTCGCGGGTGCGGACCAGGAAATCGTAGGCGAGATCGTGCGCGAACACGGCCGTGAGGCCGCGCTGGACGTCCTCGCGCAACAGCCAATCCGGGTCGGCCTCGTCATGGACCTGGTGGCGGATGCCGACCAGCTTGTCGCCGCCGGGCGAAGCACGCAACTGCTCCAGCGTCTCGCCAAGTTCAGCGTCGGTCAGATCGGCCCAGCCGACGATGCCAATCACTGACGGCGTCGCATGCGCGATCCGCAAAAATTCCTCGGTCTCCGCCAGTGCGGAGCGGCACTGCACCAGGATGCTCGCGTCGATGCCGTTGGCTTTCAAGAGCGGCGCGAGATCGGCCGGACCGAAGGCACGCCGGAGCGGCGTGAGCTCGGGCGCGTCCATCCAGGGATAGTCGGCGCGCGCGGGATCCCAGAAATGCTGGTGAGCGTCGACGATCATGCCTTACGCTCCGCCCGGCAATGGCGTGCGGGCATCGACGAGTTTTCGCCCACGCAGCTCCCAGCTCATCTCCGTGCCGTGCTTGCGGCAGAGCTCGTCGAGCAGGCGATCGACCTTGGTCGAGATGGCGCAGGAGTCACGGGGTTGTTGCCGCAGGAATGCCCCAAGGCGACGCTCCGCGAGGCCGAAGCCGTAGAGCGGCGCGGTGTCGAAGAAGCGGATTCCGAGCGACCAGGCGCGGGCGATGGTCGCTTCCGCATCGGCATCGCTGACGGGGGTGAACAATCCGCCGAGCGGGGCGGAACCGAGGCCGAGTGAGGTGATATCGAGAGAGCCGAGCCGCGACCTTTTCATTCCCATTGCCTCAACAGTCTTCCCCAACAGCGAAATCATCTCTCCCGCTTGCGACAAGCGCAAGCGGGAGAGGCACGCAGGAGCGCGGGGCTGGCGACGCTCCTACTTCAACATCTGCGCAACGTTGTCCTTGGTGACGAGATCGAGGCCGGTGTAAACAATCTCCGGCACCTTCTCGCCCTTCTTGATGGCGAGCAGCGTGTCCATCGCCTTCTCGCCCATCTCGAACGGACGCTGACCAACCAACGCATTGGCATAGCCATCGCGCAACAGCTCGAGCTGCATCTTCAGCGTATCGGCCACGACAAGCGTGAACTTGCCGGAATCGATATCCTTCTTGTACCTGGAGGCGAAGGCCTTGAAGCCTTCGGGGGCGAACATCGGCCAGCCGCCGATGGGAACGATCGCGGCGAGGTCGGGCGTCGCGGTGCGCATGTCAGTCATCTGCTGAACCGCCAGCGCGGGATCGTCGTTGCAGAACGTCGGCGAGCCCGCGACCTCGGTCCATTTCGAGCCCTTCAACGCCTCGCGGACGCCGTCGACGCGTTCGGCGAGGTTCTTGGCACCGGGACCACCCGAGACCATGGCGTATTTGCCGCCGTCGGGCCGCAGCTTCAGGAGCTGCTTGCCGAGGGCCACGCCGAACTCCTTGTTGTTGGTGCCGATATAAGCGATGCGCTTGGCGCCGGGCGCATCGGCGTCGAAGGTGATGACGGGGATGCCGGCCGCGGTCGCCGCGTCGATCGACTTGGTCATCGCCGCGACGTCGGCAACGGATATGGCGAGGCCATCGACCTTCTGGGTGACGAAGTCCTGGATGATCTGGGCCTGCGTCGCCGGCTCGTGCTCGACCGGTCCCTTGTAGATGCACTCGATATTGCCGAGCTCCTTGGCACGCTTCAGGCAGCCGTCGCGCGCGAAGTCGAAGAACGGATTGTTCATCGCCTTGGGCACGATCACGAACCGGTAGTTTGCGGCAAACGCCGGCGTAGCCATCATCGCGACCGCGATTCCGGCAAGAATAAATTTCCTCATCGTCTCCTCCACCCTTCTTTGGCGCCTGTCCTCTTGAGATCGTCCGGGAAGCGGACAGGCGGCATTTTCGTTGCCGTCCCGGAGCGACGTCGTTTCAGATCATCCGCGAGCGGATGCGGTCGACCAATACGGCCAGGATGATGATCACGCCCACCAGCGTCTGCTGCCAGTAGGAGCTGACCTGGGCGAGCACGAGGCCGTTGCGGATCACCTCGAGCAGCACGCAGCCGACGATGGCGCCGAGCGGACCGCCGATGCCGCCGGCGAGATTGGCACCGCCGATGACGGCCGCAGCGATCACATTGAGCTCGTAGGACGTCGCCATGTTGGCCGGCGCCGACCCGAGCCAGCCGGAGATGATGATGCCCTGGAGGCCTGCGGCGAGCGCGCAGATCACATAAACCTCGATCTTCACCCGCACGACCGGGATGCCGGTGAGTTCGGCCGCCTTCTCGTTGCCGCCGAGCGCGAACACGTGACGGCCGAACGCGCTGTGGTGCAGCAGCACGGCCATCGCCAGCGCGAGGACGATCAGATAAATGAATGGCACCGGCACGCCGAGCACGTCGCCCGAGGTGAGCGCGTAGAAATAATCGGCATCCGGCCCACCTGGAAAGCTGCCGCGTCCGTTGGAGACGACATAGCCGAGCCCGCGCACGATCGAGAGCATGCCGAGCGTGGTGACGAACGGCGACAGGCCGAGCACCGCGATACAGAAGCCGTTGACGAGGCCGGCGAGCAGCGCGACGCCGAGGCCGGCGAGAAGCGAGACCACCAGGATCAGGCCGGGGACATTGGCGAGCACGGTCTTGCCGTCGGCCGCCATGTGCACGAACAGGGAGCCTGCCGGCGAGCCGGGCGCCGACAGCTCGGTCATCACCATCGAGGTGACCATGGCGGAGAAGCACATCATCGAGCCCACCGACAGATCGATGCCGCCGGTGATGATTACGAAGGTGACGCCGAGCGTCGCAATGGCGATGAAGGAGAAATTCTTCGCCACGTTCTGCATGTTGCCTTCGGTGAAGAAGTACGGGCTGGCGAAATGCATGACCACCAGCAGCACTGCCAGCGCGAGCAGGACATAGCCGGTCTGGGACGCGAAGATGCCGCGCTGCCACCATCTGATCTTGCCGATGTTCGAAAAGGTGATCGGGGATTCCAAGGGCATGGCCATCACGCCGCCTCCTTCGCGCCAGTGATCAGGGCGGTGACCTCCTCGGGAGAGGTCTGGTGGATGGGCTTGTCGGCCCGCTTTTCGCCGCGGCGCATGACGATGACGCGATCGCACACCGCGAACACGTCGGGCATGCGATGCGAGATCAGCATCACGGCAACGCCCTGCTCCTTCAGCCGGTGGATCAGGCCGAGCACCTGCTCGACCTGGCGGACCGAGATCGCGGCCGTGGGCTCGTCCATCATGACCAGCTTCGCGTTGGAGAGCCGCGTCCGCGCGATCGCAACCGCCTGGCGCTGACCGCCCGACATCTGCTTGACGAGATCGTCGGGGCGCGTCTCCGAGCGCAGCTCGCCGAACAGCTCCAACGCACGCGCAGCCATCGCTTTGTGGTCGAGCAACGCGAACGGCCCTATCCTGCGCTTCAGCTCGCGGCCGAGAAAGACGTTGGCTGCCGCCGTGAGATTGTCGGCGAGCGCAAGGTCCTGATAGACCACCTCGATGCCGACGCCGCGGGCATCGACGGGCCGGTTGAAATGAACCGCACTGCCGGCGAAGCGGATTTCGCCGTGGCTGGGGCGGAAATTGCCGGCGATGATCTTGACCAGCGTCGACTTGCCCGCGCCGTTGTCGCCCATCAGGCCGACGACCTCGCCGGGGAGGACCTGCATGTCGACATCATGCAGCGCGCGGATGGCGCCGAACTCCTTGCCGATGCCGGTCAGCTCGAGGACCGGTGTCGCTTGTGCATTTGTCATCAGCGGCCTTCCTCAGACGTAGCGGTTGACGAGGGATTCAAGATATTCCTGCCGACCCGAGCGCGGCTGCGGGTCAAAGCCCGGGCCGTGCGCACGGTCGGCAAGCTCGGCGAGCGAGCGCTGGCCGCCGAGAATGGCGCGGCCCTCGGGCCCGGCCCATCCCTCATAGCGTTTCGCGAGCGGCGCAGTGAGCACGCCCGCGTCGAGCATGTCCGCGGCAGCGAGCAACGCACGCGCGCAGGCATCCATCGAGCCGACATGGGCATGGATCAGATCGTCGGGATCGATCGACTGGCGCCGGATCTTGGCGTCGAAATTCAGCCCGCCCGAGCTGAAGCCGCCGCGGCTCAGGAGCTCGTGGAACACCAGGGCAAGCTCGGGCACGTTCATCGCGAACTGGTCGGTGTCCCAGCCGAGCAGATCGTCGCCGCGGTTGATGTCGAGCGAGCCGAACACACCCAGGGCCTCCGCGAGCGCGACCTCGTGATGGAAGGAGTGGCCGGCGAGGATGGCGTGGTTCTGCTCGATGTTGAGCTTGACGTCCTTCAGCAGGTCGTAACGCGCGAGGAAGCCGTAGCAGGTGGCGACGTCGAAATCATATTGATGCTTGGTCGGCTCCTTCGGCTTCGGCTCGATCAGTACTGGTCCCTTGAAGCCGATCTTGTGCTTGTGCTCGACGACCAGCGAGACGAAGCGGCCGAGCTGGTCGAGCTCGCGCTTGAGATCGGTGTTGAGCAGCGTCTCGTAGCCCTCGCGCCCGCCCCACAGCACGTAGTTCTGGCCGCCGAGACGGTGCGTCACTTCCAGAGCGGCGCGGACCTGGCCGGCGGCATAGGTGAAGATCTCGGGGTCCGGATTGGTGGCCGCGCCCGCCATGTAGCGGCGATGCGTGAACAAATTGGCGGTGCCCCAGAGCAGGCGCACTTTGCTCGAGGCCATCTTCGCTTCGAACAGATCGGCGATGGCATTGAGGTTGGCGACGGATTCGCCAAGCGAGTTACCTTCCGGCGCCGCATCGACGTCGTGGAAGGTGAAGAAGGGCACGTCGAGCAGACGAAACAGTTCGAAGGCGACGTCAGCCTTGGCGCGCGCCTGCGCCATCGCATCGGCGCCGTGATGCCAGGGTCGCAGGAACGTCTCGCCGCCAAAGGGATCGCCGCCGGGCCAGCACAACGAATGCCAATAGCAGACCGCAAAGCGCAGATGGTCCTCCATCCTGCGGCCATGGACGAGGCGGTCCTTATCGTACCAGCGGAAGGCAGGCGCGTTTCCCGCATCCCCGCCGGCGAAGGCGACAGGTACGCTTGTATCGAAGAATTTCGCTGACGCGTTCACTTAGGCACACTCCTTCAAGGCGGGATAAAGTTCGCGCCAGCGGCGATAGGCCTCGTCATAGGCCGCACTGATCGATGGGCGAGGCGTAAAGCTCGCGAGCCGGCGCGGACGGGTGCAAACCGCAGCCGCGTCTTCGCCGGTGGCGGCGAGCCGTCCGAGCCTGGCGGCGCCGAGCGCCGCCCCGACCTCGCCCTCCTCGACGCGGTGGACGGGAATGCCGAGCACATCTGCGCAGATCTGCGCCCACAGCGGCGAGCGCGAGCCGCCGCCGACGAGATCGACCTCGGCAAGCGGTCCGCCGGCCGCGCTCAGCGCCGCCAGATTGTCGCGCGCGGCGAAGGCGACGCCTTCGAGCACGGCCTGAACGATCTGGGAGCGCCCGGTCGCACCGCGCAGGCCGACGAAGGCACCGCTGGCGGCGGCATCGTTGTGCGGCGTGCGCTCGCCGTCGAGATAGGGCAGGAATTTGACCGGACTCGGTCCATCGACGCGCTCGCCGAGCGGCGCCAGCAACGCTGCGGCCGGAACCTCCATCACGCCGGCGAGCCAGGCCAGCGAAGCCGCAGCCGACAGCATCACGCCCATCTGATGCCAGCGGCCGGGCAGCGCGTGACAGAACGCATGGACCGCCGAGGCCGGCGCCGGCGCGAACCGATCAGTGACGCGGAACACCACGCCGGATGTGCCAAGCGACAGGAAGGCATCGCCCGGCGCGATGGCGCCGAGCCCGATCGCGCTCGCGGCATTGTCGCCGGCGCCGCCGGCGACCACGACATTCTTTGCCATGCCCCAGCGTTGGGCGTAATCCGGCGCGAGCGTCGCGCTGACCTCGCTGCCCTCGACCAGGCGCGGCATGTGGTGGAGATCGAGCCCGGTGGCATGCAGCAGCAGCGCCGACCAGCGGCGCAGACCGACGTCGAGCCACAGCGTGCCGGCCGCGTCCGACATGTCCTCGATCATCTCGCCGGTCAGTCGATAGCGCACATAGGCCTTCGGCAGCAGCACCTTTGCGACGCGCGCGAAGATTTTTGGCTCATGCCTGGCGACCCAGAGCAGCTTCGGCGCGGTGAAGCCGGGCATGGCCAGATTACCGGCGATGGTGTGCAACGAGGGGCAGCGCCGCTCCAGCGCGACGCATTCGGCGTGCGAGCGGCCGTCGTTCCAGAGGATCGCGGGACGCAGCGGCCGTCCGTCCTCGTCCAGCAGCGTCGCGCCATGCATCTGGCCGGATAGCCCGATGCCGCGCATCCGCGCGACCTCGCGCGGATGGCGGGCGGCAAGATCGTCGACCGCGCCGACCGCCGCATCGACCCAGCCATCGGGATCCTGTTCGGACCACAGCGGCGCGGGATGCGACAGCGCGAGCTCTCGCGCCGCCGTCGCGACAACCGCGCCGGCTTCGCTGACGAGCACCGCTTTCACACCTGATGTGCCGATGTCGATTCCGAGAAACACGCCGTCCTCCCTTTCGCCTGTTGCGGTGCGCGAACTCAAGGTCGCCTTATCCGCAACGGGGTCGTTTTGAATTCCACCTGCCGTTAAGGCAGATTGTCTCGCATCACGATGTCGATCCTGATCTTCTCCTGTTCGCGCAAGATCGGCTCGCCACGGGCGAGCGCGAGCAGCACGCGCACGGCGGCGCGCGCTTCGTGTCCGGGATTCTGCGAGATCGCGGCATGCATCACGCCCTGCAGCAGCAGCCGGCGCGTCAGCGCGGTGAGGTCGTGTCCGACGAACACCACCTGCCTGTCGCGGCCGGCATCGCTCAAGGCCTTCTCATTCAACGCGTTGGCGACGCCTTGCGTGCCGGCGCCGACATTATAAAGACCCACAATATCGGTATGCCTGCCCAGCAGCCGCACCAACAATTGTTCCGAACGCGCGTCCTCGTCGCGTCCTTCGAGCACCGGCAGCACGCTGAGGCCGGGGAATTCCGACGCCATCACCTGGTTGAAGCCAAAAATGCGCTCGGCATGGTCGCGAAGGCCCTGCGAGCCCGCGACGATCGCAACCTTGCCGGACTTTTGTCCGACCAGCCGCCCGACCAGCGCGCCGGCGGTGCGCCCCGCGGCAATGTTGTCGATACCGACATAATGGTGCCGGCGCGACGACGGCACGTCCGAGACCAGCGTCACGACCTTGGCGCCGGCATCGACGAGATCGTCGATGGCGGCGCGGACGCCGGGATGGTCCAGCGCGACCACGGCGATGCCGTCGTAATCATCCGAGAGCCCTTCAAGGGAAGCGGCGAGCACGGACGGATCGAACACGTCGGTCGCGACCGTCTCGACGCCGAGGCGGCGGGACGACAGCCAGCCCGACATCTCGCCGAGATAGTCCTGGATCTGCTGCATGAACGGGTTCGGCCCCGACGGCATCACGAAGGCGAAACGGCGGGCGCGGCCGCGGGCGAGCTCGGCGGCGGCCACGTGCGGCTGGAACGAATTGCGCTCGATCGCCTCCTTGACGCGCCGGACCGTATCCGGCCGCACGCCCGGACGATTGTGCAGGACGCGGTCCACCGTCGCGAGGCTGACGCCGGCCTGGCGGGCGATGTCCTTCAGCGTCAGCGCAGTCGTGGTGAGCGTCTCGGCCATGGCTGAAGGCTAGCAGAGGTGTTTTGAGGTACGCAACTCATTTTGAGGGGCGGCGAGCATTTTCCCTCGGCTGAGCCCAGGAACAGCTTTTCCCGTCCGCCGTTGCTGCCCCGTGCATAACGATATCACCCATGATCCCGGTGAGGGATTGAGCCCGACGCTCGAGCGCAACATCCAGGCCCTGGTCGAGCGCCGCCGCCGCGAGCAGCGCGGTGCCAGGGGTCAGGAAAAACTTGCCGATGCGATCACGGCGTTCACCGGCAGCATGGCGTTCGTCTATCTCCATGTCGCGGTGTTCGGCTTCTGGATCATCGCCAATCTGCACTGGCTGCCGGGAATCCCGGCCTGGGACGAGAGCTTCGTGGTGCTGGCGATGATTGCTTCGGTCGAGGCGATCTTCCTGTCGACATTCGTGCTGATCTCGCAGAACCGCATGAGCGCAGCAGCGGACAAGCGCGCCGATCTCGATCTCCAGATCAGCCTTCTCGCCGAGCACGAATTGACCAAGGTTGCCCGCCTGCTCACGCAGATCGCCGAGCGGCTCGACGTCCAGCCCGATTCGAAGCGCGATCTGGAGGAGGCAAGCCGGGACATCGCCCCCGAGCGCGTGCTCGACAGGATCGAGGAGACGCGCTCCTGAGCTATCGGCTCGCCGACAGATCCAGGGTCAGGAACAGGCTGTTGGGATCCTCGACATAGCCCTGGAACGGGCCGCAGAGGACAAAGCCATGCGCCTGGTAGAGCGCGTGCGCCGGCTTGAAATAGTCCCAGGAGCCGGTTTCGAGGCTGAGCCGCGCCATGCCGCGCGCGCGGGCTTCCGTGATGATGTGGCGGAGCATCTCACCGCCAAAGCCGCGCCGCCGCGTGGTCTGGAGCGTGTGCATCGACTTCACCTCGCCATGCGCTCCCGACAGCGACTTCAGCGCACCGGTGGCGACCAGCGTGTCGCCGTCCCAGCCGGTCCAGAACGCGACTTCCGGGGCACGAAGCCCGGCGAGATCAAGCGCATGCGCACTGCCCGGCGCGGTCTGTGCTCGCGCCGCCGCAACGTGATGGTCGAGCAGCGCGATGACGCGCGGATCAAAGGTGTCGCCGGTGCGGATCTGCATCGTCAGGGCCTCACATCTTGCCGTAGGACGCGCCGCGGCGCGTGATGATGACGTAGCGCGCGTCCTGTCTGGTCTCGTTCTCGAAGATCACCGCGCGCATCACGTCGAAGTCGAGACAGTCGCCTTCGTGCAGGCGAACCGCCTTGGCGTCGATGTGCACGGCGATCGCGCCCTCCAGCATCAGCAGCTGCTGGGTGAAGGCGTTGCGCCCCCAGGGGCTGTACGGCACCCGCGCGCCGGCCGGCAAATCGACGACGATAACCTCGATGCCGCTCGCCGCGTCCGTCGGCGAGGCGTGACGGCGGCGATAGCCGCTGTCGGGATCGCGCCAGTGCGGTTGGTCGGCGAGCCGCACCAGCCGCTCCGGCGGCTTTTCGGCCAACGCCACCACGTCGCTCAAGGACACATCGAGCGCCGCGCAGAGCTTGTTGAGCAGCGACGCCGTCGCACTGCTCTGCGCCCGCTCCACCCGCCCGATCATAGCCCGGCTGACGCCGGACCGCGCCGCCAGTTCGTTCAGCGTCATGCCGGCTTGCGTCCGCACCGTCTTCAATCGGCGACCGATCGCGCGGTCGAGCTTTTGCTGGTCCATGATCTCTGATCCAAACGTTGCCCGTCGCAGGGACCGCATCCGCCGGACGAGAAGATTAGGCCGGAGCAGCGGCGTATGCCGGGATCGACGGGCTAATGTATTGGAACCTTTGCGCGCGGGGCAGCAACGTTTAGGATGGGCGCAATCACGATGCAGCGGGAGGTGTGGCATGAACGGACCGACGCAACGGATCATCAAGGCCAACGGCATCAGCCTCAACGTCGCCGAACAGGGCGAAGGGCCGCTGGTGCTACTCTGCCACGGCTTTCCGGAAGGTTGGTATTCCTGGCGTCACCAACTCGCGGCGCTGGCCGCGGCCGGCTACCACGCTGTCGCGCCCGACATGCGCGGCTACGGCAAGAGCGACAAGCCCGAGGCGATCGACCAGTATACGATCCTCCACATGGTCGGCGACCTCGTCGGCGTGCTCGACGCTTTCGAGGCGAAGGACGCCGTCATCGTCGGGCACGACTGGGGCGCGACGATCGCCTGGCACACGGCGCGCCTGCGGCCCGATCGCTTCCGCGCCGCCGCCATTCTCAGCGTGCCCTATCGACCGCGCGGTCCGGTGCCGCCGACGAGTGTAATGCCACAGACGTCGGACGCGCAGTTCTATCAACTGTATTTCCAGGAGCCGGGTGTCGCCGAAGCAGAATTCGAAAGAGATCCGCGTGCAACGCTCGGCGCCATGCTCTATGGCGGTTCCGGCGAGGGCGCGGCGGTGATCCGCGCCAATGCCGAGCGTCAAGGGCGGACCGCCGGTGTCGGCATGGTCTCTCGCAAGGACGGCTTGCTACCGAAAATGCAGGTGCCGCTGCCGCCGTGGCTGAGTAGCGCGGACCTCGACTATTACGGTGCCGAATTTGCCCACAGTGGGTTTCGCGGACCGCTCAATTACTATCGCAACATCGATCGCAACTGGGAGCTGATGGGCGCCTTCGAGGGCGTCAAGGTGGTCGTGCCCTCGCTCTTCATCGCCGGCGACCACGACATGGTCATGGCCTTCCCCGGCGCCGCCGAGCACGTTGCCAACATGAAGCAATGGGTGCAGCAACTGCGCGGGATCAAGATGCTATCTGGGTGCGGACACTGGACGCAGCAGGAACGGCCGGCGGAGGTGAATGCGGCGATCGTGGAATTTCTGCGGAGCCTGCCGAACTAAAGGATGGAGCGGGCGAAGGGAATCGAACCCTCGTATGCAGCTTGGGAAGCTGCCGTTCTACCATTGAACTACGCCCGCGGATGCGCAGCCTGCGCCCGCTCTGATTAGCCGAGACGGCGCATCTCGCCAAGCGCTTTGGCGCAGGCCGCCTGACCCTTCTTAAGTTTCCGGTAAGATTTTGGGTGCGCCGGATTGTGGCGGTGTTATGATCGCCTGTCTGGGGAGACGTGCACTGAGTGGGGCGTGTGCATGGTGGGGCGTGGCTACGCGATATTCGACACGACCATAGGGCGCTGCGGCATCATCTGGAGCAGCACCGGTATCGTCGCCGTGCAATTGCCCGAGGCGCGGGAGATCGACACCCGGCGCCGGATTTTCCAGGTCCATCCCGAGGCGCGCGAGCAGCGGCCGTCCGCGAACGCCGCGTTCGCGATCGAGGGCATCGTGGGCTTGCTGCAAGGCAGCGATGCTGATTTTTCCGAGGTCAGCCTGGATGCGAGCGGGGTGCCCGGCTTCAACCGGCGGGTCTACGAGGCGGCCTGCGCCATCCCGCGCGGGGAGACGCGCACCTATCACGAGATCGCCAAGGCGCTGGGCGCCTCCGGCGCCGCGCATTCTGTGGCACAGGCGATCGCGAAAAATCCCTACATGCTGATCGTGCCCTGCCACCGGGTGCTGGAGGCCGGCAATTACACCGACCGGCTCTCGCCCTATGGCGGGGTGATCTCCAAGCGGCGGCTGCTGTCGCTGGAGGGCGCCCATCCGATCGCCAGCAAGACGCTGTTCGACGTGCTGCTGCCCGTTGCCTCGCCGAGGCCCTCCACCTAGATAGGCGGGATGGATGCAACCACGCTGCTGACGACCCCCTCGATGACCGTCTCCGAGTTTCGCTGCGACGCGGGACCGGACGACAGCCCGTTTGCGGAGTGTCGCACCGGCCATTCCATTGCCTATGTCCGCGCCGGAAGCTTTGGCTGTCATTGCCGCGCCGGCTTCTTCGATCTGGTCGCGGGCTCGATGCTGGTCGGTGCGCCGGGCGAGGAATACACCTGCACGCATGAGCATGTCGCCGGCGACGTCTGCCTGTCCTTTTTCCTCGGCGAGGATCTGGTCGACGCGCTCGGCGGCCGGCGAGACGTCTGGCAGGTCGGCGCAACGCCGCCGCTGCCCGAGCTGATGGTGCTGGGCGAGCTCGCCCAGACGGCGGCAGATGGCAACAGCGACCTCGGTCTCGACGAGGTCGGCCAGATCCTCGCCGGCCGTTTCGTCGATGTCGTCTCGGGCAAGGCGCGCAAGCCGACGACGCCGACCGCGCGCGACCGCCGCCGTGCCGTGGAAGCCGCGCTGTGGATCGACGCCAATTCGCATGCCGAAGTCGACCTCGAACAGGCGGCGCGGCAGGCAGGGCTCAGCCCGTTCCATTTCCTGCGGCTGTTCTCGGCCGTGCTCGGCGTCACCCCGCATCAATATCTAGTGCGCTCGCGCCTGCGGCATGCGGCGCGGCTGCTGACCGACGACGACATCGCAGTTACCGACATCGCCTACGACGTCGGCTTCGGCGATCTCTCCAACTTCGTCCGCACCTTCCACCGCGCCGCCGGCGTCTCGCCGACCAAGTTCCGTCAGGCCTCGAAGGGAGAGCGCAAGATTCTCCAAGAGCAACTCATCCTCAACTGACTAGGTTCGTCTCCGGCGCGCGCCGATTGCGGCGCGCTTTGGCAATGGAGACGACCATGTACGACCATATCGGATTGCGCGTTGCCGACCTCGACGCCGCAACGCGCTTCTACACCGCAGTGCTGGCGCCGCTCGGTTATGTCCTGTGCTCAAGCGGCGACGGTTATGCCGGCTTCGGACCGCAGGGCGCGCCGGCGCTGTGGCTGCACCTGAACAAGGGGCGGAAAGCCGATGGCGCGCATATCGCGTTTCGCGCTGGGGATCATGATTCGGTCAAGGCATTCCATAGCGAGGGCCTGAAGAGCGGCGGTCGCGACAATGGCGGCGCCGGCCCGCGCAAGGATTACAGCCCGACTTACTACGCGGCGTTTTTGATCGATCCCGATGGCAACAATGTCGAGGCGGTTTGCACGTGAGTACGGCAGGCCTCACCACACACATTGTCATGCCCCGGCTTGACCGGGGCATCCAGTACGCCGCAGCTTCTCGATTCATCACAGCGGCCTCTGGAATACTGGATCGCCCGATCAAGTCGGGCGATGACAGCTGAGATGACGGCGCTATCGCTCGCTTCTCTACATCACAGGATTCAACCAGGATTCAACAATGGCCTCCATCCACAACGACATTCCCCTCAACGCCCCGGCGCGCGACGTCTGGGATGCGGTGCGTGATTTCGGCGCGCTGCATCGGCGGCTGGCGCCGGGCTTCGTCACGGCCTGCGCGCTCGACGGCGACGCGCGCGTCGTCACCTTCGCCAATGGATCGGTGGCGCGCGAGGTGCTGGTCGATTGCGACGATGCGCGGCAGCGGCTGGTCTACGCGATCAACAACGAGCGGCTGAAGCATTACAGCGCCTCGGTGCAGGTGATCGCCGAGGGCGAGGCGAGAAGCCGCCTGGTCTGGATCATCGACATGCTGCCGAATGAGCTCGCGCCCTATGTGCAGGGACAGACCAAGGACGCTGTCGCCGCCATACACCGAGCGTTTCCAGCGGCGGCTGCGTGATATTTCTCACAGAGCCCCGCCCTTGTCCGCCGTAACCATGGCGGCGTGCGCCCGGTTGGCTCCGCTCTCCCGGCGGCGCCACGCACGCGAGGAGCAGGCCATGAGAGGTGCGGACAAGGTGATCTGCCAGGCGGCCGCCGTGCTGCTGATGTTTTCGATTTCGAGCGCGCCGGCAAAGGCGCAATTCCTCGGCGGCGGCGGTGCCGGCGGCGAGGACATGATGACCCAGATGGCGCCGATGCTGGAGATGATGAAGGCCAAGATGGGCAAGCGCCGCTTCGGCATGATGATGCAGACCATGGGCCCAATGATGAGCCGCATGATGGAGAATGGCGGCGGCGGAATTGGCGGCCTCGGCGGCGGCAATCTCGGCGGCGGTTTCGGGGCGCCCAATTACGGCGGCTACGCACCGATGGGCGCAGGCGGATATATGCTGACTGGAATGAGCGGCATGGGCGGCGGCGATATCATGGGCATGCTCGGCGGCGCCGGTGGCGGCGACATGATGGCGATGATTCCGCAACTGATGCGGCTCGCCAATGTCGGCGGCGGTGGCGGCCATCGCCGCCACAGGCATCGCTAGTCCGCAGCGGCCGACAGAGCCGGCCTGATCGCAGGTTTGGTTTGGCGCGGTCCCCAGCGCGTCAGCACCACGCTGGAGGACGAGAGCAGGCCGAGCACGACCATCGAGCTCGCCGCCAGCCAGAAGAAGCTTTGCGCGGTGGCATCGTGCGTCGACAGCCACCAGCCGACCGCCGAGATGTAGATCAGCCGCGCGGTCTGCGCCAGCACCGGGCCGATTACCTTGGCAGCGCCCTGCGACGAGAAATACATCGTCGAGGCAAGGCCGATGAAGGCGTAGAACGGCGCCACCGTCGACAAATATTGATGGCTGGTGGCGCGCACGGTCGCGCTGTCGGTGAAGATGTTGACCCAGAGATCGGGGAAGATCGCGACCAGGCAAGCCGGTGCACCGACGGCGACGAAGGCGCTCGCGGCCGCGATCCAGGCGATGCGCCGCGCGCGGGCGATGCGACCGGCGCCGACCGCCATGCCGATCATCGGCACCGAGGCGATGCCGAACGAGAACGCGATCGAGGTCAGCAGGAATTCCAGCCGCGCACCGATGCCGTAGCCGGCGAGGATCGCGGTGCCGAATTTCGCAAGCATGTGGGTGAAGATCGAGATCGTCAGCACCGATTGCAGCGGCGAGAAGCAGGCGATGGCGCCGACCTTCAGGATGTCGAAAAACATCGCCCATTGGATCCGAAGTCCGCGCAGTTTCGGCGTCACGCGGGCGCGGCCGGAGAACAGGTACCAGCCCATCACGCCGATGTTCATGCAATAGGCAATCAGCGCGCCGGCGGCGACGCCGCGCATGCCGAATTGCGGCACCGGACCGAGCCCGAGGCCGAGCGTGCCGCCAAGCACGATCTGCCAGGCCGCAGAATTGAGGATCAACAGCGACGGCAGCTTCATGTTGCCGGTGCCGCGGAGGACCCCGGCCATGGTGTTGAGTAGCCAGGGCAGCACGGCGCCGCCGAAAAACACCTGGGTGTAGGCGATCGCATGCGTCAGCACGTCGCCGCGGCCACCGAGCATTTCCAGAACGCGCGGTCCGAAGATCAGCATGCCCAGCATGAAGACGAGGCCGAAGCTGATTCCGATCAGCAGCGCGTGCGCGGCGAGCGTCCCGGCACGCTCGCGATCGCCGGCGCCGAGCGCGCGCGCGATGGCGGAGGCCACCGCGCCGCCCATCGCACCGCCCGACATGGTCATGGTCAGGATCACTGTCGGAAACACCAGCGCCATCGCGGCCAGCGCTTCCACACCAAGACGTCCGATATAGGAGGTCTCCGCAATCACCGTGCAAGTGCCGGCTGAGAGCGCGACGACGTTGGGCCAGGCCAGTCCGAGCAGCGTGCGCAGGATCGACCCGTCCATCAGCGCGCTCCTCACAGGGCGCGGGGGCGGCGGCAGCGGACGCTCTTGTTCATCGACCGGGATTTCGGCGATGTCTGACATGTCCTCTCCGGGCGAAAGCGCCATTTGCGGCGCGGCAATGCTTGGGTGTACCAATGAATTGGTTCGCGCGCAGGGCGCAACGACAGGCTTGTTAGCACGATGCGCAGCGATTCCTCCTGCGCTAGGTGCAGGCGTGCCCTGCGGCAGCGCATTTCAGCCCGTGGAATTGCGGCTCTCAGTCTCCGTGGGGCCATCCTTCGAGACGCCCGCGTCGCGGGCTCCTCAGGATGAGGTCTTGTTTCGCGGTGACATGTCGGACCCTCATGGTGAGGAGCCCGCGAAGCTGGCGTCTCGAACCACGAGGCCAACGCCCGCGCGGCATTACCCAATCGTCCAGAGCAATGGCGGACGGCCGCGCGATGTCGGGGACAGGTGCACTCCGATGTGCCGCCCGCATCCGGCCGCGAGCCCTTCGAACAACCCCGCCAGCACCTTGGTGCAGGCAGGGTGGTCATCGGCGACGCCGTCCATCAACTTCCAGCTCTGCTGACGGATTTCGAACATGCCTTCGGATTGCGTCGTCTCAGCCACATCGTCCTGCGCGACCAACAGCGCGTTGAGGAACGTCGCGAATTCGCTCGCACCGCCGCGGCCCATCGACAGCGCCGCAGCGACCTCATCGAAATATTGCATCCCGATCAGCTTGCCCGTGAGGTGCAGGAGATAGCCGGCATCCTCCGGACCGAACAGCTGCACCATCACGGGCGCGGCGGTGCGCACATATTCCATCGCATAGTTGCGATAGGCTTTTTCCAGTCGCGGTCTGGGCCAGCTTGCGACTGGCAACGCCGGAGCGGCGGCTGCATCGAACGGCGGCGCTTCGAGATGCCGCGCGAACACGAGGCGCTGGTCGAGTTCGAGGGGCTGGTCATATTGATAATAGTAGCCTTCGAGCCCATCCTGGCCGTCGACGCTCTGCTTGGTGCAGACGAACCCTAATCTGGTATCGCCGAGCGCCACACCGTTGTTGGCGTGCCAGCCGCGCAGCATCGCGCGCGAGACTTCGCCCGGCACGCCGCAGATGGCGGTGCCCTTCCAGATCCAGCGCGGCGGCGGATAGCGGATCCAGGCTTTGCGATCACTCTCATACATGTATTCGACGTGCACGCCGCCGATCCAGTTGGAGAGGTAGTGATATTGCGCGGCCGCCACGGCGGGCGGCAGATGGGTCAACCCGAGCTTGTCCAGCCCCGGCAGAAAGCGCTCCTGCTGCTGGCGGCGGAACACGCGAAAGACGAACTCCGCAGCATCCGCCGTGCCGCGACGCGTGACCACGGTGAGGATCAGACCGGTGAAATAGGCGTGATAGAGATCGGCAACCGCGCGCCAGCGTTTCCATTGAGCTTCCTGCGCGGGGTCAGATGCGGCGGTCATGTTCGCTCCCGATCGTTGTTTTGATCGAGTGTGTCACTGCATCCGGTGACGGACAAGCTGAGCCGCATGCAGGGCGCCCTGCACGCCGGCTCGCCAATTCCGCATCACGAATTTTGCGCAGGCTTAGATTTGCGCGGCTTTGGCGGCACGCTCGCGTTCGACGCGCTCGGTGACGTCGCGGGCCATCGCCACCGACCCCTGCACCACTCCAGCGGCATCCCGCACCAGCGCAAAGGTCATCTCGATGTAGAGCTTGCGTCCGTCCTTGTGCAGCGCGCGGGTCAGTGTCGGTTTGCCCGCAAGCTTCATCGCGCCGCTGGCAAGCGCGGCCTCGAAGCCTTTCCAGTGCGCGGCACGCAGATGTTCGGGAATGATGAGGTCGAGATTCTGACCCAGCGCTTCGTCCGCGGAGAATCCGAACAGTGCGGACGATGCGCGATTCCACCGCATGATCGTGCCGGAGCGATCCGAATAGATCAGCGCGTCTGCGACGTCGTCGAGGATTTTTGCCTCGAGTTCGGATTGATCTGTCATTTCGCCACCTCGGACGTAGCCCGGATTCGCTTCTTATCCTGACACAGATTCGGTGTCATCGCCCGACTTGATCGGGCGATCCAGTATTCCAGAGGCGGATGTGATCGAACCGATAGGCTCCGGCGTACTGGATGCCCCGGTCAAGCCGGGGCATGACAGCGGAAGGTGAGGCTATCCCTACGCCCGGAAATGCTTGCTCAGCTTCAGCCCCTGGGCCTGGTAATTTGAGCCGATGCGCTGGCCGTACATGGCGTCGGGGCGCGCCAGCATCTTTTCATAGACGAGGCGGCCGACGATCTGGCCGTGCTCGAGGATGAACGGCACCTCGCGCGAGCGCACTTCGAGCACGGCGCGCGCCCCCAACCCGCCGGCGCCGGCATAGCCGAAGCCGGGATCGAAGAATCCGGCATAATGCACGCGGAACTCGCCGACCAGCGGATCGAACGGCACCATCTCCGCGGCGTAATCGGGCGGCACCTGCACCGCCTCTTTCGACGCCAGGATATAGAACTCGCCGGGATCGAGGATCAGGCTGCCGTCGGGACGGGCCGAGATCGGCTCCCAGAACTCCTCGACGGAATAGCCGGCGCGGCGATCGACGTCGATCACGCCGGTGTGGCGCTTGGCGCGGTAGCCGACGAAGCCGCCGCTCTTCTCGCCGGAGAGATCTACGGAGACGGCGACGCCGCCGGTGAGATCGGCATCGTCGATATCGACGAGACGTTCGGTCGCGTGCAGCGCCTCGAGGTCGTCGATGTTGAGGATGGCATCGCCGGTGCGGAAGCGTACCTGGCTCAGGCGCGAGCCCTCGCTGACCAGCACCGGGAACGTCTTGGGGCTGATCTCGGCATAGAGCGGGCCGTGATAGCCGGCACCGATCATGTCGAAGCGGCGGGTGCCGTCGGCGATCACGCGGGTGAAGACGTCGAGCCGACCGGTCGAGCTCTTCGGGTTGGCGGCCGCCACGATCTCCGGCGGCAGCGCGAGGCTTTCGAGCAGCGGCACGATGTAGACGCAGTTGGTCTCCAGCACCGCGCCGTCGGCGAGGCTGAACTCGTGCAGCTTCAATTCGTCGATGCGCTCGGCAACGGTGGCGCCGGGACCAGGCAGGAAGCTGGCGCGAACGCGATAGGCGATATCGCCGAGACGCAAATCGAGGCTCGCCGGCTGGATCTGGCTTTCGACGAAGTCGTAAGCGGGCAGGATGAGACCGCCCTCCGCCATCGCCGCGATCATGCGGTCGGGCAGGATACCATTGGCGTCGGCGGCGACCGTGAACGTCAACCCGGGGTCCTCATCAGGGATCAAACACATCCCGACATGCGGGCAATATGAGCGTTTTACGGCTATCCGATGGACGTCTTGACGGAAAGGGCATTGCGGAATATGAGCATGACTTATCCCGTGGTGATTTGAGCCGGCCGGCTTGCAGCCACGTTAAATAAGTCGCTAAACAGGCCGGGGACCTCTGTGATCCCGGCCCGTGGAAATATTCCAGGCCGGTTTTTTTGTGGCCATTTTCGATGGTCACTTCAGGAGGTCCTATGTCGAAGTCCCCGGCGCCAACCGCGCAATACCGTCCCGAAACTCGCTTGGTTCATTCCGGCACCCTGCGCTCGCAATATGGCGAGACCTCGGAGTCGCTGTTCCTGACCCAGGGCTACGTCTACAACAGCGCCGAGGAGTGCGAGGCGCGGTTCAAGGGCGAGGACCCCGGCTTCATCTATTCACGCTACTCCAATCCGACCATCGCGATGTTCGAGCGCCGCATGATCGAGCTCGAAGGCGCCGAAGCGGCACGTTCCGCCGCGACCGGCATGGCCGCGGTGACGACGGCGATCCTGGCGCCGCTGAAGGCCGGCGATCACGTCGTGGCCTCGCGCGCGCTGTTCGGCTCGTGTCTCTACGTCGTGCAGGATTTGCTGCCACGCTACGGCATCGAGACCACGCTGGTCGACGGCCTCGATCTTGACCAGTGGCAGCGCGCCATGAAGCCGAACACCAAGACGTTTTTCCTGGAGAGCCCGACCAATCCGACGCTCGACGTGCTCGACATTCCCGGCATTGCCGAGATCGCGCACAGCGGCGGCGCGCGGCTCGTCGTCGACAACGTGTTCGCCACGCCGATCTGGCAGAGCCCGCTCGCGCTCGGCGCCGACGTCGTGGTCTATTCCGCGACCAAGCACATCGACGGCCAGGGCCGCTGTCTCGGCGGCATCATCCTGTCCTCGGAGGCGTTCATCGCCGAGCACATCCACAATTTCATGCGCCAGACCGGCCCGTCGATCTCGCCGTTCAACGCCTGGGTGCTGCTCAAGGGCCTGGAGACGCTCGCCGTGCGCGTGCGCGCGCAGACCGAGACGGCCGCGCGCATCGCGGACGTGCTGGCGAGCCATCCGAAGATTTCGCGACTGGTGTTTCCCGGCCGCGCCGATCATCCGCAGGCGGCATTGGTGAAGAAGCAGATGCGCGGCGGCTCGACCTTGGTCGGCTTCGAGGTCAAGGGCGGCAAGCAGGCGGCGTTCCGCGTGCTCAACGAGCTCAAGCTTGCCAAGATCTCGAACAATCTCGGCGACGCCAAGAGCCTCGTCACGCACCCCGCCACCACGACGCATCAGCGCCTCAAGCCGGAGGACCGCGCCGCGCTCGGCATCAGCGAGGGATTCATCCGCTTCTCGGCGGGGCTGGAGCACGCGGATGATCTAATCGAGGATCTGACCGCGGCGCTGGAGAAGGCGTAGCCACACACTCGGAATCGTAGGGTGGGCAAAGCGAAGCGTGCCCACCCTTCACGATCGCGGTGCCGATAGATGGTGGGCACGGCGCGCGAAGAGCGCGCCTTTGCCCACCCTACGGCACCAAGCTACATCGGCCGGTACGTCCGCAGGTCCGCGGGCACGTTCACGCCGAGCTTGATCTGGCCGACGGAGCGGATGATGTCGTCGCCGAGGAGCTGGGCGAAGCAGGCGTAGCCCCAATCGTTCATGTGCAGGCCGTCGGCGATCACAAAGCTCTCGACCGGAAGCGACTGCTTCTCGTGCCAGTCGCGCATCACCTCGAAGCGCGGGAAGATGCCGACGTGACGGAGCTCAGCGACCTTGCCGAGCAGCTTCACCATCTTGCCGGCGCTCTCGGCGCGCTGGTTGACGGCTGGCGAATACTGCGGATCGACCAGCACGACGTCGGTGCCGCCGGCAGCCTGGATGCGGCTGATGCCGTCCTCGACGAGCTTGGCGGTATCGCCGGGATCGAGATTGCGCAGCACCGCATTGGTGCCGACCTGCCAGATCACCAGATCCGGATGCACGTCGATCACCTCCTTCTGAAGGCGCTTCATCATCTCGGGCGCGTCCTCGCCGCCGACGCCGGCATTGACGACGGTGATGTCGGCTGTCGGATAGTGCCGGTGCAGCTGCGCGGCAAGACGATTGGGATAGTTGAACTCCGGCGAGCTCGCACCGAATCCCGCGGTCGAGGACGAGCCGAATGCGACGATGACGACGGGCTGGCCGGCGACGAGCTTGCCCGCGACATGCGGCAGCGAGCCCATCGCCTTAGCGCCGCCCTTCGGCGACAGGCAGGGCACGCGGCTGAAGACGTCGCCGGCGGATTTCGCGACCTGCTTCACCTTGTCGATGGCGCGCGCCGTGATGCCGCGCTGGTCGGGGGACGTCGCTGCGACGGTCGTCTGGGACGGTGAAGCGGGAGCCGGATTAGCCGACTGCTGCGGGGCCGGCGTTGCCTGCGCGCCCTGCGTCTGCGCGTGCGATTGCGAGGCCGGACTCAGCAACAGCAGCACCGCTGCTGCAGGCGCAGCCAGCCATGCCGTCAGGCAAAAAGGGCGGAGAGAACTCATTAACGCTAGACCTCAATTTTGCTGCTGGGCCGGCTCCAGATGCGCAGCGTCGATCACGAACTGTGCCAACGCCCGGCCAAGGCAATCATGGACCTGCTTCGCCAGCTCAGGCCCGCGCGACGGGCTGAACAGGTCGAACTGCCCCTGGTCATTCCACTGCCGCATGATCGCGAAACGATCGAACAGCGGAATATCGTGCTCCTGCGCCACCACCCGCATATTGTCGAGGTATGGCGGCACCGAGATCATGGTTTCGGTACGCGGACTGTACTGCAAGTTCATCAAGACGACGTCAGCCCCTGCCTTTTGCAGCGCAACAACCCCTCCGGTCACTGCGCCGCGAAAATCATCGGGATCGATGGCTCGGATAGCATCGACAGTCCCGGTCTGCCAGATAACCAAAGTAGGTGCTTTTGCTTCCATCAGCTTAACGAAACTGGCGGCCGCCTCCTCGGCCGTTTTCTTGCTCTGTATTTCTACGGAGACGTGGACTATCTCGGACGGCGACAGCTTGTCCTTCAGAATGGCCTGCATCCGCGCCGGATAAGAGGCGTCCTCGGAAGCCGGAATTGTGGTCGAGCGACTGCCGATGACCAGGATTTCGAGCGGCTTGCCGGCCTTCACGGCATCGGCGACCTTGGGAAGCTGGCTTTCGCTGGTGAGCAGATAGGACGGCACTTCACAGGCTGCGGGCGCGGCTGAAGCAGCCGGCGCAGCATCGTCCGCGCGCGCCGGAGGCGCGGCGAGACCACCGCACAGCAGGATCAGGCTCAGGAAAACCTTCGCCTTCATCAGCCCCCTCCCGCCATATCGGCGCTGCCGACGGCGCTTTTGGTTTTCGAACCGCTCTTGTCAGCCACCCGCTTGTACCACGAAATCAGCCAGGCCATGGCCCACATGATCAGAATTCCGGAGAGACTAATTAGCGCATGCATGACCGGGCCGCCCGAGACCTCGGCCAGGATGAAATGGCCGGCAAAGGCGAGGAAGACGCCGAGACAGAATATCTCCAGGGAATGCGAGCCGCACAGGATCAGCGGCCGCAGCCATGGCGATTTCAGGCCCGGCCAGTCCCGCGGCAGGACGCGTACGGTGAGCGCGGCCAGCGCCAGGAAATGCGTGAAGCGCAGCACGTCCAGGTCGGCCTTGTCGATCGGATACATCCACTGCTCGAGCCGCTTCGGCATGAAATGGGAGAGCTGCGGCACATACCAGGTCAGCGTCACGTAGAATGCCGCGACCAGATAGGCGATCGCGATCCACATCGTCACCCGCGAAGCCAGAATGCGCGACATGCGTCGCGCACCCCCGAGCGCGCACCATGCCCCGAACACGAACAGCAATTGCCAGGCGAAGGGATTGAAGGCCCAGAAGCCGTTCGGATAGGCGGACAGATAGAGGTCGTATTCCCAGGTCACCGCGTAGAGCGCGACCGAGAGGCCGAGCGTCACGTCCGGGCGCCATTTCATCAGCCACAGGATCAAGGGCAGCGCCAGCATCAGCACGATATAGAGCGGCAGCACGTCCATGTTGACCGGACGGAAGCGCAGCAGCAGCGCCTGCACGATCGTCACGTCGGGCTGCTTGAGGAAATCCATGATGCCCATCTCTTCGGTGTAGAGCGGGTTCTCGAACCTGGTCGCGACGTAGGAGATTTCGGCAAGGAAGATCGTGAACAGGAAGACGTGGGCGACATAGATCTGCCAGACGCGCCGCAGGATGCGCGCGGTGGCGACGACAATGCCGGACTCCAGCATCGCCCGACCGTACACGAAGGCGGCGGTATAGCCGGAGATGAAGATGAAGATCTCGGTGGCGTCGCTGAAGCCGTAATTGCGGATCGTGAACCAGGTCAGAAGGCTCGGCGGCAAATGGTCGATGAAGATCAGCCACAGCGCAAGGCCGCGGAACAGGTCGAGCCGGAGCTCGCGCTCCCCGATGGCGGGCAGCGAAATGGCCGGCGCGGCCGCGCGCCGCTTTGCCCCCGCGGACTTGACCTCCACAGGTTTAGCGGTTCCCGCGATCGTCGATCCCGTCACTTGGTCGGCAATAGTCATCGGGGGCCTAAAAACCCTTCCGCAAATCGCGACGTGGCAAGGAGTGTACCGGTCCGGCCGTCATCTCGCAAAGCCACCGGATCACATGCAAGTACGTTTGGACCTACACTTGGACGTGTACTTCCCTGCGAATTCAGGCGGGACGATGTCGCCAAGGCCGCCTCCGGCGTTTGGTTCCCGGGCGGTTTTCGGTATGATGGCAATCATGTACCGCGCCGTGACCCGCCAGATCGAAGTGACCGTCGAGCCGAACTTTGTTCCGGAGCAGTCGTCGGCCGACCGCTCCCGTTATTTCTGGGCCTACACCATCGTCATCACCAATTCCGGCGATGAGACCGTGCAGCTCAAGACGCGGCACTGGATCATCACCGATGCCACCGGCCGGCAGCAGGAGGTGAAAGGCGAGGGCGTCGTCGGCGAGCAGCCGACGCTCGCGCCCGGCGAACGCTTCGAATACACCTCCGGCGTGCCGCTCACGACCGCCTCGGGCTTCATGACCGGCCGCTACCAGATGGTCAGCGCAAGCGGCGAACGCTTCGAGATCGACGTGCCGACGTTCTCGCTGGACAGCCCGGATAACAAGCGGGTGTTGAACTAGCGCTGGAAATGGTGGGCACGCTTCGCTTTGCCCACCCTACGGCACCGCGCTACGCGTCCTCGACGCCCGCCTCATCCGGTGTGAACTCGTACACCGAGCTGCAGAACTCGCAGGTCACGACGACCTTGTCGTCCTTGACCATTGCGGCACGGTCGTCGGACGAAAAGCTCTTCAGCATCGATGCGACCGCATCGCGCGAGCAGGAGCATTGCGCCTTCAAGGGCAGCGGATTGAACACGCGCACGCCGCGTTCGTGGAAGAGACGGTAGAGCAACCGCTCGCCGGACAGCTCGGGATCGATCAGCTCGACGTCTTCGACGGTTTCGATCAGCGAGCGCGCCTCGACCCAGGCATCGTCTTCAGCGACGGCATGGACCTCGACGCCCTCGGGCGCATCGCCGGGATGCAGATCGGCCTGCCGCGCGCGCTCGGGCGCCTTCGGCAGGAACTGCATCAGCATGCCGCCGGCACGCCAGCGATGCTTGCCGCCGTCATTCGAACGCCACTCCTCGCCGACGGCAAGGCGCACGCGCGTCGGGATCTGCTCGGAGCGCAGGAAATATTCATGAGCGGCGTCTTCCAGGCTGCCGCCGTCGAGCGCGACCAGGCCCTGGTAGCGGCTCATGTCGGGGCCCTGGTCGATGGTCATGGCCAGATGACCGTGGCCCAGCAGCGCGCCGGAAGTCTTGCCGGAATCCTGGACTTCGCCGAGGCGCGCGGCATCATAGCGCGCATAGGCGCGCAGGCGATCCGGCGCCTGATAGTCCACGACCAGGAACGACACAGGACCGTCGGTCTGGGCCTGGAGGATGAAGCGGCCTTCGAACTTCAGCGACGAGCCGAGCAGCGTGGTCAGCACGATGGCCTCGCCGAGCAGCTTGCCGACCGGCGCCGGATAATCGTGCTTGGTCAGGATCTCGTCGAGCGCCGGACCAAGCCGCACCAGGCGACCGCGCACGTCGAGCGCGTCGACCTCGTAGGGCAGCACGGCGTCATCGATGGGAACCGCGGATGGCGCGCGAACCGGGCCTTCGGGCCCGGTTTTCATGTCAGGGGATTGGGAAACCATGGCGCTTTATCTGGGGTCGGAAGGCGGAATTGGAAGGGGGGCGGCTGCATCCGGAATGCAGAACGGATCGTACGCAAGCACGGCAAACTCGGTGTCGTCCTGGCGAAAGCCAGGACGACGATCCAAAGCTACTTCACCGGCCCGCGTTACTTCACCGCGTCGAAGCACCAGGCCAGAATGCCCTTCTGCGCGTGCAGGCGGTTTTCGGCCTCGTCGAACACGACGGATTGGGGACCGTCGATCACCTCGTCGGTGACCTCCTCGCCGCGATGGGCGGGCAGGCAGTGCATGAACAGCGCATCGGGCTTGGCCAGCGACATCAGCTGGGCATTGACCTGATAGGGCTTGAGCACGTTATGGCGGTGCTCGCCTTCCTTGTCGCCCATCGACACCCAGGTGTCGGTCACGACACAATCGGCGCCCTTCACGGCGGCTTCGGCATCCGTGCCGAGCATGATCGGCGCGCCGGTCGCCTTGATGAAGTCGCGCATCGCTTTTTTCGGCGCGAGCTCCGGAGGCGTCGCGACATTGAGCTGGAACTTGAAGCGCTCGGCGGCGTGCGCCCAGGACGCCAGCACGTTGTTGTCGTCGCCGGTCCAGGCCACCGTCTTGCCCTCGATCGGGCCGCGATGTTCCTCGTAGGTCATCAGGTCGGCCATGACCTGGCAGGGATGCGAGCGCCGCGTCAGGCCGTTGATAACGGGCACGGTGGCGTTCGCCGCAAGCTCCAGCAGCGCATCGTGATTGAGGATGCGGATCATGATGGCGTCGACATAGCGCGACAGCACCCGCGCGGTGTCGGCGATGGTTTCGCCGCGGCCGAGCTGCATCTCGGCGCCGGTGAGCATGATCGGCTCGCCGCCGAGCTGGCGCATGGCGACATCGAAAGACACCCGCGTCCGCGTCGAGGGGCGCTCGAAGATCATCGCCAGCGTCTTGCCTTCGAGCGGCCTGACCGGCTGATGCGCCTTCTGCTTCGCCTTCATCGCGGAGGACGCGGCCAGCATGCGCTTGAGCTCCGACAGCGGCAGCTCGTTGATATCGAGGAAGTGCTTCGGTGTTTTCTTGGGCGTTTTATCGGGCGACGTGCTCATCAGCTTGCCGCCCGCTTGTTGCCGGACAACGCCGTGCAGGCGCGCTCGAGCCGCCCGACGCTGTCCTCGATCTCGGCTTCGGTGACGATCAAAGGCGGCAGGAAACGCACGACATTGTCGCCGGCACCGACGGTGAGCAGCTTTTCTGCGCGCAAGGCGGCAACGAGATCGCCGGAAGGCACCACGGCCTTGATGCCGATCAGGAGGCCCTCGCCGCGCACTTCGCTGACGACATCGCCATGACGGTCGATCACGGAAGCGAGCTTCTGCTTGAGCAGCAGCGACATCCTCTGCACGTGGTCGAAGAAGCCGGGCTTGAGCATGACGTCGAGCACGGCGTTCGCCGCCGCGATCGCGAGCGGATTGCCGCCGAAGGTCGAGCCGTGCGAGCCCGGCGTCATGCCGGACGCCGCTTCCGCGGTCGCAAGGCAGGCGCCGATCGGGAAGCCGCCGCCGAGCGCCTTGGCCAGCGACATCACGTCAGGTTCGACGCCAAGGCGGCGGTATGCGAACAGATCTCCGGTGCGGCCCATGCCGGTCTGCACCTCGTCGAAGGCGAGCAACAGGCCGCGCTCGTCGCAGAGCTGGCGCAACGCCCTCAGGAAGGCAGGCGTTGCCGAACGCACACCGCCCTCGCCCTGGATCGGCTCGATCAGGATGCCGGCGGTCTGCGGACCGATCGCCTTTTTCACTGCCTCGAGATCGCCATGCGCAACCTGGTCGAAGCCCTCCATGGGTGGGCCGAAACCTTCGAGATATTTTGCCGAACCCGTCGCGGCCAGCGTCGCCAGCGTGCGGCCATGGAAGGCGCCTTCGAAGGTGATCATGCGATAGCGGTCTGGATGGCCCTTCGCGGCGTGATAGCGGCGCACGACCTTGATCACGCATTCCAGCGCTTCGGCGCCGGAATTGCAGAAGAACACGAAGTCCGCGAAACTTTCATTGCACAGGCGCGCGGCAAGCTTTTCGCCGTCCGGGCTCTGGAACAGGTTCGACATGTGCCAGAGCTTCGTGGCCTGTTCCTGCAACGCCGCGACCAGCGCCGGATGGGCATGGCCGAGCGCATTCACCGCCACCCCGGAGGTGAAATCGAGATAGCGCTCGCCATTGGTCGCGATCAGCCAGCAGCCTTCGCCACGCTCGAAACCGAGGTCGGACCTGGCGAAAACGGGGAGCAAATGCGGCGCTGCGCTGTTAGTCATGACGGTCACTTGAATGTTGCGGACGGTGTAAGCGTGCATTACGCAACGCACCATCGACCGGCCCGGAAAACGAAACGTGCCGCCTCTTGAGGGCGGCACGTGCGACTATCTTAGGCCTGGTGAAACGGGTGTCAATGCCGCCCGGAAAGCCTCGCGAAACGCTGAATCCGTAGTCTTGCGGTGCCGATTTTGCGGGATTTAGCCACGGAACATGTGGAAGCGAGTCGGCGGACTCTTGCGCGGGAGTCACGCCATATTGTAGCGTTTGGATTGTCAGATACGACATCTCGTGCAGTGGTTCTGATCTTTAAGTCCTTATGTACCGGCGTAAACGTTCGGGCGTTCAAGACGCGCCCGGCGAGCCTTAAGGGATTCTGGCGGCACGGGTTTTTGAAGGCTTAGGCATTCGCTGCGAGGCCCCAGGATGGCTGGCGCGCAGCGAGGGAAAGGGTGCAATGACGGTTTTGACCTGGTCCGATGATCGCGTCGAGCAGCTGAAAAAGCTCTGGGAGGCCGGACTTTCGGCCAGCCAGATCGCGGCGGAGCTCGGCAATGTGACCCGCAATGCCGTGATCGGCAAAGTGCACAGGCTCGGTCTTTCGGGCCGCGCCAAGAGCCCATCATCGGCAGCGCCCCGGCCGCGCAAGGCGCGCCCCGCGCAGCACATGATGCGGGTGAGCCGCCCGATCTCGCGCGGCAACACCGCGCTGGCGCAGGCCTTCGAGGTCGAGGCTGAGCCGGATCCGGTCACCTACGACAACGTGGTGCCGATGAGCCAGCGGCTGTCGCTGCTCGAATTGAACGAGGCGACCTGCCACTGGCCGGTCGGCGATCCCTCGAGCCCGGACTTCTTCTTCTGCGGTGGACGGGCGCTGTCCGGCCTGCCCTATTGCGCCCAGCACTCGCGTGTTGCGTACCAGCCGGCGTCGGATCGGCGCCGCGCACCGGTGAAGCCGGGTCCGCGGTAATCACGGCAAGTCGTCGCGCAAAGACAGTTCAATAATTTCAGTGTCGTCCTGGCGAAAGCCAGGACCCATACTCCGAGCACGCAGTAGTCGTGCGAAAGGGGTAACTCGGAGTCTTCGCCAAACCACTCCCTGTGGTTAGTCGTCCGTTAAGAAGCCGAATTGAGCGGGGCCGGACAGGCGGGCGTGCGCCAGAGCTGGATCAGGAACAGGCA
>NZ_JBVVPM010000026.1:0-107855 GCF_055811255.1 Bradyrhizobium sp. MI1.11
CCGCCATGCCCGCCCCCGTGCCCACCGCCATGGCCGCCTTTCGCCAGTACCGCTCCCGCCAGCATGCACGCAAATGCCACCGCGGCAATTCGAATGACCGGTCGCACCATTGTACCCTCCCGCGCAGAACCCGGCCATAAGGCGTCGGAACTGGCGGGAATTGGAACCGGCAGGACTGCCGAAAGTTCCCGGTCGTTAGCTGCGCAGACTCTACGCCTCCGGAACAATCTTGCCGGGGTTGAAGATGTTTTGCGGATCGAGCGCCTTTTTCAGCGCCCGCATCGCGTCGATCGCCTCGGGGCCGAGCTCCGCCTTGAGATATTTCTGCTTGCCCTGGCCGATGCCGTGCTCGCCGGTGCAGGTGCCGTCCATCGCCTGCGCGCGCTCGACCAGCCGATGCATGAACTCCTCGCCGCGCGCCATCTCGTCGGCATCGTTGGTGTCGCAGACCAGCGAGCAGTGAAAATTGCCGTCGCCGACATGGCCGACGATCGGCGACAACAGGTTGAGACGCTTGAGATCTTCCTCGGTCTCGCCGACGCATTCGGCAAGCCGCGAGATCGGCACGCAGACGTCGGTCGCAACCACGCCGATGCTATCGCCCGGCCGCAGCGCCTTCACCGACCAATAGGCGTCGTGCCGCGCCTGCCACAGTTTTGTGCGATCCTCCGGCTTGGTGGTCCAGGAGAAATCGCCGCCGCCGCAGTCCTTTGCGATCTCGCCGAAGGCCTTCGATTGCTCGCCGACCTCGATCTCGGTGCCGTGGAATTCCATCAGCAGCAGCGGCGTTTCCGGCAGGGTCAACTTCGAATAGGCGTTGCAGGCCCGCACCTGCGCGGCGTTGAGCAGCTCGATGCGCGCCACGGGAATGCCGGTCTGGATCGCCAGGATCACGGCCTGACACGCCCCGTGCACGGTCTCGAACGACACCGCGCCGGCCGCGATCGTATCGGGGATGCCGCGCAGGCGGATGGTCAGTTCGGAGATGATGCCGAGCGTGCCCTCGGCGCCGACGAACAGATGCGTCAGGTCGTAGCCGGCGGATGATTTCTTCGCGCGCGTGCCGGTCGTGATGATCTCGCCGTCGCCGCGGACCACCTTCAGCGCCAGCACACTGTCGCGCATTGTGCCGTAGCGCACCGCGTTGGTGCCGGAGGCCCGCGTCGAGGCCATGCCGCCGAGGGAAGCGTCCGCGCCGGGGTCGATCGGGAAGAACAGGCCCTGGTCGCGCAGATGCTCGTTGAGCGCCTTGCGGGTGACGCCGGGCTGGATCACGCAGTCGAGGTCCTCGGCATGCACCGCGAGCACCTTGTTCATGTCGCGCAGGTCGATGCAGATTCCGCCGGCGGGTGCGTTGACCTGGCCCTCGAGCGAGGTGCCGGTGCCGAAGGCGATGACGGGCACGCCGTTTGTCGCGCAGATCCGCACCACGTCCTGGATGTCGGCGGTCTCCTGCGCCATCACCACGCCGTCCGGCGGCTGGTTCACGAGCCAGGTGGTGGTGTGGCCGTGCTGCTCGCGGACGGCCTGCGAGGTGATGAGGCGGTTGCCGAACCGTCCGGCAAGCTGCTCCAGCGCGCTCGCGAGGGCTTTCGGCGCCGGCCGCGGCGGATTATTGGTGATGGTCGTACCCACGGACGTTCCTCCCGACGAGACGAACCGTGGCAAAGGACATCTCACCGGTCAAGTCAAGCGACCGGACGCATAGCTGGGGAAGGACACATGCCGGAGACTGCTGCCACAACGATCGAGGGCGCGCCGTTCCGCGCCTCGATCATGCAGATCGAGCCGCAATGGATCGACTACAACGGCCACCTCAACATGGCCTATTACAACGTGATGTTCGACCGCGCGATCGACCAGATGTGGCTGACGCTTGGGATCGGGCCGGGCTATATGAAGGAGCGAGGCGGCTCGACCTTCACTGCCGAGTGCCACGTGCGGTATTTGCGCGAAATCCACTTGGGCGATCCCGTGCAGGTCTCGGTCTGGCTGCTGGAGGCCGACGACAAGCGGCTGCACACATTCCAGGAGCTGCGGCACGCCACCGAGGGCTGGTTGTCGGCGACCTCCGAAAACATGTCGCTTCACATCGACATGGGCTCACGAAAGGTGGCGGCGTTTCCGCCAGACATCCGCGAGCGCATCGCAGCGGTGGTCAAGGCCCACAGTGCCGTACCGCGGCCCGAGGGCATCGGCCGGAACGTGGCGATGCCCTCGAAGCGGTAAGCGCGCTAGACCCTGTTACGGCCGCGGGCCAGACCGACAACGGCCGAGACCAGGAACAGCACGACCGCGATGAAGAAGATGATCTTGGCGATTTCGATCGACGCGCCGGCGAGGCCGCCAAAGCCCAGGATACCGGCGATCAAGGCGATAACCAGAAACGTCACAACCCAGCTAAGCATGGTCCGAACCTCTGTTTCGATGTCTGTCTGCGATCGGCGCGGCTGACGCGCCTCACTTGCAGAACCAATCGCCAACTCGGAACAATGGTTCCGGGCCGCTGGCGCCGGAAATTCGCCTGACCCGCAGGAACAAATTGGCTTTCCGCGCACGTGGAAAACCCCCGTCCGCGGCCCCATATAGGGACCAATCCCTGTTAAGAAGGCTCCCCTTTCACCACCCCGCGGTGCCAACGTGGGGCAAATGATTCGCATGACCGAGCCGAGCAAGATCACGTCCCAGAGCGTCCCCGACCACCAGCCCGCAGCCGGCGGCATCGCCGCGCGTGCGCGGGCCTCGGTGGGCCCGCAATACCTGTCCGGGCTCAATCCGGAGCAGCGCGAGGCTGTGGAGACGCTGGACGGTCCGGTTCTGGTGCTGGCCGGCGCCGGCACCGGCAAGACCCGCGTGCTGACCACGCGCATCGCCCATATCCTGAGCCAGGGCCGCGCCCGCCCCTCCGAGATCCTGTCGGTGACCTTCACCAACAAGGCCGCGCGCGAGATGAAGCATCGGCTCGGCCAGATGCTCGGCCATGCGGTGGAAGGGATGCCGTGGCTCGGCACCTTCCACTCCATCGGCGGACGCATCCTGCGCACCCACGCCGAACTGGCGCAGCTCAAGTCGAACTTCACCGTGCTCGACGTCGACGATCAGGTGCGGCTCTTGAAACAGCTCCTGCAAGCCGACAACATCGACGACAAGCGCTGGCCCGCGCGCATGCTGGCCGGCCTGATCGACGGCTGGAAGAACCGCGGCCTGACGCCGTCGCAGGTGCCGTCGGGCGAAGCCGCCGTCTTCGCCAACGGCAAGGGCGGCAAGCTCTATGCGAGCTACCAGGAGCGGTTGAAGATTTTGAACGCCGCCGATTTCGGCGATCTGCTGCTCGAGGACATCCGCATCTTCCGCGAGCACCCGGATATCCTGCGGCAGTACCAGCAGCGCTTCAAATTCATCCTGGTCGATGAGTATCAAGACACCAACGTCGCGCAGTATTTGTGGCTGCGGTTGTTGTCGCAAGCGCCGACGAAGCCAACCTCGCCCACTGTCATTCCGGGGCGGCTCGAAGAGCCGAACCCGGAATCCGGAGATGAGTCCTCAGCTCGAGATTCCGGGTCTGCGCCTTCGGCGCATCCCGGAATGACGGCTGTCCCTGTAGGCCCCACCAAAAACATCTGCTGCGTCGGCGATGACGACCAGTCGATCTATGGCTGGCGCGGCGCGGAGGTCGACAACATCCTGCGCTTCGACCATGATTTCCCCGGCGCCAAGGTTATCCGCCTCGAGCGCAACTACCGCTCGACCGGCCACATCCTCGCCGCTGCCTCGCACCTGATCGCCCACAACGAGGGGCGGCTCGGCAAGACGCTGCGCACCGAGGACCATGACGGCGAGAAGGTCACGGTGACAGGCTCGTGGGATTCGGAAGAGGAAGCCCGCGGCATCGGCGAGGAGATCGAGCAGATCCAGCGCCAGGGCGACAAGCTCAACGAGATCGCGATCCTGGTGCGGGCGTCCTACCAGATGCGCGAGTTCGAGGATCGCTTCGTCACGCTCGGCCTGCCCTATCGCGTCATCGGCGGCCCGCGCTTCTACGAGCGCGCTGAAGTCCGCGATGCGCTGGCCTATCTGCGCGTCATCAATTCGCCGGCCGACGATCTCGCCTTCGAGCGCATCGTCAACACGCCCAAGCGCGGCCTTGGCGATGCCACCGTGCAGATGCTGCACGATCACGCCCGCAAGCGCCGCATTCCGCTGTTCGAAGCGGCGCGCGCGGTGGTCGAGACCGACGAGCTCAAGCCGAAGGCGCGCGGCTCGTTGCGCGACGTCGTTGCCCAGTTCGACCGCTGGCGGGCCCAGCGCGAGGTCACGTCGCACACGGATCTCGCCCAGATCGTGCTCGACGAGAGCGGCTACACCGAGATGTGGCAGAAGGACCGCTCGGCTGACGCCGCGGGCCGGCTCGAGAACCTCAAGGAGCTGGTGCGCTCGATGGAGGAGTTCGAGAACCTGCAAGGCTTCCTCGAGCACATCTCGCTGGTGATGGACCGCGACAGCGGCGCCGATGAGGACGCGGTGTCGCTGATGACGTTGCATTCGGCCAAGGGGCTGGAATTCGACAACGTGTTCCTGCCGGGTTGGGAGGAAGGTCTGTTTCCGAGCCAGCGCACGCTGGACGAACAGGGCCGAGCCGGCCTCGAGGAAGAGCGCCGGCTCGGTCATGTCGGCCTGACCCGGGCCCGCCGCCGCGCCAAAATCTATTTTGCCACCAATCGGCGGATCCATGGCACCTGGTCGACCACGATCCCCTCGCGCTTCCTCGACGAATTGCCCGCGGCCAATGTCGAGATCACGGAATCCAAGGGCGGCTCGGCCTGGGGCGGCACCGGCGGCTACGGCGCCTCCCGCTTCGACGACATGGAAGCGTTCGGCTCCACCTATTCGACCCCCGGCTGGCAGCGCGCCCAGGCCAATCGCAATCGCGGCGGCGGCGGGGGCGGCAATGGCGGCCGCGGCAGCTTCGAGGAACAGGCCTCGTCGTTTTCGTCCCAGTCGTCCTCGCCCGATTTCGGCAGCTTCTCCTCGCGCCGTCGGGGGCCCCTGACGATCGAGGGCGAGCTGGTGGCCAAATCCACCGGCACGACCTCGGAATTCGCCCTCTCCGACCGCGTCTTCCACCAGAAATTCGGCTATGGCCGCGTCACCAAGATCGACGGCAACAAGCTCACCATCGCCTTCGACAAGGCGGGGGAAAAGAAGGTCGTGGACAGTTTTGTGCAGCGGGCGTGAGGCCTGCATGCCGCACTACATCGCCATCATCGAGGATGCCGGCCCGGACGAGGCCGTAGGCGTGTGGTTTCCCGACCTGCCAGGCTGCATTTCCGGCGGCGACGACGTCGATGAGGCCCTGGAGAATGCGCCCGAGGCACTCGCGTTCTATGCACAGGAACTGATCGCGGACGGCCGCCAGCTTCCGCCGCCGCGGACATTGGACGAGCTCAAGGCCGACCCTGATGTGGCCGACGACCTCGCGAAGCACACGGTCGCCCTGGTCGAATGGCCGCCCCTTGCCGACGCCCCGGAGTGAGGACTGTTCGCCGCACTGGTCGGACTCTCGACAGTTCTCGCCCGAACGCCCCTTGACCCCCGCGAACTTCCCCGTATCAGATGCGGCCATGGTCCGGGGCTCCATCACACTGATCTTGCTGGCATTGGGTATGCCGTCGCTTGCGGCGGCGGAGACCATGAGCTTTGGCGATGCGATCGGGATGCTGGCGAAAAGTTGCGGTGCGGAAATCGTTGCCAATTGCCGCGGCGTCAACCCGGATTCGACCCGCCTGAAGGAGTGCCTGTCGCGCAACCGCGACGTGCTCTCGCAGCAGTGCCAGAGCGACTATCTCGGCGCCTTCGATGCCATCCAGAAGCGCGTCGCCGCGCGAGTCACGGTCGCGAACGCCTGCCAGCGCGAGATCGTCAAGGTCTGCGGCGGCTCGACCAAGGAGACCAGCAAGGCGGTCCCCTGCCTGGTATCGACCCCTAAAGGCATCAGCAACAACTGCCTGAAGGCCGTCGACGACGCGGGGTATCGGTGATGCCAGCGAACAGGCTTACCACCGCCGGAATATGCATCGCGCTTGGCCTCGCTTTGCTCGCGGGCACAGCCGAGGCGCAGACGGCGCCGCCGACCCGCGACGACATCGTCGGCAAGCTCAACCATTTCGAACACCCCGCCGAGATCGATATCCCCGCGCTGAAGCTGCAGGTGATGGAGCGGGCCAAGGCCAGGATCAAGAACGATCCGGGTCCGGTGAACCGGCCGTTGATCGCGCCTGATCTGGCCAGTTTGCCGACGTTCACCGCGCAGATCCAGTTCGACGCCGACACTCCGATCATCCAGCCGGCGTCCTACCAGACCGTCGGCCGCCTCGCCGACGCGCTGGTCCATGCATCGCTACTGCCCTACACATTTCTGATCGTCGGCCACGTGGAATCCAATGCGAAAACGCGCGAGGCCAACGCCATCCTGAGCCAGCGCCGGGCGGACGCGATTCGCGACGTGCTGGTGAACACGTTCAAGATCTCGACCAAGCGGCTGCATCCGATCGGCCTCGGCGAGGAGCAGTTTCTCGACCGGGCCAAGCCAGGCTCGGCTGTCAACGGCCAGTTGCAAATCGCGACCTACGCCAAGGTACCGGAGGAAGCGCCTGCGCATCCGGCTGCGACACCTGCGCCTGCGGCGAAAAAGCCCGCTAGGAAGCACTGAGCGGACGCGCCACGGCGCCTGACGGAACCCTTTGAAGTCCCGATCGTTTTGTGACCTGTCTCACAGCGCGACGGCGCGGCTTCGCGCGACAATCGCGCCGGTTTGTGCACCGCCCTATCAGGTGCTATAGGCTTTTTTCGTCCTCCCCGACCCCATGCTGCACGAGACCGAGATGGCCAGTTATTTTCAACACCAACTGGCCGACTACGTCGAATATCATCGCGATCCTTGGAACTGCGCGATGCACGTGGTCGGCATCCTCTTGCTCTTCACCGGTGCTGTGCTGCCGCTGACGCAGGTGCATTTCCCGCTGTTCGGGATCGAGGTCAGCCTGGCCGTAATTCTTGCCCTGCCGGTGCTGGTCTACTGGCTGATGCTGGACGCCGGGATCGGGCTCGGCATCCTCGCCGCGATGATCGTGCTGCTTTTGGTCGCAACCGCGATCGGCAATCAGGTCTCGATCGTCATGATGTGGTCGATTTTTGCGGTGCTGATCGGACTTGGCGTCACTGCGCAGGTCGTCGGCCACAAGGTTTTCGAGGAGCGGCAGCCGTCGATGGTCGACCACCCCACGCATTTCCTGCTTGGACCGATGTTTGTCATGGCAAAATTATTCATTGCATTGGGCTTCCGTCGCGACCTTGCCGCGATTCTGGCGCCTGTTCCGACCAATTCCCTTTCAACCCGATAGTTCTAGACGCGAAACAGCAAACCTTCTGCATGGCTCTCGTACTGGTTACCGGTGGCAGCGGCTTCATCGGACATCATCTCGTAGAAGCGCTCCGCGCCCGTGGGCAGCGGGTGCGTGTTCTCGATGTTCGTGCGCCGGCCACGCCGTATGCCGACGTTGAATATGCCCGTGGCTCGGTGCTGGACGGCGCCGCGGTCGGTGCCGCGATGGCGGGTGTGGATCAGGTCTATCACCTCGCCGGCCTGCCCGGCATGTGGGTCGCCGACAAGCAGGCCTTTCACGATGTCAATTGCCGCGGCACCGAGATCATGCTCGCGGCCGCGATGAAGCGCGGGATCTCGCGCTTCCTGCACTGCTCGACGGAATCGATCCTGTTCCCCTATTCCGACCTCAACGGTGTTCCCGCCGAAGAGGCGCTGCAGCCGGCCGATGCGATGCCGGGCGCCTACACGCGGTCGAAATCGCTGGCCGAGCATTGCGCCGCGAAGGCCGCAGCCGCAGGCTTCCCGCTGGTGATCGGCACCCCGACCATGCCGATCGGTGCTGCCGACCATAATCTGACGCCGCCGACCGCGATGCTGTGGTACTTCCTGCAGAAGAAAGTGCAGCCGCATCTCGACTTCCCGGTCAATCTCGTCGACGTCCGCGACGTCGCCATGGGCCTCGTGCTGACCATGGAACGCGGGCGTAACGGCCAGCGCTACATCCTCGGCGGCGACTGCGTCAGGCTCGGCCAGATTCTGCGGATGATGTCCGCGATGAGCGGCCGCCGGCAATTCCCGGTCGTCGTTCCCGGCAAGATGGCCGAGCTGTCGGGCATCATGCTCGAATATCTCTCCGATCGTATCACGCGCCGGCCGCCCAACGGCACTGCCGAGGGCGTGCGCATCGCGCTCGCCGCTAGCGACCTCTCGATCGGCAAGGCGCGCACCGAGCTCGGCTACGCGCCGCGCCCGATCGAGCCGGTCCTGCGCGAAACCATCACCCATCTTCTCGCCCGCGGCGGCGCGCTTGCCTCCGGCGCCATCGAGCATCACGCGCTCTCCTCGCGCGCCAGCTGAGCTGCCGCCCAACCCAAAGAACCTTTCCGCATGTCCTTCGATTTCAGCAAGCTTCTCTCTGTCGCCTGGGGTGGTTGGACCACGACCTGGCCGACGCAACTGCTCGCCCTGATCTGGCTCGCCTGGCTCGCAAGCTGGGTCGGCGCCTCGTTCTGGCAGGGCCGTACCCAGAAGCAGGTGATGACGCTGGAGTCCGGCCGCTATCGCATCCCGATCCTGGTCGGCGGCATCCTGTTCACGCCCTGGACCGCCGAGGTGCTCGGTGAGAAGCCGCTCTGGGTGTTCAGCAATACAGCCGTCTACGTCGTGGCGCTGATCGTGCTGGCCGGCATCTCCTTCACCTGGTGGGGACGGCTGCATCTCGGACAGTTCTGGTCCAACACCATCACCCACAAGCAAGACCACCGCGTCATCGACACCGGCCCGTACGGCATCGTGCGCCATCCGATCTACACCGGCCTGATCCTCGGCATGCTGGTGACCGGCATCGCGGTCGGCACGGTCACTGCGATGCTCGGCGCGATCCTGATCTCGCTCGGCATGTGGCAGAAGGGCCGAATGGAAGAAGTGTTCCTGTCCAAGGAGCTCGGCGAAGACGCCTACGGCGCTTATTGCCGCCGCGTGCCGATGATCATCCCGTTCCTGTCGCCGCGGTAAGAGCGGGTATCGCTTCAACGCTGTCATCGCAAGCGTAGCGCAGCTGCACCTCCGGAGTCGTCCTGGCGAAAGCTAGGACCCATTACCCCAGGGAGCGGTTTGGCGAGGATTGCCCGGAACTGAGGTCGCACGCAATCGATGGATTCCGCGGTATGGGTCCTGGCTTTCGCCAGGACGACGTTGAGGAAGCTGGGTGCGCAACACATCGGCCCCCTGCTGCCAGGAACCCCTGCTGCCTGCGCCCGTTAGCCCCTCGATACCTGCCACCACTCGCAGAGCATCGAGCCATGTCCGACGCCTACGATTATTTTCGCGAGCACGCGATCGCCGCCGTCCGCAAGGCGCGGGCGCTGCCGCCCGGGCGGCCGAAGCAGAAGCAGCGCACGGTGGCGCGCGTCTATCATCTCCTGTCCAGGGAGGCCGCGCTCGCGCCGAACATCCATCATCTCGATGATTTTCGCACGGCACGCCGGGCCGAGCGGCAGATCGGCCGCTGATCTCCGGGCCCAGCCTTCCGGCGTTCGTCCCATGCAAATTCGAACGTCTGCCATTCCACGGGAATAGAGCCCCGCGGCCCGTCGCACAGGTTGACGTCTGCCCCGCCAGCCCGTTGGATGCGCGCGCAAACAGGGGCCTCTCATGACTTTTTCCAGCATCTTTGCGCAGTTCGTTGCGCTTCTCGGCGGCATCGCGCTGCAATGGCGAAAGCTGTCGGGCACCGTGCCTGCGCCGGCCTGGGGCCAGTCGCCCGCTATTCCCGAAGCCAAGCCGCAGGGCGCCATCCCGACACTGAAGATGCCGACGGCGCGGGGCTGGAGCGAAGGACAGAAGCCGACGGTCGCACCCGGGCTCAAGGTCAATGCGTTCGCGACCGGCCTCGACCATCCGCGCTGGATCGAGGTGCTGCCCAATGGCGATGTGCTGATCGCGGAGGCGACGCAGATCGCGGGGGCGCCGAGATCGGTGTTTCATTACGCGATGCAGGCGACGATGCGGCGCGCCGCCGCGCTCGGCGTCAGTGCCAACCGCATCACGCTGCTGCGCGACAAGGATGGCGACGGCGTCGCGGAGTATCGCGGCGCGTTCATGGAAAATCTCAGCCAGCCGTTCGGCATGGCGCTGGTCGGCGACACCTTCTATGTCGGCAACACCGACGGCGTGATGGCCTTCCCGTACGTGGCGAACGCCGATCGCATTACCGCGCCGGGCAAGCGCCTCACCAATTTCAAGCCAAGCGGCCACTGGACCCGCAGCCTGCTCGCAAGCCCCGACGGCAAAAAACTCTATGCCGGCGTCGGCTCGCTCAGCAACATCGCCGAGATGGGCATGGAGGTCGAGGAAGGCCGCGCCGCGGTCTACGAACTCGACCTCGTCGCCGGCACGCACCGCATCTTCGGCGCCGGCCTGCGCAATCCCGTTGGTCTTGCCTGGGAGCCGACGACCGGTGTGCTTTGGACCGTCGTCAACGAGCGCGACGGCCTCGGCGACGAAACGCCGCCGGACTATCTGACCTCGGTGCGCGACGGCGGCTTCTACGGCTGGCCCTATTGCTACTGGGGCAAGACGGTTGACGAGCGCGTGCCGCAGGATCCGGCGATGGTCGCCAAGGCGCTCACGCCGGACTACGCGCTCGGCGGCCACACCGCTTCGCTCGGCCTGTGCTGGATGCCGGCGGGCACGCTGCCTGGCTTCCCCGACGGCATGGCGATCGGCCAGCACGGCTCGTGGAATCGCAGCACGCTGTCCGGCTACAAACTGGTGTTCATCCCGTTCGAGAACGGAAAGCCTTCGGGTCCCGCACGCGACATCCTGTCCGGCTTCCTGGCACCCGACGAAAAGGAATCCTACGGCCGCCCGGTCGGCGTCGTGATCGGTCCTGACAAGAAGTCGCTGCTGATGGCCGACGACGTCGGCAATGTGATCTGGCGTGTCACCGGCGCTTGAAGGTTATGTTCCAACACTGAGCGTGGCGCGCTGCTTGCGGAGCAGGGCGATCACGGACAGCGCCGTGATCAACCCGGTCTTGGGATTTTCGGAGGGGATGTTCTCGATTGACATCGAGAAGCGCGCCGAATCCGCCTCGACCTCGATGCGGTGAACATTGCGCGTCACGGTCGGGTCGGCCCAGATTTGCACCCGGGTGCGATCCGGCCCGACGCCCGCGAGCGACAGCGCGACCGCGACGTTGAGATTGGCCGGAAAGCCTTTTGCGGCCTCGCGCGCCGTGCCTTCGAACAGCTTCAGCGGCTCGCGCAGATTGTCGATATCGATGTTGTTCTGGACGATGAACGGCGCGCCCTTCAAGCCGTCGATCGGCTTGCGCGTCATCATCCTCACCGAATGAATGGTGCCGATCGCAGCCGCGTTGACGGCGTCGAGTCCGATCAGCGCGCCGGTCGGCACGAGGATGCGGCCGCCATTGGCGCGGGCGAGATCGACAAGATCGAAATTGTCGAGCAGCCCGCCGACACTGACGACGACCGCGGCCCTGCCGCGTTTCACCGCGGGCTCGACGATCGCACGCAGTTGGCTGCTCGGCGCGCATTCGACCACGATGTCGGCGGCGTCGCCGAGTTGGTCGAGCGGCAGGACGGATGGCGGACGACGCAGGCTGGCGAGGAACGTCTGATGCTTTGCGGGATCGCGCACCGCCACGGCAGAGAGCGTCAATCCTTCGATGCCCTGATCGAGCGCGGTCGCGATCTTGGTGCCGATCGAGCCGAGCCCCGCGATGGCAACCCGCAATTCGTTCGAAGCTCTCCGTTCCGTCATCGCATCACCCTTCTCGCCCAGCCGATGTCATAGCGCCTCAGGCGTCCCGCGCATAGCTGCGCAGGCGCGCCTCGAGCACGGACAGCATCGCGTCGCGGGCCGGGTCACGCGAGCCGCGCAGCCATGCGGCAGCGAGCGGCAGCCGGCCGACGGGTCCGATCTGCTTTGGCCGCAGCGGCACGAAGCGCACGCCGGATACCGCCATCCGGGTGGACCAACGCGGCACGATTGCGACACCGAGCCTGGTTGCGACGAGATTGATGATGGTCTGCTTCTCGTCGGCGACCTGCACGATGCGCGGCGTGAGGCCAGCCTGCTCGAACAGTTTCATGATGAGGTCGTGGCTGTGCGGCCGCGAGCGGCGATCAGGCACCAGCATCGCCTCCTCGGCAATCTCAGCCAGCGTGATCGACTTGCGTTTGGCCAGCGCGTGGCGCTGCGGGAATGCCACGATGGCTGTTTCCTGCAGCAGATCGCGGAATTCAAGCCGCTTGTCCGGCTGGGCCGGCGGACGCACGAAAGCGAGATCGAGCGCACCGGTCAGGATCTTTGGCAGCAGCCGGACGGTCTTGTCCTCGAGAAGCTGCACCGCGATGTCAGGATGTTTTGCACGGAAGTCGCGCAAGAGCGCCGGCAACAACCCGGCCGCAGCACTGTCGATGGCGCCGACCCGGAGTTTTCGAGCAGCCCCTGCGCGCGAGCGATTGCGCAGATTGCTCTCGACCGCTTCGACGCGGGCGAGGATGGCACGGGCATCGCGCAGCAGCATTGCGCCATCTTCCGTCAGCGACACCGCCCGCGTCGTCCGCGCGAACAGCCGCGTATCCAGATCCTGCTCCAGCAGCTTAATCTGGCGGCCGAGTGCGGAGGGCAGCATCTGGAGATGCTGCGCCGCGCGGCCGAAATGCAACTGCTCGGCCGCCGCCACGAAGCATCGCAACTGATGCAATTCCATTCACCGGTCCTCTGATCCTGTGACGGAATTATATCATTTTTTTGTATAAACCAGTGTCGATTGAGTCCCTGCCCCTCCCCGCCTAGGTTCCCTAGCGTCACGCAATCCCACCGACATCTGGACGGAGCACTTCATGCGCACCCATTCGATTGCAGCGATCCCCGCCGACGGCATCGGCCCCGAGGTCATCTCCGCCGGCGTTCGCGTGCTGGAGGCGCTGGCCAAACGTAGCGGCGATCTCGCCTTCAACATCAAGACGTTCGACTGGGGTTCGGACTATTACAAGAAGCACGGCGTCATGATGCCGGCCGACGGCCTCGCGGAGCTCAAGAAATTCGACGCGATCTATTTCGGCGCGGTCGGTGCGCCCGACGTGCCCGATCACATCACGCTGTGGGGCCTGCGGCTACCGATCTGCCAGGGCTTTGACCAATACGCCAATGTGCGGCCGACCAAGATCTTGCCGGGCGTCGCCTCGCCGCTGCGCAATGTCGGCGTCGGCGACCTCGACTGGGTGATCGTGCGCGAGAATTCGGAGGGCGAGTATGCCGGCATGGGCGGCCGCGCCCACAGGGGTCTCCCGGAAGAGGTCGGCACCGAGGTCGCGGTGTTCACCCGCGGCGGCGTGACGCGGATCATGCGCTATGCATTCGAGCTCGCCCGGTCGCGTCCGCGCAAATTCCTGACCGTGGTGACCAAGTCGAACGCGCAGCGCCATGGCATGGTGATGTGGGACGAGATCGCCGCCGAGGTCGCGGCCGAATTCCCTGATGTGACCTGGGACAAGATGCTGGTCGACGCCATGACGGTGCGCATGACGCTGCATCCGAAGAGCCTCGACACCATTGTCGCGACCAATTTGCACGCCGACATCCTCTCCGACCTCGCCGGGGCGCTGGCGGGCAGCCTCGGCGTCGCGCCGACCGCCAATATCGATCCGCAGCGCCGCTTCCCCTCGATGTTCGAGCCGATCCACGGCTCGGCCTTCGACATCACCGGCAAGGGCATCGCCAATCCGGTCGCGACGTTCTGGACCGGCGCGCAGATGCTGGAGCATCTCGGCGAGAAGGACGCGGCGGTGCGGTTGATGGCGGCGGTGGAGAAAGTATGTGCAGCCGGCGTGCTGACGCCCGATGTCGGTGGCACGGCGACGACGAAGGACGTGACGGACGCCGTGATCGAGGCGATCCACGGATCGAACGCGTAGTCCGAGGTGCGTCTCCCTCCCCGCCCGTTCTTGCGGCGAGAGGGTTAGGGAGGCGCGGGGGATTCCAAAAAATTTTGGACCCCCTCTTGAAACCAAAACAGGCTTTTTTTATTTTTCCGCTGCCGCCGAGAGGTGGCGTTCCCGACGCCTGGTGGGTCGGGAAGCTGAGACGGGCACCGGTCGTGTCCGGTGTCGTTCGTATCCATTTTGCTCCTTGGAGGATCTGGCTATGCGCACTTACGACTTCTCTCCCTTGTGGCGTTCGACCGTTGGTTTCGACCGCCTTTTCGACCTCGTTGAAACGGCACAGCGTGCCGGCGAGGACAACTATCCCCCCTACAACATCGAACGCATCGGCGAGGATCGCTACCAGATTTCGCTTGCGATTGCGGGCTTCGCACCCAACGAGGTCGCGGTGACGGCCGAGCAGAACGCGGTGACCGTCGAGGGAAACAAGCCGGACAGAACCGAACGCGAATATCTCTACCGGGGCATTTCCGCGCGGCCGTTCAAGCGGCAGTTTAACCTGGCCGATTATGTTCAGGTGCACAGCGCCTCGTTCGAGAACGGCCTGCTCAAGATCGAACTGGTCCGGGAAATCCCTGAAGCCATGAAGCCGCGGCGAATTGCCATCAATGCCGCGCCGTCCGGCAACGTGCATCAACTCGAAGGCAAAGCCGCCTGAATTTGGTCTGTCGGAGACCCGGTGATCCCGCCCGATCGTCGGGCGGGATCGACCATGGCCTTCGACCGGGCACCCGAATGCAAGTCAGAGGTTTAAAGAAAGGAGGAGGACCTCTCATGCTCGATCATGTCGACAACATCATCGATCTGAATGCGATATTGCACCCTGGCTCTGTCTATGATCATCCCCGCGACGTCCTAGCCGATCCAACTCTGTCGATCGGCGAGAAGCGTGCAATCCTCGCGTCCTGGGCTTCGGACGCAGCCAGTATCGCCTCGAGTCCGGCATTGCGCGAACTGCCCGGCTCGGGCAAAGCCGTCACCATCGACGAAATTCTGGAAGCGCTCGCGAGCCTCGACCACCATCCGAAAGGACCTCCGGGTGGCAAGCCGGTCCGCACGCGATCCGTCGAACGAACCGGCCTCGCAGCCTAGGCAACGACAGCTCAACGAGGATTGCGATGATGGTTGATGAAGAGCTGGCCTTGTTGCGCGGCCACCGCAGCAACATCAGCCGCTATCAGCGGTTGCTCAAGACCGAGCTGACCGAGTTCGAGCGGCGGTTCATCGAGAGACGTGTGTCCGAGGAGCGTTCGGCGATCGAGAAGCTCGCCCTCTCCGCCTTTCCGCTCACCTTTCAGGCCCCGAACGGCGCGATGGGGAACGCAATCACGCGCCGGGCGGCAAGCAGCCACGGCTAATTGACATGCCCGAACACCTCCCGACGTTCGAAGTGTTCCTGAAGAAATGCGGTCGAAGGACATGGCGATGGCATGTCTGTACGACGGAGGGACGCCTCGTCATGCACGGCTTCGAAAATGGCCGACCCGCCGCCAAATATGCGGCTGAAAGGGCATTGTTTCTGATGCTTCTCGCCGCGCCCTATCGCCCGGCGGGCCGGGCTTCCACCACGGCTCGCTCCTCCTTGGCGACATCCGCATCAAGATGGCTGCCGCGGCACAAGATGCGTGAATGACAGGTGCCGCGGGGATGGTGCCTGGCGGCAGCCAAGCTCCATCCCGGCCATCTCCGTTGCAGACCGCTTACCGCCGTCCGGGCGGTGGGGTGGCCATGGCGGCTGTCGGGTCCGGCGGCGTCAGGTGGCGCGGGACGATGATGGACTGGCCGGGGGTAAGCGTTGCGTTCTCCGGCAACGAATTGCTCTGCGCCAGCGACCACAGCGGCACGCGATTGGCTGCCGCGATGCTCTCCATGGTGTCGCCGCGGCGCACCGGTTGCCGCACGCCGCTGTCCCACAATTCGACCAGCGTATTCGCCGGCACGAGATAGCGCAGCGGCACGGCATCCACCTGCGTCTGGGGCGGAATGCGCGGCAACTGCGTGACCATGTCGACGATCTGACGGTGGATGTCGTCGGACTTCTCGATGTTGATGTGGCTGACCCGCGCGTTCTCCTTCAGGTCATAGCTCGCATAGTGACCGCGATAACCCGGCACCGCGACCACGTTGCCGCCGCCAAGCACGCTGTCGGAGAGGTAGATGTTGATGAAGCGCTCGACATTGAGCGGCACGTCGCCGGTCGCATGCGCGGGATCGATGGTGATGACGAGGCTGATCGGGATGTTCTCCTTGGCCGCCATCTCCGAGATGACGATCGAGCAAAGCCCGCCCATCGAATGCCCGATCAGCACGATCGGCGCCGGCGTTTCCTTGTAGCTGGAGATGGCACGATCGCCGATCCATCGGCAGATGGTGAATTCATAGACGTTGGCCGAAAAGCCGGCCTGCGTCAGCTTCTCTTCGAGCCGGTCCATGCCGGTGGAGAAGAACGGCCCCATGGCGCCCCGAAACAGGTAGATTTTCGGCGGCGGCAATGGCTCAAACGGTACGGGCGGTGGTGCGGCGGGTGCGGCGGGTGCGGCCGCGGCGGGCTTCGTCTTGGCAGGTGAGGCAACGGCCGGCCCGATGCTTAAGGCGAGCAGCGCAACGGCTGCCAGCGCGAGAAGTCGCCTCAAATCGATCATCAGTCCAGCAGTCCCACTCCGGGAGGCTGCAGCCTCCCCCAAAGGCGCTTAGTGACGGCCGATTGGGTGGAATTTGGGGCACGGAACCGGGGCTCGATCCGCGCTCATTCCAGCATCTCGACACCCAATCAATGCACGCTCTTGAGCCTGCTGCGGTGGGCAGCCTGTTTCGCGCGGTTGCCGCAGACCGCCATGATGCACCATCGCCGCGCGCGCCTGCGCGTGTGGTCGGCGAACAGCATGGTGCAGTTGTGCCCCTCGCACGCCTTGACGTTGGAAAAGTCCTCGTCGCATACGAACTTCGCCATGGCTTCGCCAACCGGCAGCAATAGCGCTTCCGGCGAGCGCCAGCGCCGTTTCATTCGCAATGCGAGAGCGCCGCCATCGTGAGGCCCGGGCTCGATCCGGCTGAAGGCTTCGTCGCGCTCCAGCAGGCTGTTCAATGGACCGAGCTCGCGCAATGCATCCCTCGTGAGCGGCCGGCCCGCATGCTTGCGCACGAATCCCCTGAACCATTCGCGCAAGGCGCGCGCCTGATCCGCGACCTTGTCCAGTTCGTCCGGCGTGGCGCGGGCCGTCAGCGCGTGCAGATCATCCGGCGGCACCAGCTTTGCCTGCGCCAGCCAGTCGATCAGGCCATGACCACCGTCGATCCAGTCCACCGGCGTATCGACCGGTGTCGCCACCGAGTTGAGAAAGTCGAGGCCGAGCGAGTCGGCGATGAACATGGCGGGCGGGCGATCCATGAGCGGTCCTTGGCCGGTCGGGAGAACATGGACCTACATAACCGGTTAAGGCGCCATTGACAAGTTACGACGGTGGACGTAACCTCTTAGCTAGCTTTAATAGGGTTACTACCAATGGAGAAGGTCATGTCAATCACGTACCGCAGCGCGGATGTCGACGGATTCAAGGTGGCCTATCGCGAGGCCGGCACTGTCGGAGCGCCAAAACTCCTGCTGCTTCACGGCTTCCCCAGCGCAGGCCACATGTTTCGCGACCTCATTCCGCTGCTTGCGGACAGGTTTCATATCGTGGCGCCCGACCTTCCCGGCTTCGGCCAATCCGGCATGCCTTCGCGCGAAAGCTTCCGTTACACGTTCGATAGCGTCGCACGCGTGATCGAACGCTTCACCGAGGTGATCGGCTTCGACCGGTTCGCGGTCTACGTCTTCGACTACGGCGCGCCGACTGGTTTCCGGCTTGCGCTCAGCCACCCCGAGCGGATCACGGCGATCATCTCGCAGAACGGCAATGCCTATGAGGATGGCCTTAGCGACAACTGGACTCCGCTCAAGGCCTATTGGCAGGATCCCTCGCCGGCCAATCGCGACGCGCTGCGCGCGCTCCTCACGCCGGAAGCCACGCGCTGGCAGTACACGCATGGTGTTTCCGATCCGATGACCGTGTCACCGGATGGCCAGAACCTCGACAATTTCTACCTTGCGCGCCCGGGCTCGGACGACGTGCAGCTCGACCTGTTCGGCGACTACAAGAGCAACGTCGCGCTCTACCCCGCCTTCCAGGACTATTTCCGCAAGCACAAGCCGCCGTTCCTGGCGGTCTGGGGCAAGAACGATCCGTTCTTCATTCCGCCCGGCGCCGAAGCGTTCAAACGCGACAATCCGAATGCCGTGGTGCAGTTCTTTGACACCGGTCATTTCGCGCTGGAGACGCACGCGAAGGAGATCGCGGACAGCATTCGCGCGTTCCTGACGTAACGGGGGCCGTCCTGCGCGATGTTTACGCCGCCAAACTCTGCTGATCGCGGAATGCGCTGATCGCCATGTGGACGAGATGCAGCTTGCCCTTGACCGCCGGCGATATGTCGAAGGGATATGCGTCGCTCATCCCAAGCGAGCGGTTGAGTTCGTTGATGCTGCGGGCAAGCGGCATCCACAGGGCCAGGAGTGCCTCGAAGTCGCTCTCGAGATAGGGATCCGTCAGGGTCTGGCGGGCGCGCTCGTCCAGCGACAACGGCAAACCTGCCAGCGAGTCGAGCGTCGACACAATGTGCAGGAAATGCGCGAACGTTTCCGCCCAATCCTCCCAGGGGTGGGACGTGGCGTACTCGCTGATGAAGCCGCTCCGGTCGTATGAACGGTCGGCGCGGCTGTAATAGGAGTTGATTGCGGCCTGATAGTCCTGCGCCTGGTCACCGAAGATCAGCTTGAACGGGGCCTGGAATGTCGTGCCGTCAACGAGCAGGTCCCAATAGAAGTGACCGATCTCGTGCCGGAAATGTCCGAGCAGCGTGCGGTACGGCTCCCGGAATGCCACGCGGCGAGATTCTCGTTCGACATCGTCGGCCTCGGCAAGGTTGAGCGTGATCAGGCCCGAGAGATGCCCGGTCAGGATCGGACTGACCTCGTCCGAGAGAATGTCGAAAGCCAATGGTTCGCCGCTGCGCGATGCGAGCGGAAGCCTGAGGCGGCTGAGATCATAGAGAAGACGGCGCTTGGCTTCCTCCATGCGGCGCCAGAGCATGACGTTTCTGGTGCTGCCGAGGTTCGGAATCGTGCGCGTGACGCGACACGAGCCGCAATACCAGTCCGCGCCCTCGACACACCAGTTGCAGCCGATGATCTCGCGGTTACGGCAAGCTTGATGGGATGCAAGTTTCGTCATCTCGATGCGCGAGGAATCGAATGCCAGCTCGGTGCTGCAATTCGCGCACGCGACGTGCTCGAACGAGACAGGATGGCGGCATGACGGGCACTGAAAAAACTTCACGTGGACTGGCCCCAGACAGACGGCACACCGGAACACCGGCCTGTCAATTCGAGGAACTCTTATTTCTTGCGACCGTCGCTGTTGCCTGCGAGCAGCGCCCGCTGCGTTCGCAGCGCGTGCTGTCTCAACAGGCCAGCTCGCGTCGCGCTCAACTGGCTCGATTGAGGCTGCGGCTTTTTCTCAAGGACGTTTTCGGAAACAGGGCGACCGGCCCACGCCCGCTCGGGCTGAACCGCCATGGGGCCGACGTTTCGTTTCCTTGTCATAGTGTGACAACACCAGATCGGGTGCCGAGTTCCCTTCCTCCGACCGGCAGGTGATCGAGTTTGGCTCTGCAGATACGACAATGCCGCCGTCTGAATGACGGCGGCATTGTCAATTCAGCGGCTTGCGGCGAAGGCTTAGTTCCGGGGAGCCGTTGCCGCCGCCGACCGCGCCGGCCTGGGCGCGCCGGGTTCGGCAACCGGAGCCGGTGCGCGCGAGCGCATGATTGCGGCGTCGATCTCGGCGATCACGCGGCGCTGGATCGCTTCGTTCTTGTCGATCGAGATGTGGCCGACACCGGAGCCGCGGACGTCGACATTGTCGAGCTTGCCGCGAAAACCGTCCGCGCGCTTCACCGGCTCGCCGGGGCCGTCGCCGATATAGATGTTGATGTAGCGTTCGGCGCCGGTCGACAGTTTGGTCTTGAACACGGAGTCGAGCCCGATCGCGAGCTTCACGGGCACGCCAAGGCGGTTGAGCTTGGCGATCATGTCCGGCAGCGCGGTTGCGCCGGAGGAGTGCCCGACCAGCACGATGGTCTTGAGCCGGCCGGCCTTGTAGGCGGTGGCGGCCTCATCCGCGAGCGAGGACCACGACACGAAATTCGCGACGGTCACCGGGATGCCCTGCGCCTGGAGCCGGGCGCCGATCGTGTCGAGCCCGAGCGAGAAGATGTTGAGCACGCCGCGGAGGAGGTAGACATGCGTGGTCGCGACCGCAGCCTGGCTCGGCGCCGCCTTGACGGTGGTCGGGCTGATGGCAACAGCTGACAGCAGAAGCAGGCCCATCGCCCATGCACGGAGGGCGGACAACTGGCTGGTGCCGGCGGTGTGACGGCCGTTCGGTCTCATCGATCTTTTCCTTGGGAATATGCTTCGGCCGGAATCGTAGCCATGGCCTGCTCGCAGACGCAACAAAGAGCCGCGTGAACGACGATCTTAGCAGCAAGCCGTGACCATCGCGCAACACTTGCTCGAAACCTGCCACGGAAGGGCCTGTTTTGAGGCCATTTTTCTCCGGCTAATTGCAGCCGGGCAAGGGCATTCCTATCTCAGGGCTCCGCTGACCCGTCCTCCCGGCAGGTTCCAGCCTCCCCTCCCCAGCCTTCGCCCCCCTCAGACTTGCGGCCATCATGTCCTCCATCATTTCCGTCGCCAATTTGTCGAAGACCTATGGGTCCGGCTTCAAGGCGCTCAAGAACGTCAATCTCGACATCAAGCGCGGCGAAATCTTCGCGTTGCTCGGCCCCAACGGCGCCGGCAAGACCACGCTGATCTCGATCATCTGCGGCATCGCCAATCCGAGCGAAGGCAAGGTCCTGGTCGGCGGCGAGAACATCCAGACCTCCTATCGCAAGGCGCGCTCGCTGATCGGGCTGGTGCCGCAGGAATTGCACACCGATGCCTTCGAGAGCGTGTGGGCGACCGTGAGCTTCTCCCGCGGGCTGTTCGGCAAGCCGAAGAATCCCGATCATATCGAGAAGGTGCTGAAGGACCTCGCGCTGTGGGACAAGAAGGACAGCAAGATCATCACGCTCTCCGGCGGCATGAAGCGTCGTGTGATGATCGCGAAAGCGCTGTCGCACGAGCCGCAGATCCTGTTCCTGGACGAGCCCACCGCCGGCGTCGACGTCGAGCTGCGCAAGGGCATGTGGGAGGTGGTGCGCACGCTCCAGCAATCCGGCGTCACCATCATCCTGACCACGCATTACATCGAGGAAGCCGAGGAGATGGCCGACCGCATCGGCGTCATCAACAAGGGCGAGATCGTGCTGGTCGAGGACAAGGCCACCTTGATGCAGAAGCTCGGCAAGAAGCGGCTGACGCTGCATCTGCAAGGCAAGCTCGATGCGCTGCCGGAGAGCCTCGGGCATTACGAGCTCGACCTCTGCGACGGTGGCGCGACCCTGGTCTACGACTACGACACCAAGGGCGAGCGCACCGGCATCACCAGCCTGCTCGGCGACCTCCGCACCGCCGGCATCCGTTTCAACGATCTCGACACGACGCAATCGTCGCTCGAGGACATCTTCGTCGATCTCGTGAGGGCGTCATGAACTACCGCGCTGTTCGCGCCATCTATCTGTTCGAAATGGCGCGCACCTGGCGCACGCTGCTGCAAAGCATCGTCTCGCCGGTGGTCTCGACCTCGCTGTATTTCGTGGTGTTCGGCGCCGCGATCGGCTCGCGCATCAGCCAGGTCGAGGGCGTCAGCTACGGCACCTTCATCGTGCCGGGCCTGATCATGCTCTCGGTGCTGACGCAGAGCATCGCCAACGCCTCGTTCGGCATCTACTTCCCGAAATTCACCGGCACGATCTACGAGATCCTGTCGGCGCCGATCTCCTATTTCGAGATCGTGCTCGGCTATGTCGGCGCGGCTGCGACCAAATCGATCATCCTCGGCCTGATCATCCTCGCCACGGCCGGCCTGTTCGTGCCGCTGCACATCCATCATCCGGTCTGGATGCTGGCCTTCCTGGTGCTGACGGCGGTGACGTTCAGCCTGTTCGGCTTCATCATCGGCATCTGGGCCGACGGGTTCGAAAAGCTGCAGATGATCCCGATGCTGGTGGTGACGCCGCTGACCTTCCTCGGTGGCAGCTTCTATTCCATCGACATGCTGCCGCCTGCCTGGCGCACGGTGGCGCTGCTCAATCCGGTCGTCTATCTGATCTCCGGCTTCCGCTGGAGCTTCTACGAGATCGCGGACGTCAGCGTATCCGTGAGCATCGGCATGACGACGGCGTTCCTGGCGATCTGTCTGGTCGTGATCTGGTGGATTTTCCGCACGGGGTATCGGTTGAAGAACTGACCCCGGCCGTCATTCCGGGGGCACGCGCGCGCCCCGGAATCGCCAGGGGTTACCGATAGCAGTGGAAGCGGTTGTATCCGTCGTAATAGCCGCGGCAGCGGCGGTGGCCGCGATGGGGAATGCCGAACACACCCTCGACTGCTCCCACGGCCCCGCCAACGCCGGCGCCGACCGCGCCACCGACCACGCCGCCCACAGGACCGGCGATACGGTTGCCTTCATAAGAACCTTCCTGGGCGCCGCGCACGATGCCCTGCGCGTGCCCGGCATGTGGCAGCGACAACAGCGCCAGCGCCATGGCGGCGGCTGCAAACAGCAGGCGGACGGGCAAACCGGCCGGCAATGACGCGGCGGTGATACGGGCTTTGTTCATTTTCGGTCCCAGGGACGGTGTAAGGGGCAATTGGCGGCGAACGCCGCCTGTCGAGGCAGGCATCTTCAACGCCGGGCGCGGCCAAATGGTTGCGCCTTTGTGACGAATTGTCGGCGTTGTGAACGCGTGCCCGCTCGCGAAAATGTCAGCATCGCCACGGGCGGCGCGGCACAAAGCGGCCTTGCTAACGCCCGCCGTCACGTTAACGATGGCCGGGCAGGCCGCTGGAACGAAAGCCGGATTGCAGGCATATTGCACGCCGGGGGACGGAGAGCCGCGGCGCCTAGCGTGAACAGGCCGGAGGCCAGAACTCAGATGCGTTCGTTTTTTATTGCTTTCACCTCCCTGATGCTTTTGAGCGCGGGCGCCGCGCAGGCCAAGGTCGAGATCACCGTCGACAAGGACAATCAGCAGATGACCGTCGCCGTCGACGGCATCGCGCGCTATCACTGGCCGGTGTCGACAGGCATCCCCTCCCGCGAGACGCCGAACGGCGCGTTCCGTGCCTTCCGCATGGAAGAGGACCACTACTCCAAGGAATTCGACGACGCGCCGATGCCGCATTCGATCTTCTTCACCAAGATCGGGCACGCCATCCACGGCACAGACTCGGTCGGCCGGCTCGGCACACCGGCGTCTCATGGCTGCGTGCGGCTGTCGCGGCAGAACGCCTCGACGCTCTACGCGCTGGTGCAGCAGCAGGGCGTGCTCAACACCACGGTGACGCTGACCGGCTCGTCGCAGGTGGCGCTCGCCCGCAACCCGCGCGGCCGCAACCCCACGGCTGTCGCCCGCGCACCGCAGCCGACCGAAGAGCAGTACGCCACATCAGGCGACCCCGTGAATCTCGCACCGACGGCCCAGCCCGCCCGCCGCTACATGCCCCAGGACGACAATTACATCTATCCAGCCGATGGCAGCGACACCGGCACGCGCTACCCGGCGCCGCGTGGCAGCCGCCCGCTCTATGACGCGCAGGTCTACCAGCAGCAGCCGCAGCAATATTACAATCAGGGCAACGGCACCTATTATCAGCCGCAGCCCCGGCAGGTTTACCAACCGCGTGGCTATTACTACCAGAACTGACGCTATCTGGACGCGGCGTTGCCGGGCAATCAAATCAGAAAGCCGCTGCCGCGACGGGCGCTTGCCGCAGTCGACCGCAGGAAATAGCGCCGGCCTGTGCACGGATTGGGCACCGGCCGACGCAAGGAAGCAACAGTCCACAACCTTCGACGCGGCGGCGTTCCGGCCAAATTGACAACCAGGGGGTCGCCCGTATTGTCGTTCCCATTGTTTCTGGGACATGACATGACACGCGAGCAGATTTCGGATTTCTGCGTTACCGCCCTGGCAAATATCCTGCGAATTTCGAGCGACCGCGTCGACATCGGCACGAAATTCAGCCGCCTCGGGCTCGATTCGGCGATGCTGGTCTACCTGATGATGGAACTCGAGGAGAAGCTCGACCTCGAACTATCGACGGACGACTTCTACGACCATCCGACCGTTGAGGCGCTGTCGCGATTTCTCGCCGACAAGCGCGCAATCCGCCCCGCCGCCTGAGGGCGGCTGAAGCCGGCGCAACCCATGGAAACCTTCCGCTCGCTCGTGGCACTGCTGGCCCGGCGTGCGGCGGAGCAGGCCGACGACCGCGTCTATGTCTTCGTCTCCGATCGCGGGACGGAGGAAGCTGCCCTCAGCTTTCGACAGCTGCACGATGCCGCGGGCGCGCTCGCGTTGCGACTGACCGTGGCCGCGCGTCCCGGCGACCGCGCCATCCTGGTGTTTCCGCCCGGCATCGAGTTCATGGTGGCGTTCTTCGGCTGTCTGATGGCCGGCATCATCGCCGTGCCGATGATGATGCCGCGGCGAAACAGCGCGCGCGATGCCAGCGCCGCGATCCTCGCCAATTGCACGCCGGCGGTGGCGCTGACCAATTCGGCCGTCGCGCTCCGTGGTGATCTGCGGGCACGCTTCGCGCATGAGAACATTCGCTGGATCGAGGTCGATCTCGCCGCGGACGATGGTGAGACAATCGAACTACCCGAGCCGGCGCCGGACGACATCGCCTTCCTGCAATACACCTCCGGCTCGACGTCCGCGCCCAAAGGCGTGATGGTGAGCCACGCCAATCTGCTCGCCAATCTCGAGATGATCCGGCTCGCGCTCGGCAACACCCGGCAATCGACTTACGTCAATTGGGTGCCGCTCTATCACGACATGGGGCTGATCCTGAACGCACTGCAGGCGCTCTATGTTGGGGCGACCTGCGTGCTGATGGCACCGAATGCGTTCATGCAGCGGCCACTCGGCTGGCTGCGCGCGATCTCGCATTTTCGCGCGGAAGTGGCGTGCAGCCCGAATTTCGGCTTCGATCTCTGCGTCAGCCGCTATCGCGCCGACCAGATGGAGGGCGTCGACCTGTCCTCGCTCAGGATCGCGCTGAACGGAGCAGAGCCGGTGCGTGCGGAAACCATCGAGCGGTTCGTCCAGACATTCGCGCCCCACGGCTTCGATCCGCGCGCGATGTATCCCGCCTACGGAATGGCGGAAGCGACACTCCTGATTTCCGGCGGACGCCGCGGCGGAGGTCATGTCACACGCAGCCTGAGCCGCACGGCGCTTCAGGCGCATGCGGCGGAAGCGCCTTCCAGCGCCGAAGACACGCAGATCGCCGTCGGCTGCGGGCGCGCGCTCACCGGCGAACGGATCGCGATCGTGGACCCGGACAATCGGACGCGCCTGCCCGCGGACCGGGTCGGTGAAATATGGGTGAACGGCGCCAATATTGCCCGCGCCTATTGGCGCAACGACGAGGCGACGCGCGAGGGGCTCAATGCGCAGATTGCCGCCGAAGACGGGGCATGGCTGCGCACCGGCGACCTCGGCTTCGTCGACGCCACGGGCGAATTGTTCGTCACGGGACGGATCAAGGACCTCATCATCATCCGTGGCATCAACCATTATCCCCAGGACGTCGAGCGCACCGTGCAATCGCTCGATCGAGCTTTGCGCGAAAATTGCGGCGCGGCGTTCTCGGTGCCGGACGAGACCGGCGAAGAAACACTCGTCATCGTCCAGGAAATCGAGCGCACTGCGCGCCACTCGATCGACACCGAAGCCATCAAGGGTCGGATTCGCGAGGCCGCCGCCGACAACCACGAGCTCTCCGCGCGCCACATCGCGCTGATCCGGCCCGGCACTCTGCCGAAGACCACCAGCGGCAAGATCCAGCGCAAGCTGGCACGCAAGCTCTGGCTCGATGGGGGATTCGAGCAGCTCGGCTGAGACGGTTCAGAAATCGATCTTCGCGCTCTCCCCATCGCGCAGGCTCGCAGCGATCCCCTGCTCGATCTTGCGCGCGAGGATGGGGCGATAATGGATGAAGTCGGCAAAATTGGCGCGGTCGCGCGTGAGATCGTTGTCAACGCGATAGCTGATGAAATTGCTACGCGGTCGGCCCGCGACCACTTTCTTCAGCGCCGCGTCGCAGGCGCTGCGCTCCAGGGCGGTTTCCGTACCGGGCTTCGGCACGGTGGTCGCGAAGGTCGGCGGCACGATGATGACGACGGGCACATCGGCCGACAATGTCCTGACGGTATCTGCGAGCACAGCGATCTCGGGAAATGTCGCCCGCATCTCGGTGGACGAGGACGGCGCCGGATCCCTGGGCCAGCCGACTTCCTTGAATTGACCCGGCGGCCAGATGTCCTCATAGCTGACAAAGCCGTCGGGGTTCATCCGTGGTCGGCGACCAAGCCCGATACTGATGCGCTGAAAAGCGTGCTCGATCGCCTGCCAGGAGATCAGCCGTGCAGCGTAAGTGACGACGCTTCTGTCGTAGAGCCAGTCGGGAAACGGGACGCCGCCCTCCTCCTTCGCCCGTGCATGCGCGCACCAGCCGGGGTCAGTCACGACCACCAGTGCACCAACATCCTTGTGATTTCGGAGGAAGAAGTCCAGCACCGCGAGCTCCTGGCGGGGAAACGCACCGGTCATGTAGAGCTGCACGAAGCGCAGGCCGGTTGCGCGCGACAATTCCGTCGGCTCGATCATCTGCGCCGTCGAATTACCCAGGATAGCGGCATTGAAATCCGGATTCCTCGCGCGGCTCGCGGCCGTGATCTGGGTCAGACGATTGTCGACGCCCTCGATGCCGAACAGACCGAGCTTGCCGCTGTCATAGGGATCGACCGCCACCATCAGTGCGAGCACCAGCAGCGCAGCGCCGATCAGCGTGCCCAGACACGCGAGCAAGCTCCGGCCCCAGCCGGGGTCGGTCTCAGAATTTGAAGTAGACGAACTCATGGAGATCCCGACCACCCATGTGAAGCAGCAATGCGAACAGCCCAAGACCGAGCAGACCTGCGAGCCACGGATTGGGACGGCGCGTGAGCACCGCCACAATGTCCTGGCTCGCCGGCAGCAGGAAGGCGAACAGCGGCGCTGCGATCAGCGGCCACAAATGCTTTCCGCGCTCGAGCGGCAGCGGCGAAACCAATCCGGCGAAGACATGCCATGCCGCCTCCACCGATCCCGCGCGAAAAATCACGCCGGTCGCGAGCACGAACAGGACGGTCAGCGCCCAGCCGAGCCATGACGGGAAATTCGGGCCATAGCGACGCCACAACGTGCAGGCGACCAGCGCAAGCCCGTGCAGCACGCCCCACAGCACGAAGGTCCAGCTCGCGCCGTGCCAGAGGCCGCACAGCGCCATCGTGATCATCATGGCGGCGAAAAACTGTACGGGAAGCCAGTGCCGCGGCAGCAGGCGGAGATTGACGAGCGGATAGAATACGTAGTCGCGCAGGAACAGCATCAGGGTGATGTGCCAGCGCTGCCAGAAATCCTGGATATTGGTCGAGCGCAGCGGGGCGTTGAAATTGTACGGCAGCTGTACGCCGAACAGCAGGCCGAGGCCGATCGCGATGTCGGAATAGCCGGAGAAGTCGAACAGGATCTGGAAGGAGAAGCAGAAGGCAAGCCAGGCGTCGCCGCTCGGGAGCGGCCCGTTCGCTGCCTGGGTGTAGATTGGATCGAGCAGATGCGCGAGGCCGTCGGCGATCACGATTTTTTCGAACAGGCCGATCGCGATGAAGCAGGTCGCGACGCAGAACTGGCGCTGCCAGCCCGGAACGTAGATCTGCCTGCCGAACTGATGCATCACCTCCGACCAGCGCGCCAGCGGGCCGGCGATCGCCTGCGGGAAGAAGGTGATGTAGAGCGCGTAGCGGTCGAGCGCATAGAGCGGCGCCCTCCCGCGCTTCAAGTCGACCAGATACATGATGTGGTGGAAGGTGAAGAAGGAGATGCCGAGCGGCAGTCCGACATCGAGCACCGGCAACGTCGTACCCAACACCAGACCGAGATTGGCGAGAAGGAAGTTGGCGTATTTGAACAACGCCAGCACCGCGAGATCGAGCATGAGCACCAGCGTCAGCACCGCCGGCCACTTCACGCGCCCATAGGCGACCGAGGCAAGCCAGTTGATCACGATCAAGCCGATCAGGAGCAGGATGAAGGACGGGCTGCCCCAGGCATAGAAGGCGAGCGAAAGCGCGACCTGCACGCCGATGCGCAGATGCGGATAGGGATCGGCCAAGCGATAGATCAGCAGCGCCGCGGGCAGGAAGACCAGGAGGAAGGGATAGTCGTTGAACAGCATCGGTTCAAAGCTGCGCCATCGCCGGCGTGAGCCGGCGGATGATGCTCAGCCCGTTTCGAGGTCGGGCGCAGCGTCGCCCGGCTGCCGCAGCATGCGTCGCGCAATCTTCTCCTCGCTCGGCACCTTGACGTCCCAGGCCAATCCGAGCGCTTCCAGGGCGCGGATGAAGATGAAGCCGGGATCGAATTCGAACCAGCGCAGGCCGAAGGCCGCGGAATAGGGAAAGGCGTGGTGATTGTTGTGCCAGCCCTCGCCCCAGGCAAGCCAGGCCATCACACCGAGATTGCGGCTATTGTCGTCGCGGGTGACGAAGGGCTGCGCGCCAAAGCTGTGCATCACGGAGTTGATGGCCGACATGGTCTGCTCGACCACGAACATGCGCACCACGCCGCCCCAGAGCAAGCCGGTCAGCGCGCCCCACAGGCTCATGGTGGCGACGCCGCCGATCGCGGCCGGCAGCACCAGGCCGAGACCGACCCAAGTGTAGTAGTAGCTGTTGACGGCAACCAGCCTGCGATCCGCCATCAGATCCGGGACATAGTGCGCAACGTTGGGATAATCGTGCTCGATCATCCAGGTCAAATGCGCGTGCAGGAAGCCGCGCAGGCGGCCGAACGGGCCCTCGCCGTGCAGCCGCGGCGAATGCAGATCGCCGTCGTGATCGGACAATTCGTGGTGCCGGCGGTGCATTGCCGCCCAGGACAGCATGGGACCGCGGCCGGCCATCGATCCCATCACGACCAGGATCGCACTCATCACCGTGGAGGTCGCAAAGGCGCGGTGGGTGAAGAGCCGGTGATAGCCGACGGTGAGGCCGAGGCCGGTGACCAGCCAAAAGCCGACGAACAGGCCAAGCTCCGCCGCGCCAATCGGGCGGTAGAGCAGAAGCACCAGCGCCAGCAGTGTGCCGACGAAGGGCAAAACGTCGAAGATGATGAAATGCCGGCGCTGCATCCGGCGAAAATGCCGGCTACGAATAATTCGATGATCGCGTTGCTGCTGCACGGGCGGGATTCCAGGGCGCCGACCATGGGTACATACCCCCGCGGCGGCCGCAACCCAAGCCACCGCCCAAGGTTTCAACAGCCACGAAAGCCTATACTATGGGCCGGACATGCCCAAATGCGTTCAAATATCCCTTTCCGCTTGCCCCACGAGCCGCCATGCCGTCACGTGCTGCGACGATCTTGACCGTACTGTCACTTCTCATTGCGGGACCGGCCATGGGGGCTGATTCGGCTTTCGACCTCGAGGCCCATCGCGGCGGGCGGGCACTGCTGCCGGAAAACACGCTTCCGGCCTTCGCCAACGCGCTGTCGATGGGCGTGGACACGCTGGAGCTCGACGTCGGCATCACTGCCGACGGCGAAGTCGTCGTCTCGCATGAGCGCGGGCTCAACCCTGATATCACGCGGGATGCGAGCGGCGCCTATGTCGCGGCTCCCGGCACGCCCTTCGTGAAGCTGCGGCTCGAGCAGGTCAGGAGCTACGACGTCGGCCAGATACGTCCGGACAGTCCTTACGCGAAGCAATTTCCCGATCAGCGCGCCGTGCCCGGGACTTGCATTCCGACCTTAAGCGAACTTTTCGCGCTGGTGCGCAAATCCGGCAACAATCGGGTGCGCTTCAACATCGAGACCAAGATCGATCCGAATCATCCGGACGAGACGCGCGATCCGCAAGCTTTCGTCACCAGGCTGCTCGCGCTGATCGAAGCCGAAAAATTCTCCGACCGCGTCATGATACAGTCGTTCGACTGGCGGACCCTGCTGCTCGTCCAGCAGCAGGCACCGAAGATGCCGACGGTGTACCTGACGCTCCAGCGCGGCTCGAGCCAGACGGTGGCGCTGGACAAGGCGACCAGCTGGACAGCCGGGTTCAGCCCGGCCGATCACGGCGGCTCCCTGCCGCGAACCATCAAGGCTGCGGGCGGCGCGATCTGGTCGCCCTATTTCGGCGATGTGACCGCGGCGCTGATCGCCGAGGCACACGCGCTCGGGCTGCACGTCGTGGTCTGGACGGTCAACAAGCCTGAGGACATGGCGCGGATGATCGAGATCGGCGTCGACGGCATCATCTCCGACAGGCCCGATTTGTTGCGGCAAGTCGCGGGCGAGAAGGCAATTGCGTTGCCCGCGGGGACACCGGTGACGCCGTGAGGCCGAGCCGCAGGCTTTCTGCTGTAGCCCGGATGGAGCGCAGCGAAATCCGGGGCCGTTAATCACCGCGAGGCAAGAACGTCCCGGATTGCGCTGCGCTCCATCCGGCTACGAAGTGCCCCTACTCCCCGTCCCGCAAACGCCGGTACAGCGCGCCCAGAATGTTGGAGTAATCGTCGGTCCAGACCCGCACCCGGTCGTCGGCTTCGGTCTGCTCCCATGATTTCGACGATGCGAGCCTGCCGACGTCGGCATTCTCGCGGGCGGAGATGACGACGTCGGTCGAGAAGATATAGTCGCCATCGCGCCCCGAATCCTCGTTGTAGACCCAGCTCTTGAGATCGTTGGCATCGGCGATGCCGACCACGACGGTCTCGAGATCGAGGTGGCGGTTGGACACGTGCATCACCACGGCGCCGTGCGGAGCGAGCTTGTCCTTGTAGATCTTCATCGCCTCTTCGGTCGCAAGATGGATCGGGATCGCATCCGACGAATAGGCATCGACGATGATGAGATCATAGGCGCCGTCCGGCTCCTTCGCGAAGGTGAGGCGAGCATCGCCGATCACCGGCTTCAGGCCCGGCATGCAACTCGAGATATAGCGGAAATTCTTCGGATCGCTTGCCGCGTCGACCATGGACTGATCGATCTCGAAGAAGGTCCAGCTCTCGCTAGGCTCGGCGGCGCAGGCGAGCGTGCCCGATCCGACGCCGATCGCCGCGACCTTCAAGGGCGCGCCCTTGCGCTCCCGGATCGCGGTCACGGCCTGACCGATGCCGCCATCCCTATGATAGTAGGTGATCGGCTCGGGCCGGCCGGTGACCGGCGTGCCGTCATTGTTGAGGAAACGCTCGGCGCCGTGGATCGTGGTGCCGTGCATCAGCACATGGAAATAGCCACCGGGCGTCACCACGATCTTGTGCACGCCGAAGAAGCTGCGCACCGTGGTGACGCGGCCTTCATCCGCCGGATAAACCCGGATCAACGCCAGCGCGAGCGCGACGGTGGCGAATATCTTCCAGCGGCCGGCGTTGACCGCCAGCGCCAGCAGGGCGGCGAGCACGCCAACGCCGCCGGCCACCCAGACGCGATGATCCTCGAACCAGGTCGACAGCCCGCCCGTCGTCATGGACGGCGCAACGAGCACGACGGCGAGCGCGGCAAGCGCCAGCCAGTACCATTTGATGATGCCCGCCAGCCGCTCGTTCGCGGGCGGCCGGCACAGCGCGGCAAGCGCGACCAGGATCGGATATTCGGCGATCCAGGAGAATGTGAACGGCGCAACGAGCCCTGCGAACAGGCCGCCGACCATGCCGCCGAACGACAGCGCGACATAGAATCCGGTGAGATATTTCGCGGCCGGCCGGGTCCGCGCCAATTCGCCGTGGCAGGCCATCGCGATGACGAAGAAGCACAATTGATGGCCGCCGAGCGTCAGCAGCAGGTTCTGTTCGCCGCCGAACGCCAGCAGGAAGACGACGCCCGCGATCGCGACCGGCTGGAGCATCAGCATCCATTTGTGCGGCAGCAGCGGCCGCGACTGGAACACCACCACCCAGGTCAAGAGATACAGCGACAGCGGCAGCACCCACAGCAGCGGCGCTGCCGCAACGTCGGTCGAGATGTGCGCGGTGACGGCGATGAGCAGGCCGGACGGCACTCCGGCGAGGAATATCCAGCGCAGCCGCGTCATGAAACCGGGCGCAGGCGCATTCAAATCCTCGGTTCGCACATCGACCATGGCGAGCTTCGGCGAGCGCAACAGCAGCACGCCGCAGGCGGCGATCAGGACGATCTGAATGCCGTAACCGCCGGTCCAGAGCCGGTTCTGCGTGTGCAGCGTGAACATCGGCTCCAGCAGGAATGGATAGGACAGCAGGGCGAGGAAGCTGCCGATGTTGGAGGACGCATAGAGGAAATAGGGGTCATGTCCGGCAGGATGCCCGGTGCGGACGAACCAGGCCTGCAGCAACGGATTGTTGGCGGCGAGCGCGAAGAACGGCAGTCCGATCGAGATCACGAACAGGCCAAGCAGCCAGATCGCGTAGCCCGAAGCGGGCGGATCGCCATAGGCGGACGCGATGCCGAGCGGCAGCGTGGCGAAGGCCGCGATCAGCAGCAGGAGATGCACCACCACCGGAACGATGCGATTCCTCACCTGCATCAACACATGCGCATAGGCGTAGCCCGCCAGCAGCAACGACTGGAAGAACACCATCGCCACCGACCACACCGCCGGCGAGCCGCCGAGCCGCGGCAGGACCATCTTGGTGAACAGCGGCTGCACCGAGAACAGCAACAGCGCGCTGACGAAGATCGCTGCGGTGTAGACCGTCAGCAGCAGCCGGTTGCGTGACGAGGATGACTGCTCCGTGGCGGCGGGTTGCACGATCGAATCCATGGAAGCTCCGGCATAATCCCGGCGGGTGCCGGGCGCGCGCAATGGAGCACAAGGCGCCTGAACGGGCAATAAAGGGTCTCGTGATGTTGCAGCGGGAAATGCTTGATATAAGACGGTCGTGCCGGGCGATGCGACGGGACCGCGAAGCGCGGCCGCAGCATCGAACCCGGAACCTCGAGATTCTCCGGTGCGGAGCCCGCACCACAGTTCGGGCTTCGCGAATCCCGGAATGACAGCACCAGGGGCGCATGACCGAAACCGACGTCATCATCATCGGCGCTGGCCATAACGGCCTCACCTGCGCGGCGTATCTCGCGATGGCCGGCTTGCGCGTGCGCGTGGTCGAGCGCCGCAAGGTGGTCGGCGGGGCCGCGGTCACGGAGGAATTTCATCCGGGCTTCCGCAATTCGGTCGCGGCCTACACTGTGAGCCTGCTCAATCCGCAGGTGATCCGCGACTTGAAGCTGGCCGAACAGGGCCTCAGGATCGTCGAACGGCGCGCGCAGAATTTTCTGCCCGCGGCAGACGGCAGCTATCTTCTCACCGGCGAGGGGCGGACGCAGGCGTCCGTCGCACGGCTGAGCGCGCGCGACGCAAACGCGCTCGACGGGTTTTCGCGCGAGCTGGAAGATATCGCCGACGTGCTTCGGCAGTTCGTGCTGCGCGCGCCGCCCAACCTGCTCGATGGTTTCGGCACGGCATCGATCCGCGAGGCCGTGAACGCATTCCAGAGCGCCAATATCCTGCGCGGGCTGTCGCTGGAGCAGAGCCGCAGCCTGCTCGATCTCTTCACCCGCTCGGCTGGCGAGATGCTGGACGAACGTTTCGAGCACGATCTGATCAAGGCGCTGTTCGGCTTCGATGCCATCGTCGGCAATTATGCCAGCCCTTACGCCGCGGGCTCGGCCTATGTGATGCTGCATCACGCGTTTGGCGAGGTGAACGGCAAGAAGGGCGTCTGGGGTCACGCCATCGGCGGCATGGGCGCGATCACGCAGGCCATGGCGCGCGCCGCACGCGACCGCGGCGTCGTGATCGACACCGATGCGGGCGTGCGCGAGGTCATCCTCGAGCGCGACCGCGCGGTCGGCGTAGCGCTGGAGAACGGCACGACCATCCGCGCGAGATATGTCGCATCCAACGTCAATCCGAAGCTGCTCTATACGCGGCTGGTCGCCGCCGATGCGCTTCCCCAAAACTTTCTCGACCGCATCCGGCACTGGAAGAACGGCTCCGGCACCTTCCGCATGAACGTGGCACTGGACCGCCTGCCCTCCTTCACGGCACTGCCGGGCGTCGGCGATCATCTCACCTCCGGCATCATCCTGGCTCCCAGTCTCGGCTACATGGACCGCGCCTTTCTCGATGCCCGCGCGCACGGCTGGAGCCGAGAGCCCGTCGTGGAAATGCTGATCCCCTCGACGCTCGACGATACGCTCGCGCCCGCAGGACAACATGTCGCGAGCCTGTTCTGCCAGCATGTCGCGCCGGAGCTTCCCGATGGAAAGTCGTGGGACGACCATCGCGACGAGGTCGCCGACCTCATGATCGCGACGGTGGACAAATACGCGCCGGGTTTTGCGACCAGCGTGCTCGGCCGCCAAATCCTGTCACCGCTCGATCTCGAACGGCAGTTCGGCCTGCTCGGCGGCGACATCTTCCACGGTGCGCTGACGCTGAACCAGCTGTTCTCGGCCCGGCCGATGCTGGGCCACGCCGATTATCGCGGACCCGTGAGGGGCCTCTATCACTGCGGCTCCGGCGCCCATCCCGGCGGCGGCGTCACCGGCGCGCCCGGCCACAACGCCGCGCAGGCAATCCTGAGGGATCACCGGTCGCTGTTCGGAAGTCGTGGATAAGCCCGTGGATAAGCTGTGGACAGCCTGTTGGCAGAGCTGTGAAAGGGCGCTGGGTTACGCCCCTCCAAGCTTGGTACAAATTGGTGGAAAATCCGGGGATGAACGGCGGGATAATCCGTGGACAAAGTCCGGAAAAACCAGCGGATAGCCTGTGGGCATTCTGTGCAAGCCAATTCCCAAAAACGACTTCGCCCGCCAGGGGGCAATTCCCCCGACGGGCGCGGCTCGAAAGCAGTCGTATGGAGAATTGGCCTCGCCGGGAAATGGAAGGCGGAAATTACTTCAAGGAGCTGCTAATCGAAGTGAACTTGTCGTTCAGGGTGGTGCCCAGGCCGTTCACCACGGTGATGATCGCCAGCGCGATACCGGCTGCGATCAGGCCGTACTCGATTGCGGTTGCACCTGAATCGTCGGTCCAGAACTTCAAAATCATGCGCTTCAAGTCTCGCCTCCTATTCCATTTCGAACTGTGTGGGTTGCCCAACACCCGCAAATCTACGTGGCACAACCTGAGGTCGGGTTAACCTCGTGAATGCAAGTTAAGCGAAAAATTGGGAACAAAAGTTCCAAAAATTGAACCGGACGGAACCCAGAGAATGCAGCCTTCCCCCACCCATCGCGCCAGTTTTTCGATCGGCGGCGAGATCGCCGCCAGGCGCATTGTCGACGTCCTCACCGAAATGTTCTTCGAGGACGATGCGGCGGTCGCCGCCTTCGAGCAGCCGAACGGACAGTGGGACGTTGCGCTGCATTTCGCGAACGCGCCGGACCGGGCTTGGCTGCGCGAACTCGTTGCAACCGCAGCAGGAAATGAGATCGCGGACACGCTGGTCTTCGACACCGTCGAAGCCAGGGACTGGGTCAAGGCGAGCCTGGAAGATCTCGTCCCGGTGCCGGCCGGACGCTTCGTCGTCCACGGCAGCCATGATCGCGACCGCGTGGCGCCGAACAAGCTCGCCGTCGAGATCGAGGCGGCTCTCGCCTTCGGCACCGGCCATCACGGTACCACGCGCGGCTGTTTACTCCTGCTTGACCATGTCCTGAAAAGCACCCGGCCCGGCCGCGTGCTCGACCTCGGCACCGGGACCGGCGTGCTGGGGATAGCGGCGGCGAAGGTGCTGCATCGCGCGGTGCTGGCCTCCGACATCGACCCGGCCTCGGTCAAGGTGGCAGCCGAGAACGCCGCGTTGAACGAGGTCGGTCACCATGTGCGAGCAATCCGCGCCACCGGCTTCGCGGCGGCTGATTTCGGCAGATGCGGCCCGTTCGACCTGGTGCTGGCCAACATCCTTGCCAATCCGTTACGGCAATTGGCGGGCCCGTTGACGCGGCACCTCGCACCTGGCGGGCGCGTCATCCTCTCCGGCCTGTTGACGCCCCAGGTCCCCGCCGTGATCGCCGCCTACCGCGCGCGCGGCCTCGTGCCTCTGAAGCACTTGCGGATCGAGGGGTGGAGCAGCCTGTTGCTGCGGAAGATGGGGTGAGTCGGGGGGCTGCCGTAGGTGCCGCTACTTTGCGGCCTTCTCGTCCCGGCGCATCGCGCGCTCGGCCTGCGAGGCGCGCCTCGCGCGGCGTTCAGCGAAACGGTCGATCATCTGGTTGATGAGGCCGCGCGGTTTCTTCGGTGCTGCCGGAGCCGGGGCGCGGCGCACCGGCGGCGTAATCTTCTCAAACGTGAACGCTGGCATCGAGTGTCCCCTCGTCGTTGAGATGAACAACTTGCTCGAATTTCCCTGTTATCCGGACGAAGCGCAACTGCCGCATCCTGTACTCCACTCAATTCGAATGGAACTTGTTCAAGCACAGTCCATGCCAGATGCGACCTCAAATGCGTCTACATTGCGGACTGATCCGCATGATCCTAAAGTGATCCACCATGTTCGAAGCGCACTTCCAGACATTCGAGGAGCCCGAGGCCGGCGTCGCATTGACGGCGCGGCTGGCCGCGCTCCGTGAAGAACTCGCCCGCCGCAAGCTGACCGGTTTCGTGATTCCACGCGCCGATCAGCAGCAGAATGAGTACGTGCCGCCGTCCGAAGAGCGTTTGGCCTGGCTGACCGGTTTTACGGGCTCGGCGGGACTGGCGGTGGTGCTGACGCACGAGGCCGCATTGTTCGTCGATGGTCGCTACACGATCCAGGCGGCCAAGCAGGTCGATTCAAGGGCGTGGGCCGTGGAATCTCTGATCGATCCCCCGCCGGAAAGCTGGATATCGGCACACCTGAAGGCCGGCGACCGCCTAGGATTTGATCCGTGGCTGCACACTTTTGCGGCAGCCGAGCGTTTGTCCGCCGCCTGCGCCAAGGCCGGTGCCGAATTGGTCGCCGTCGACAGCAATCCGGTCGATGCGATCTGGCAGGACCGGCCACAGCCGCCGATTGCGCCGGTCACGGTGCACGGGATGCAACATGCCGGCGTGACTGAAGCCGAGAAGCTGACGCAGATCAGAAGCGAGATCGGCAAGCTCGGCGTCGATGCGTTGGTGCTGTCCGACAGCCATGCCGTGGCCTGGACCTTCAACATCCGCGGCGCCGACGTCGCGCATACGCCGCTGCCGCTGTCCTATGCGCTGGTGCCGAAGGACGGTCGTCCCACCATCTTCATCGATCACCGCAAGCTCTCAAATTTGACCCGCGACCATCTCGAGCAGTCCGCCGAGGTGCGCGAGCCCGATGCGATGGCGCCGACGCTGATGGCGCTCGCCAAGAGCGGTGGATCGATCGCGCTCGACAATGCGACCGCGGCCGACGCCCTCAGCCGGTTAATCACGGGTGCTGGCGGCAAGCCGGTGCGCGGCAGCGATCCGATCGCGCTGCTCAAGGCGGTCAAGAACACGACCGAGATCAAGGGCACGCAAACGGCGCACCGGCGCGACGCCGTAGCGCTGGCACGCTGCCTCGCCTTCATCGACCGCGAGGCGGCAAGCGGCAAGCTCACCGAGATCGACGCGGTCGAGGCACTGGAGACGTTCCGCCGCGATACCGGCGCACTGAAGGACGTGTCGTTCCCGACCATATCGGGCACCGGCCCGAATGGCGCGATCGTGCACTACCGCGTCACCCGCAAGAGCAACCGGCGGATCGTACCCGGCGATCTGCTGCTGATCGATTCAGGTGCACAATACGAAGACGGCACCACCGACGTCACCCGGACCATGGCCGTGGGCGAGCCGACCGACGAGATGCGCGACCGCTTCACGCGTGTGCTGCGCGGTCACATCGCGATCGCGCGGGCGATATTTCCCGATGGCGCCACCGGCGCGCAGCTCGACACACTGGCACGGCAATATCTCTGGGCCGCCGGCGTCGATTTCGAGCATGGCACCGGCCACGGCGTCGGCAGCTATCTCTCGGTGCACGAAGGACCGGCGCGGATATCGAAGCTCGGCACCACGCCGCTGAAGCGCGGCATGATCCTGTCCAACGAGCCCGGCTACTACAAGACCGACGGTTTCGGCATCCGCATCGAGAACCTCGAACTGGTGGTCGCTGCCGACATCAAAGGCGCGGAAAAATCGATGAACGCGTTCGAGACGCTGACCCTGGCACCGATCGACCGCCGGCTGATCGATGTCGGCATGCTGGGCAAGGACGAGCTCGACTGGCTCAACGCCTACCACGCGCGCGTCAGGGCCGAGGTGCGGCCAGCGCTGGACGCGACGACGAAGGCCTGGCTGGACCAGGCCACGGCGGAGTTGAAGGCGTAAGCGCGTCGTTCACGGTCTCGACGCATAGCACCACGCGATTTGCGCAATGCTCATTTCCACCCCCGCTGTCATTCCCCGCGAAGGCGGGGAATCCAGTATTCCAGAGACAGCAAACGTATGCGGAGACGCCGCGGCGTACTGGATCGCCCGGTCAAGCCGGGCGATGATACCGAGTTTTTGACGCGAGCAGCGCGCCAAATCCGTCCTCATCGCGCCGCCATTATAACCGTCCCGGAATCCGTATAGCCGCATTCCGAAACGCCGATATGCGTCTTGCGCGAGCGCGCTACAGTCCGATTCGAATTTCTGCGAGACGGACACGCATGCACGGCATGATCAGCAAGCCGCCGGAAACGGCGCAACACAACCTCGCGACCTCGCGCGTGGTTTTGCTGCTGCTCGTCGTCATGACCGGCATCGCGCCGATCTCGCTTTACATGCTGGTTCCGGCGCTGCCGGTGCTGGCGACGACATTTGGCAGCGACATCTCGGCCGCGCAGATGACAGTCTCGCTGTACATGGTCGGCATCGCGCTGTCGCAACTGATCATGGGCCCGCTGTCGGACCGTTTCGGGCGACGACCGGTGCTGCTCGGAGGACTGGCGCTGATGGTGGTCGCCAGCGTCGCCTGCATCTTCGCGGAAACCCTGCCGCAGCTGATCGCCGCGCGCTTTTTCCAGGCGCTGGGCGGCGCAGCCGGCATGGTGGTGAGCCGCGCCATCATCCGCGACATCTACGAGCGCGATCGCGTCGCCTCGATGATCAGCCTCGTCATCGCGGCGCTGATGATCGGGCAGATGGTCTCCCCGCTCACCGGCGGCCTGATCGAGACCGCATTCGGCTGGCGCGCGATCTTCTACGCCATCACCGTCGCCGCGATCATTGTCGCCGTCGGCATCGCATTCGCGCTGCCTGAGACCCGCCGAGACCGCGCCGCCGGCAGCGGCTTTCGCGGCGACGTCGGCATCCTGATGCGCAACCGCGCCTTCGTCGGCTACGTGATGTGCCAGGTGCTGGCCTCGCAGATCATCTTCACCTTCGCCGGCGGCGGCCCCTATATCGTGGTGACGCAGATGGGCAGGACCAGCGCTGAATACGGCGCGTGGTTCGCGACGACGGGTTTTGCCTATCTCGTCGGCAATCTGCTCTGCGTGCGCTTCGCGCCCAGGCACTCGTTGGAGAAGTTGATCTGGTTCGGCCTCGCGCTCCAGCTTTGCGGCAGCCTGTTGAACCTGCTGTGGAGTTTCACCGGCTGGAACGAGGCACCCGCCTGGCTGTTCGGCACGCAGATGATCGTGATGGTCGGCAATGCCTTCGTGATGGCGAACTCCGCCGCCGGCGCGATCAGCGTCCGTCCCGAGGCCGCCGGCACCGCGTCAGGTGCGATGGGCTTTCTCCAGCAGGGCATCGGCGCGCTCATGTCGCAATTCGGCGCCTATCTCGGCGGCCATTCCGCGACCACGCTGCCGCTCACCGCCGCGGTGCTGGCGATCTCCCTGCTCTGCGCCTGCACGATGATCTTCGTCGTACCCCGCCGCGAGGTCATGGTGAGCGAGACGCTGATCGAGCAGGCGGAAGAGGAAGAGAGCGGGATGATGTGAGGGATGGCGAGCGACGGCCGTTCCAACACTCTCGGTGTCATGCCAGCGAAGGCGGGGATCCAGTACGCCGCTGCTTCTCCGTACCCTTGCACTGTCTCTGGAATACTGGATTCCCCGCCTTCGCGGGGAATGACGGCGGAGCGAGACGCGCCAGCGCGCCCCCTCACTCCCCGATCAGCGTCAGCCACTCGTCCTCGGTCAGCACCTTGACGCCATGCCTGGTGGCTTCCGCGAGCTTCGAACCCGCGCCTGGACCGGCGACGACGAGATCGGTTTTCTTGGACACCGATCCGGACACCTTTGCGCCTAACCGCTCAGCGGTGGCCTTGGCCTCGTCGCGCGTCATCTTCTCCAGCGAGCCCGTGAACACCACGGTCTTGCCGGCGACGGCAGAATTGCTCTTCGGCTTTTCGGCGTCGATGATCTCGACCTCTTTGGTCAGCCGCTCGACAATGCCGCGATTGTGGCTCTCGCCGAAATAGTCGGCGATGCTCTTGATCACGGTCTCGCCGATCTGGTCGAGCGCGTCCATCTCGGCCATCGCCTCCTCGTCGCCCTTGGCGACCTTGAGGCTGGCATCGTGGAAGGCGTCCCAGGAGCCGTAGCCGCGTGCCAGCGCCCGCGCCGTGGTCTCGCCGATATGGCGCATGCCGAGCGCATAGATAAAGCGCTCCAGCGCGATCTTCCGACGGCTCTCGATCGCGCCGAACAGATTGCGCACCGAGGTTGCGCCGTAACCCTCGATGTCCTCGAGCTTGAGTTTTGCGTTGCGCTTTTCCAGCGTGAAGATGTCGGCTGGCTCCTTCACAAAGCCCTCGTCGAAGAAGTACTGGAGCTGCTTCTCGCCAAGACCGTCGATATCGAAGGCGCGCCGCGACACGAACAGCTTCAGATGCTCGATCTTCTGATAGGGGCAGGCGAACTCGCCGGTGCAGCGGGCGCGTGAGCCCTCCTCGCCTGCCGCGGTCTCCCCGCGCACGACGTCGGTGTGCAGCGGGCACGGGCACTTCTTCGGAAATTCGAACTCCTTGGCAGCCTTCGGCCGCTTGTCGAGGACGACGTCCACCACCTGCGGGATGACGTCGCCGGCGCGCTGGATCACGACGGTGTCGCCGATCCTGATGTCGCGGCCCTCGCGCAGCACCTCGCCCTTGCTGCCGATGCCCTTGATGTAGTCCTCGTTGTGCAGCGTGACATTCTGCACGATCACGCCGCCGACGCCGACCGGTTCGAGCTTGCCCACCGGCGTGAACGAGCCGGTGCGACCGACCTGGATCTCGATGTCGCGCAACACCGTCGTGGCGCGCTCGGCCGGGAATTTGTGGGCGATGCCCCAGCGCGGCGTGCGCGAGACGAAGCCGAGCCGCTCCTGCCAGTCGATGCGGTCCACCTTGTAGACGACGCCGTCGATGTCGTAGTCGAGTTTTGCGCGCTGCTCCTCGATCGCATGATGAAACGCCAGCAGCTCCTCGACGGAGTGACAGAGCTTCGTCAGCGGGTTGGTCTTGAAGCCGCAGCGCTCGAACCAACCGATCATGCCGCTCTGCGTGCCCTCCGGCATCGCGCTCATCTCACCCCAAGCATAGGCGAAAAAGCCGAGGGGGCGCGAGGCGGTGATGGTCGGATCCTTCTGCCGGAGCGAGCCCGCGGCCGAATTGCGCGGATTGGCGAAGATGGTGCCGCCTTCCGCCTTCTGCCGCTCGTTGAGCGCCAGGAAGGCCTTCTTGGTCATGTAGACCTCGCCGCGCACCTCGCAGATGTCTGGGACGTTGCGGCCCTTCAGCTTTTGCGGCACGTCCTCGAGCGTGCGGATATTGGCGGTGACGTCCTCGCCGACCGCGCCGTCGCCGCGCGTCGCGGCGGTGACGAGCTCGCCGCCCTCATAGCGCAGCGACATCGAGAGGCCGTCGATCTTCGGCTCGGCGGAAAAATCGATTCTGTCGTCGTCGAGCTTCAGGAAGCGCACGATGCGGCCGACGAAGTCGCGCAGATCCTCTTCCGCAAAGGCGTTGTCGAGCGACAGCATGGGGACGGCATGCCGCACCTTCTTGAAGCGGCCTGATGGTGCAGCACCGACTTTCTGCGACGGCGAGTCCGCGCTGACGAATTCCGGAAACCGCTTCTCGATCGCGTTGAAGCGCTGGCGCAACGCGTCATACGCGGCGTCGGTGACGGTGGGCGCGTCGTCCTGATAGTAGCGTTCGTTATGCCCCTCGATCTCGAGCGCGAGCCGCATGTGCTCGACCTTGGCCTGCGCCTTGGTGAGGTCGGCGACGTCGCGAAGCGGTGCTGGTTTCGATTTTGCTGCTCTGGCCATGGTGCTTGGATACGATGGAGCGGGCGGGAGGGTAAAGGTGGGTTGAGGTCTCGCGCCCCGGACGCAGCGCAGCGCTTCTTTGGCGGTGCGCTGCAGAGCCGGGGCCCATCGGGGCGACATTCTGGGTCCCGGCTCGCGCTTGCGCGCGTCCGGGACACGAAATCAAGCCGTCGCCGCCTTGAGCAGCCGGTCCGCGGCAGCCCTCGCCTCGGCGGTGATCTCGGCGCCGGCGAGCATCCGCGCGATCTCCTCGCGGCGGTGGTCGGCGGCGAGCGCATTGACGCGGGTGGCGACGCGCTTGCCCTTGTCCAGCGCGTCCTTGGAGATCAGCAGATGCTGGTCGGCACGGGCGGCGACCTGCGGGGCGTGCGTCACGGCCATCACCTGGACCTTGCCGGCGAGCCGCGCCAGCCGTCCGCCGATCGCGTCCGCGACCGCGCCGCCGACGCCGGTGTCGATCTCGTCGAACACCAAAGTCGGCGCCGAGCCGCGGTCGGACAGCACGACCTTCAGCGCCAGCAGGAAACGCGACAGCTCGCCGCCGGAGGCGACCTTCATCATCGGCCCTGGCTTGGTGCCCGGGTTGGTCTGCACCCAGAACTCGACGCGGTCGAACCCTTGCGGGCCTGGAGCTGCCTCGTCGGTCTGGACCTGGGTCATGAACTTGGCGCGTTCGAGCTTGAGCGGCGCGAGCTCGGCATTGACCGCCTTGTTGAGCTTCTCCGCGGATTTCTGCCGCGCCATCGACAGCTTCTTGGCCGCCGCCGCATAGCGCGCATCGGCCTCGATCGCGGCCTGGTCCAGCTTCTTCAGCCGTGAGGCGCCGGCATCGATCAGAACGACATCGGCGGCATATCTGGCGGCAAGCGCGGCGAGCCCGTCGACCGGCGTCGAATATTTGCGCGAGGCGGCGCGCAACGCGAACAGGCGCTCCTCGATGCGTTCGAGCTCTGAGGGATCGAAATCGGTCGCGGCAAGCGCCGCCTGCAGATGCTGGTCGGCTTCCTCCAGCGCGTTGATCGCGATGTCGATCGCCCTCACCGCGGGCTCGACCAGCGCCGGCGCGTTGACGCCGCGGCGCTCCAGCCGGCGCACGGCGGCCGAGAGCGAGGCGACCGGCGAATGGTGGCCGCCGACCGCCTCCTGCGCCTCGCGCAGGTCGGAGGCGATCTTCTCGCCCTGCATCATGGTGGTCCGACGGGACGCCAGCGAGGTCTCCTCGCCATCCCTGGGCGCGAGCTGCTTCAATTCGTCGGAGGCGTGACGGAGGTAATCGGCTTCGCGCGCAGCGCGCTCCATGCCGGCGCGATGCTCCTCCAGCGCGGTGTTGGCGGTGCGGCGGGCGTCCCAGAGCGCCTCGACCGCCGAGACATCCTTTTCGAGACCGGCGAAGGCGTCGAGCAGGCGGCGGTGGGTGGCGGCATCGACCAGCGCGCGCTCGTCGTGCTGGCCGTGGATCTCGACCAGGGCAGCACCGACCGCCTTCAGCGTCTGCACGCTGATCGCCTGGTCGTTGATGAAGGCGCGGGTGCGGCCGTCGGCGAGCTGGACCCGGCGGAGAATCATCTCGCCGGTATCCTCCAGCCCGTTCTCCGCGAGGATCTTCGCTGCAGGGTGATTCTTGGGGATATCGAACACGGCAGTAACCTGCCCCTGCTCCGCGCCGTGGCGCACGAGGCCGGCATCGCCGCGGCCGCCGAGCGCCAACGCAAAGGCATCGAGCAGGATGGATTTGCCCGCACCGGTCTCGCCGGTCAAAACCGCGAGGCCGGTTGCGAATTCGATATCGAGCCGTTCGATCAGGACGATGTCACGGATCGACAGACGCGCCAGCATGGAATTCTATTTCCTAGCCGAGACCCATTTTCTTGAAGGTCTTGCTAATCCAGGACCCCTGATTCTCGCTCGGTTCGAGACCGCCTGATTTTACAAGATTATAGGCGTCCTTGTACCAGCGACTGTCAGGAAAATTGTGCCCGAGCACGGCGGCAGCCGTCTGGGCCTCGCCGACGATGCCGATCGCCATATAGGCCTCGGTCAGGCGGTACAGCGCCTCCTCGACATGGCGGGTGGTCTGGTACTGCGTCACCACGGCCTTGTAGCGGTTGATCGCCGCCGTGTAGTCGCGCTTCTGCGCGTAATAGCGGCCGACGTTCATTTCCTTGCCGGCGAGCTGGTCGCGCGCACCTTCGATCTTGGCCTTGGCCGAGGTCGCATATTCGGAGGTCGGATATTTGCGCACCACCTCTTCCAGCGAGGCGATCGCCTTCTCGGTGCGGGTCTGGTCGCGGCTGATGTCCGGAATCTGGTCGTAATGCGAGGCGGCAATCAGATATTGCGCGTAGGCCGCATCCGGGCTGCCGGGATGCAGCGTGACGTAGCGGGTGGCGGCGCCGATGCAACTGTCATAATCGCCGCCCTGGTAGGACGCGTAGGCCGACATCAACAACGATTTGCGGGCCCAGTCGGAATAAGGATGCTGGCGGTCGACCTCTTCGAACTTCTTGTTCGCCGCCTTCATGTCCTTCTTCTCGTTCATGAGGTACAGGCCCTCATTGTAGATCTTGTCAGCGGGCTCCTCGACGAAGGTGTCGTCCTTGGCGGTGAACTTGTCCCAAAGCGCGCCGGTGCCGCAGCCGGCCAGCGGCAGCGCGAGCACGAAGAGGGCGACAACCTGAAGCAGCCCGCGGACTCGAGACGAGACTTCTCGAGACGGGACTTGACGATATCCGCGCGTCATACGCTGTGCCGACATGAGTATTGCCCTGACGCCCTGTGGTGCGGTGTCCGCCAGCCCATGAACCCCGTCCTGGGCGCGAAATATAGCCGTGGTGCCTGCCGTGCGACCACGCCGGTGTAACCGAAAAACGATCTTCAACCAACCCGGATAGGCAGGCATTCCGCCCGGATTAAGGCGAACGCGCCGCAATCCTAGCCGATCATCGTTACCAGGAGTTTCCCGGGGAAAGCCGCCGCCAAACGCCTGTGGCGACGGGTCTGTTCAGGACCCGTCTCTCTTTTAGGAAACGTTCGCTTCAGGATCCGTCTCTCTTTTAGGAAACGTCTGGCCCGTAGACCGCGGCGACCCGGCCACCGACGATGCCGCGACCGGTTTCGGCCACCGGACGCGTGGTGCGGCGGGCTGCTTCGCCCTCGACCACCCGCCAGGCGGTGCGGTCGGCGAGCAGCGCGGTCAGGACGGCGTGATTGAGCTTGTGGCCGCCACGAACCGAGCGGTAGGCGCCGAGCAGCGGCAGACCCGCCAGAGCAAGGTCACCAATCACGTCCAGCACCTTGTGGCGGGCGCATTCGTCGGCGTAGCGCAGGCCTTCGGTGTTGAGCAGCCGCTCCTCGTCGAACACGACGGTATTGTCGAAGGAGGCGCCGAGCGCATAGCCGGCGCTCCAGAGCCGCGCAACGTCGCACATCAGACCGAAAGTCCGGGCCCGGCCGACTTCGCGGCGGAAACGCTCCGGGTTGAGGTCGAAGGCGTAGCTCTGCTGGCCGATGACAGGATTCGTGAAGTTAATCTCGACCTCGGCGCGGAACCCGTCGGCATAGGGCCGGATCTCGCCGAAGGAGTCGCCGATCTTGACCGAGATCGGCTTCAAAACCTGAACGAAGCGGCGCTGTGCCGGCTGGGTCACGATGCCGGCCTGGTCGATCGCCGCAACGAAGGCCGCGGCGCTGCCGTCCATGATCGGCACTTCCGGCCCGTCGATCTCGATGATGGCGTTGTCGACGCCCATGCCCCGCAGTGCAGCAAGCACATGCTCGGCGGTGGAAACCAGCGGACCGTCGCGATCACCGAGGACGGTGGCGAAATCGGTCGCGATCACCTGCTCGGCGGTGGCCTGAACTTCGCGGTCGCTTCCCTCAAGCCCGGTGCGGATAAAAACAAAGCCCGCGTCGACAGGCGCGGGTCCAAGCGTGAGCGTGACGGGAAGACCGGAATGAACGCCGACGCCTGCCACACTGGCTTGCGCACGAAGCGTTGTTTGCCGGCTAAATTTCATCAGGAACCGCCCCACTACGACCACCGTGACTTATACTGACCCGACTGAGCGGCCTAGACCGCTCGCTTCCGAATCCGTATCCCCAAGTCACGGCAAACCATAGTCACTGCCTCAAACAGCGCCAACTCACGCTTTTTTACCGATTGTTACCCCAAACCCGCCGTATTAGCGCCAAGGCTTAACCAAATTGGACCGGAGTTCGGGACCGTTTTCGGTAGTTTTACTGAACCATCGAATATGTAATTAATTATTTAAAATCAGTTGCTTGGCTACGCAATCCGGGTATGCACGGGGCAAAAGAAAAGGTCCCGGCAAGCTTCCCGCCGGGACCTTTTTTCGTCTGCCTTATTGTAACAATCCTCAGGTCGCCTGCCGCCGCAGGAAGGCCGGGATATCAAGATGGTCGTCTCCCTGTGGCGCCGGGGCAACAGGCGCAGGACGGCCGTGCATGTCCAGGCCCTGCGGCGCGGGACGACGGGCATACTCGGACACCGGCTCGGCGGAAGCGATTTGCTGCGCCACGGTCTTCTGAGGGCGGCGATCGGGCAGCGGCGGCATCGCGGGACCGGCGGTGCGGGCCGCGATCGGCGCCTCGCTCTCCTCGTCACGACGGCCGAGGCCGACATTGGCAAGGCGCTGCAGCAGCGACAGCCGGGTCTTCTGCGGGGTCTCCTCCTCGACCTCGCCGCGGGCCTGGCGAAGCTCGGCCTGGGCGGGCATCGGAAGTTCCTCGATACGCGGCATCCGCGGTGTACGGACCGGCGCACGCTCGGCCTGGGGCGGGATGAAGGTTTCCGGCGTCATCGGCTCATGCATGGCCATCGGCGCCTGCTCGGGCTCCGGGAACAGCGTGGGCTTCTGCGCGATCGGGCGCACGGTGACGTCGCCATAGGTCTGCATCGGCGCGGGAGCCTGCGGTACGTCGGCAACGGCGGCGGCGATGGCGGCAAGCGCAGCGCGCTCCACGTTCGGACGCGGAGCCGTGGGAGCGGCGGCAAACTGACCCGTTCCGGCGGCCGGGGTCTGCGCTTCGAACTTCTGGGCGCGCTCGGCCATGCGCTGATTGTCGGCGCGCAGCCGTGCGGTCAGATCGGCAAGACGGCTCTCGGCAGCCGCGGCCGGAGCAGCGGGAGCCTGCTGCGCCTGCGGAGCAGGATTCGCGACGGGAGCGCTGGTCGCCTGGCTGTTGCGCGCGATCGCGGCCTGTTCGATGCCGGTCGCGACGACCGAGACGCGGATCAGGCCGTCGAGGGCTTCGTCGAAGGTGGCGCCGACGATGATGTTGGCGTCCTGGTCGACTTCCTCGCGGATGCGGGTCGCAGCTTCGTCGACCTCGAACAAAGTGAGATCCTTGCCGCCGGTGATGGAGATCAGGAGGCCCTTGGCGCCCTTCATCGAGCTATCGTCGATCAGCGGGTTGGCGATCGCGGCTTCGGCGGCGGTCAGCGCGCGCTTGTCGCCGGAGGCTTCGCCCGTGCCCATCATCGCCTTGCCCATCTCGCGCATGACGGCGCGGACGTCGGCGAAGTCGAGATTGATCAGGCCTTCCTTCACCATGAGGTCGGTGATGCAGGCAACGCCCGAATAGAGCACCTGGTCGGCCATCGCGAAGGCGTCGGCGAAGGTGGTCTTCTCGTTGGCGACCCGGAACAGGTTCTGGTTCGGGATGATCAGCAGCGTATCGACGACCTTGTGCAGCTCGTTGATGCCCGCTTCCGCGGTGCGCATGCGGCGGCCGCCCTCGAAGTGGAAGGGCTTGGTCACGACGCCGACGGTGAGGATGCCCATCTCGCGCGCGATCTTGGCGATCACGGGAGCCGCACCGGTGCCGGTGCCGCCGCCCATGCCGGCGGTGACGAACACCATGTTGGCGCCCGAGAGATGGTCGCGGAGCTCGTCCATCACCTCTTCGGCTGCGGCCGCGCCGACGACCGGCTGCGAACCTGCGCCCAACCCTTGCGTGGCCGCCGTGCCCATCTGCACGATGCGCTGCGCCTTCGACATCGTCAGCGCCTGCGCGTCGGTGTTGGCGACCACGAAGTCGACGCCCTGGAGGCCCGCCGTGATCATATTGTTGACGGCGTTACCACCGGCGCCGCCGACGCCGAACACGGTGATGCGGGGCTTCAGTTCGTGAATATCAGGAACATTGATGCTGATGGTCATGTTTGCCTCTCGATCACGCGCGCGTGGGTTCGCCCCGGCCGGCGGCCGCGGGAGTTGGTGAAAATCGAATATTGCGGGAAGGAGTCATCAGAAGCCCTCGCGTAGCCATCGTCCGACCTTTCCGAAATACCCGCCGGTCCCCGTCCTGACCTGCTGCCGCGTATGCCGCGGTTCGACATGTTCGTGGTGAACATATTGCGGGTAGACGAGCAGTCCGGCCGGCACCGCGAAGGCGGCGTTCTTCGCCTCGTTGGGCAGCCGGCCGAAACCGAGCGGACGTCCGACCCGCACGGGCCGGCCGAGAATCTGCGTTCCGAGCTCAACGAGACCGGTGAGCTGCGAGGCCCCGCCTGAGAGCACGACGCGGCCGTTGGGCTCCGAGGCGAAGGGCGAATCCTTCAGCTTGTCCCGAACCATTTCGAAGACTTCCTCGGCACGATGCTTGACGATGTTGGCGATGGTAGCGCGGGAGACGATCTGCGGCAGATCCTGCTCGTCACCGGCTGTCGGTACAGACATCAGCTCACGCGAGTCCGATCCGCCGGTGATGACGGTCCCGTATAACGTCTTGATTCGCTCGGCATCGGCAATGGTCGCGGAGAGTCCGCGCGCCAGATCCATCGTGATGTGTTGCCCGCCGACCGCAAAACCCGCGGCATGCACGAAGCGGCCGCCGGAAAAGACCGCGATCGTGGTGGTGCCCGCGCCCATCTCGACGACGGCAGCGCCGAGGTCGGCCTCGTCGTCGGTCAGCACCGACAAGCCTGCCACATAGGGACTTGCCGCCATGGCTTCGACGTTGATGTGGCAGCGTTCCACCGCCAGCATCAGGTTCCGCGCCACCGTGGCGTCGCAGGTGACGACATTCATGTCGATGCCGAACTGATGCGCGACCATCCCGCGGGGATCGCGGATGCCCTTGACGCCGTCGAGCGTGTAGCCGATCGGCAGCGCGTGCAGCACGGTGCGGCCTTCGCCGGTGGCGTGGCGCATGCCGGTGGAGGTGACCCGGCTGACATCGGCCGGCGTCACGGCGCCGCCGCGGATGTCGGCCGCAGCTTCGACCAGCTGACCGGAGAGCCGGCCGCCGGAGACCGACAGCAGCACGGACTCGACCCGCACCTTGGCCATTTTCTCCGCAAGCCCGACGGCCTGTCGCACCGCCTGCTCGCATTCGCCGAGATCGATCACGGCGCCTGCCTTCATGCCGCGGGACTGGATCTGGCTGTAGCCGATCAGCTCCACCGCATGGGTCCGGTCGCGCAGGGCTTCGCTCGGCGCCGACGGCTTCAGCCGCGCGATCATGCAGGCGATTTTGCTGGTGCCGATGTCGAGGCAGGCGACGAGGCCGCCGCGCTTGTGCGGCATCGGGCGCGTCTTCGGTGTCTGGGTGCGATCAAGACCGGTCATGCAGCGTCCCCGGCCTTTTTCTTCTTCTTGTCCTTGAACAAATCGTCGCGCGCCTTGGCGGCGTCCTCGGACAGCTGCACCACCAGCCGATCGGGCAGGCGCAGGTCGACCGCGACGATGTCGCGGGAGAACAGCTTGTCCTCCTTGTCGAGCCTGGACAGCATCGCAAGCGCGTTGCCGACGTCTTGTTCGGGCAGGCGGATGTCCAGGCCGTCCTTGAGCCTCAGGTTCCAGCGCCGCTCCCCGACGAAGATCGCGGCCTTGGTGATGGAATTGACCTGCGGATAGCGCGCCAGCAAAGCGAGGAAATCGCGAGCCTGCGTCTCGGCACCCTTGCCGACCACGAGCGGCAGCGACAGGAAGCGGCGCGAGACATAGGGTTCGAGCACGGCGCCGTCATCGGCGATGACGGAGAGCCGGCCGGCCTCCTGCCACAGCGCGAACGCCTTGCGCTCGGTGAGCTCGATCATGAGCTGGCCGGGATACAGCTTCAGCACGGTCGCATCCGCGATCCAGGGATTGGCCTTGAGCTTGTCGCGCACGGCGTCGGCGTCGAGGAACAGCAGCGAGGATCGGCCGCTGACGCCGCCGATCGCAAGGATCTCGTCCTGGCTGAGCTGCTTGCGGCCGTTGATCACGACGGAGGTGATGCGGAAGCCGGCGGAATTGGCCAGCGCGTTACGGGTGTCGTTGACCGCCGTGATGAAATCCTGGAGATGGCCGCCTTTGACGATACCGAAGCCGCAGCTTCCGATCAGGAGCAGCACCGTCATGCTGATCCCGACCCGGCGCGGCAGATAGCGCTCGACCAGCGCGACCAACCGCGGCGGAGGCTCGCGTTCGATGACGGCTTTGGCCCGGGCTTTGGTTTTAATCTTTTCCTCGGCTGCAGCACGCGCGCCGTGAACTCGTTCCAGACGCTTGTCCTGCACCCACTCGCGCAGAAGCACGACCGCTCCGATAGCGGCCGCCTTCAGGTCAGCTTGGGGCCTCAGCGATCTGAAAAGCGACCGAGTGAGGCTTCCTGCTCCATCCATTGCACGAGCTCGTCAACAGTTTGCCCGCGACATCGCGCGGGTCCTGGCGAACATGACGTCTCGGACTTGCCGGGCCGGGTGCTGGTCTTCAGCAGAAGAAAACCTCTCCCCTTCAGAGCGTTCGCCGGAGGTGACAACACCCGCAACGGTCCACGCGCCGGCAGCCAAAGCGTCATATACGCCGCCAGCGTTAACCTTCGGACGTCCTGGTAAACAAAAGGTAAAGTTCGTTAACGACGTGAGCTTTTTGCCCAGGCCTGTGAGGCATTTATGCCGCAATATCCGGCATTTTACCGGTTTTGGGTTCCAAAACCGGCCGTTTCGCCGGTTCGGCCGTTAACCAGTCCTAATTATTTTCGCACACCGGCCACAGCGAGCTCGACCAGGCCGCGCAGGAAGTCGACGAACGCGATGCCCTCGGCCTTCAGCGCCTTGGGGTAGAGCGAGGACTTGGTCAGCCCGGGCAGCGTGTTGGTTTCGAGATAGATCAGCCCCTTGTCCGAGACGATGAAATCCGAACGGGAATAGCCGGTACACGACATCGCCCGGTGCGCCAGCATCGCCTGCTGCTTCAGTGCGGCGGTGATTTCGGGTGCGAAGCGGCCGGGACAGATCTCCTGGGTCGACTTCAAAAGATATTTCGCCGCGTAGTCGAAACTGCCCTCGCCCGGAATGATCTCGATCGGCGGCAGCGACATGATCGTGCCGTCCGGCCGCTCCAGCACGCCGCAGGTCGCCTCGACGCCGGCGATGTAAGGTTCGATCACGTACTCTTCGTGCTTCGCGGCATTGCGGACGGCGACGAGATCCTGCCTGGCGTTGACGAAGATCAGGCCGTAGCTCGAGCCATCCCTCGCAGGCTTTGCGATCAGCCGGCCGTACTCGGCGAAGGCCTCGTCGATCTGGTCCAGCGCAATGTTGGCCGGCGGCGTCACGCCGCTAAGCGTGGCGAAATGCTTGGCCGCGAACTTGTCGAACGCGAGATGCGAGGAGGCCGAGCCCGAACCGGTGAAAGGCACGCCGCGCGCTTCGCACATCACCTGCAATTCGCCGTTCTCGGCACGCCCGCCATGCAGGCTGAGCACCAGCACGCGGTTCTCCGCCCTGGCCTGGTCGAGCGCCCGCTCCAGCGGAATGCCTGACGTGCCCGGCTTGAACTCGTCCTCGAACGGGCGGGCATGTTCGAGCAGCTGTCTGGACTGCACGACATGCACCTTGTCCTCGACGTCCCACCACCAGAGATCGGCCTCGGGCAGCGCCTGATGCAGCGCCTGGGCTGAAGCGACCGAAACCAGACGTTCGCGGTTGGAGCCGCCGAAGAGGATGGTGATGCGCATGTTCTTTGGTCCGTCACCTGTCTGTGTTCGTCATTCCGGGGCGATGCGAAGCATCGAACCCGGAATCTCGAGATTCCGGGCTCTCGCTTCGCGAGCCCCGGAATGACACTCACGCGGAAATTCCAATCCGCTTGATTTCCCAGTGTAGCTCAATTCCGGAATTTGCCTTCACACGTTCTCGCACGGTCTCGCCCAGCGTCTCGATGTCGTGCGCGGTGGCATTGCCCGTATTGATCAGGAAATTGCAGTGCATCTCGGAGACCTCGGCCCCGCCGACGCGCAGGCCGCGGCAGCCGGCGGCGTCGACCAGCTTCCAGGCGGAATGGCCGGGCGGATTCTTGAAGGTCGAGCCGCCGGTCTTTTCGCGGATCGGCTGCGCGGTCTCGCGATGGGTTTGCACTTCCGCCATGCGCGCGCGGATCGCCTCGGCATCCCTGATCTCACCGCGGAAACGCGCGGAGGTGAAGATGACCGAGGGATCGACGCCGCTGTTGCGGTAGACGAACTTCATGTCGGCATTGGAGAAGACGTGCTTCGTGCCGTCGCGCCCCACGCCTCGGGCCTCGATCAACACGTCCCTGGTCTCGCCGCCATTGGCGCCCGCATTCATGCGCAACGCGCCGCCGATCGTGCCGGGAATGCCGAAATAGAATTCGAGCCCGCCGATATTGGCGGACGCGGCGACTTCCGCCACGCGCTTGTCGAGCGCGGCCGCGCCCGCGGTGACGACATCGCCGCTCGCGCTCGCCTCGCCGAAGGCGCGCGGCGCCAGACGGACCACCACGCCAGCCATGCCGCCGTCGCGCACGATCAGGTTGGAGCCGACGCCGACGACATAGACGGGAATGTCGCTTGCGAGATGCGCGAGGAAGTAAGCGAGATCGTCCTCGTCCGCCGGCGTGAACAGCACCTGCGCCGGACCGCCGACGCGAAACCAGGTGAGTTCGGCCAGCGACTGGTTCGCCAGCAGCCGACCGCGAAGATCGGGCATCGCGGCTTTGAGGTCGGGTGTGATGTCGGGGAAGCCCACTGCCCTACCCCAGCGCCTTCAATTCGCCGGGCAGCGCATATGCCCATTGCGTGATGTTGCCGGCGCCAAGGCACACGACGAGATCGCCCGACTTCGCCACGCCCTTGACGATGCCAGCGAGATCGGACGCCGTCGGCAGCGGGATGACCTCGCGGTGGCCGTGGGCGCGCAGGCCCGCGGCGAAATGGTCGCGGTCGATGCCCTCGATCGGCGTTTCGCCTGCAGCATAGACATCGGCGACGACCACCGCATCCGCATCGTTGAAACAGGTGCAGAATTCCTCGAACAGCGACTGCAGGCGGGTATAGCGATGCGGCTGCACGACGGCGACGATCTTGCCGTTGGTGGATTCCCGCGCCGCCTTCAGCACCGCCGCGATCTCGACCGGATGATGGCCGTAATCGTCGATGACGGTGACGCCGTTCCATTCTCCGGTCTTGGTGAAGCGGCGCTTGACGCCGCCGAAGCCGGCGATCGCCTTGCGGATTGCCTCGTCCGACACGCCGAGCTCGCGCGCGACCGCAATCGCGGCCGTCGCGTTGGAGGCGTTGTGGCGTCCCGGCATCGGCAGCATGAGATCGGAGATCTCGTGCACGGCGCCCGTCTTGCGATCGCGGAAGGCAACCTTGAACTTCGATCCGCCGCCCATCGGGGTGAGGTCGACGAAGCGCACATCGGCCTGCGGATTCTCGCCATAGCTGATGATGCGCCGATCCTCGATCTTGCCGACGAGAGTCTGCACCACGGGATGATCGATGCACATCACGGCAAAGCCGTAGAATGGCAGGTTCTCGACGAAATGGCGGAATGCGTCCTGCACCGCCTCGAAGGTCTTGAAGTGATCGAGATGCTCGGGATCGACATTGGTGACGATCGCGACCTCGGTCGGCAGCTTCAGGAACGTGCCGTCGCTCTCGTCGGCTTCGACTACCATCCAGTCGCCCGCACCGAGACGTGCGTTGGAGCCGTAGGCGTTGATGATGCCCCCGTTGATCACGGTGGGATCGAGGCCGCCGGCGTCGAGCAGCGTCGCGACCATCGTGGTCGTGGTGGTCTTGCCGTGGGTGCCCGCGATGGCAACGCAGCTCTTCAGCCGCATCAGCTCGGCCAGCATCTCGGCGCGGCGCACCACAGGGATACGCCGTTCGCGCGCCGCGGTCAGTTCCGGATTGTCGCGCTTGATCGCGGTGGAGACCACGACGACCTCGGCGCCGTCGACGTTCTCCGCCTTGTGGCCGACCGAGACCCTCGCGCCGTTCTTGCGCAGGCGGTCAAGATTGTAATTGTCGGAGGCGTCGGACCCCTGCACGGAATAGCCGAGATTGAGCAGCACTTCTGCGATGCCGCTCATGCCGATCCCGCCGATCCCGACGAAGTGGATGGGTCCGATCTCGCGCGGCAGTCTCATGCTCTATTCCCTGACCTCGCCGCCGGAGAAGGCGGCATCTGGCGAAGGTCACGGCAAATCAGCCGCGCGCCTTTCCTACTGGATGCCCCGCTTTAGAAGGCGAAGACAAGGGCTTTTTCGCGTCAGATTCCCGCGATTTTGGCCACCAGATCGGCCAGCCGCTCAGCCGCATCGAGCCGGCCGGCGCCGCGGGCGGCCTGCGCCATGGTGGCAAGGCGCGCGGGCTCGGCGGCGAAGGCGGAGATCTCGGCGGCGAGGCGATCGGAGGAAAACTCGGTCTGCGGAATGCGGATCGCACCGTCGACTTTGGCCAGCACGCCGGCATTGGCGAACTGGTCCTGGTCGATCGCGCCCGGTAGCGGCACCAGGATCGAGGGCCGCCCGATCGCGGCGAGTTCGGCCACGGTGCCCGCGCCTGAGCGCGACACCACCAGATGGTTGGAGGCCAGCCGTGCCGGTAGATCGGTGAAAAACGGCGCAAGCTCGGCCTTGATCTTCAGCCTGTCGTAGACCGCACGCACGCGCGCCATGTCCTCGTCACGCACCTGCTGGGTGAGGACGAGCCGGCCCCACAGTGCGGGCTCGAGGCGCTCGATCGCGCCCGGAACGATGTCGGCCATGATGCGCGCGCCCTGGCTGCCCCCAACGACGAGCAGCCGCAGCGGGCCGTTCACTTCAGGCGCAACGTATGGCACGCCAGCTGCGGCGAGAATCGCCGGACGCATCGGCGTGCCGACCGTCGTGGTCTTGCCTGATAGCGCCGGATCGCGATCGAGCACGCCAGGCAATGAAGTGGCGATGGCGCGGACGCGGCTCGACAGGAACCGGTTGGCGCGGCCGAGCACCGCATTGGCGTCATGGATGATGCCGGGCACGCCCGCGAATTTTGCCGCGACCAGCGGCGGCAGCGTCGGATAGCCACCGAAGCCGACGACAGCGACCGGCTTCAATCGCTTGATCAAGCTGTAGGCGGACAGCGTGCCGGCCGCGAGCGTCAGGCCGGCATAGGCGAGCTGCAGCGGATTGCGTCCACGCGCAGTCTCGCTCGAGACGACGTCGATCATGTCCTTGGTGAACAGCCCACTGTAGCGCAGCGCGCGCTCGTCGGTGACGAGGCGGACACGGAATCCGCGCCGGATCAGCTCGACGCCGAGCGCCTCGGCCGGAAACAGATGGCCGCCGGTGCCGCCCGCGGCGAGAAGAATCAGGGGGGAGGTGTCCATGGAGAGGAGTTTTACAGGGACTTTCCCGCCATTGCGAGCCGGTGCTCGTGCCCCGGGCGCAGCGCAGCGCGCCGCCCTTCGCGGCGTGGTGCGCTGCTGAACCGGGGCCCATGGCTGCGGCATTCTGGGTCCCGGATCTGCGCTTCGCTTGTCAGGGACACGAGAGCAATCACGCGTAGCTGCGCATCGCCTCGGCGTGGCCGCTTGCCTCGACCTCGGTGCGCGGGCGCAGCCGCGTCAGCGCCAGCATCATGCCGACACCATAGGCCAGCGACACGATCGAGGAGCCGCCATAGGAGATGAAGGGCAGCGTCATGCCCTTGGCGGGGATGAGCTGGAGATTGACCGACATGTTGATCGCGGCCTGCACGCCGAACAGGATCGCAAGCCCCGAGGCCGCGAAGCGCGAGAACATGTCTTCGTTGGCATAGGCGCGCGACAGCGTGCGGATGACGACGAAAGCAAACAGTGCCAGCATTGCGAGGCACAGGATGATGCCGAACTCTTCGGCGGCAACCGCGAACACGAAGTCGGTGTGGCTGTCCGGCAGGCTGCGCTTGGCGATGCCCTCGCCCGGCCCGAGCCCGAACCAGCCGCCGTTGTAGAAGGCTTCCATCGCGGTATCGACCTGGAAGGTGTCGCCCGAGGCCGGATTCATGAAGCGCTTGATGCGGCCGGCGACGTGAGGAACAAAAAGGTAGGCGCTGAACAGTCCGGCGGCGCCGAGGCCGGCGAGCCCGAACACCCAGATCATCCGCATGCCCGCGATGAAGAACAGCGAGCCCCACACCATCAAGATCAGCATGGTCTGGCCGAAATCCGGTTCCATCACCAGAAGCGAAACCAGCATCAAGAGCAGCACCAGCGCCATCGAGGTTGCCGGCATTTCTGGCCGCCTGGTGGATTCCGCGAACAGCCAGGCGGCCATGACGACGAACGACGGTTTTGCGATTTCGGAGGCCTGGATGTTGAGGCCAAGCAGCGTGATCCAGCGCCGCGAGCCCTTTACTTCGGGGCCGATCGCGAGCGTCAGCACGATCAGGACGATGCTGACCGCGAAGATGATCAGCGCGCTGCGGCGGATCGCGCGCGGCGACAGGAAGGAGACCCCGAGCAGCACGATGCAGGACGGCACCAGGAACAGCACGTGGCGGCTGAAGAAGTGGAAGGGATCGAGCCCGATGCGGGTCGCAACGGGCGGGCTCGCCGCCAGCGACAGGATCACACCGGTCAGCATCAGCGCCAGGATGGCCCCCATCAGCGGCTTGTCGACGGTCCACCACCACTCGGAAAAGGGGGTGCGTTCTTCACGGGAGAGCATGGCGGCCGCTTTCGGACAGAGGTCGGTCCATTGGTCGCCGAGGTTGGTTACCGGGGGGTTAAGGAAACGCGGATGACTGGAGATGATCTCAGCCGTCGCCGCAAAACACCTGTCATGCCCCGGCTTGACCGGGGCATCCAGTACGCCGCAGCCCCTCGGCTCAAGCGCCGCCTCTGGAATACTGGGTCGCCCGGTCAAGCCGGACGACGACAGCGGAGCAAGAACCAGCAGCGCGCCTCACACCACCGGCTTCACACCCGGCAGCGCCTGCGCCAGATCGCGGAACCTGGTGCCGCGGATCTCGAAATTGCGGTACTGGTCGAAGGAGGCGCAGGCGGGCGACAGCAGAACGACCGAGTCGGTGATGCCTGACGCCTCCGCGTCGCGTGCGGCTTGCTCGACGGCGACGTCGAGCGTCTGGCTGATCTCGTGCGGCACCTGCGTGCCGAGCGTGCCGGAAAATTCCTGCGCGGCCTCGCCGATCAGATAGGCTTTTCGGATGCGCGGGAAGTAGCCGGTGAGGCCAGTGATTCCGCCGGCCTTCGGCTTGCCGCCCGCGATCCAGAAGATGTCCGAAAAGGACGACAGCGCGTGCGCGGTGGCGTCTGCATTGGTGCCCTTGGAGTCGTTGACGAACAGCACGTTGCCGCGGCGGCCGACCTGCTCCATGCGATGTGCAAGGCCGGGAAAGCTGCGCAGGCCGCTTTGCAAGACATCGAGGCCGATGCCCATCGCGAGCGCGGCAGCGGCCGCGCACGCCGCGTTCTGTGCATTGTGCAGGCCGCGCAGAGAACCGATGCCGCCGAGCTTGGCGACTTCGCTGCGGGCACCGCCCGAATTGCGCATGATAGTGCCATGCTCGACATGGATGCCGCTGGCCAGCGGATTCCTGACCGAGATGCGCACCACGTTCTTGCCGGCGCGATCGAGCCGGTCGGCGATATCGCGGCAAAAACCGTCGTCGACGCCGACGATCGCGGTGCCGCCGGCCTGCACACCGGCAACGAGGCGTTCCTTCACCGCAGCGTAATGCGCGATGGTGCCGTGGCGATCGATGTGATCCTCGCTGACATTGAGCAGAATGCCGACGGAGGGATCGAGCGAGGGCGTGAGGTCGATCTGGTAGGACGACATCTCGATGACGTGGACGCGGCCCATGCGCGGCGGCTCCAGCGACAGGATCGCGGTGCCGATATTGCCACCCATCTGGGTGTCGTAACCGGCCACTTTGGTGAGATGCGCGATCAGCGCCGTCGTGGTCGATTTGCCGTTGGTGCCGGTGATGGCGACGAACGGCGCATCCGGCGCGTGGCGGCGCCGCTCGCGGCAGAACAACTCGATGTCGCCGATCACCTCGATAGCGGCCTCGCGCGCCTTCAGCACGCTCCAATGCGGCACCGGGTGGGTCAGGGGAACGCCGGGCGCGAGCACCAGCGCGGCGAAATTCGCCCAGGAGACGTTGCGTAGATCAGCCGTGATGAAGCCCGCTTGCGCGGCCTTGGCGACGTTGTCGGCATTGTCGTCGGCGGCGATCACCTCGGCGCCGCCCGCCTTCAACGCGTGACAGGAGGCGAGCCCCGAACCGCCGAGGCCGAACACCGCGACCGTCTTGCCGGCAAAGGACGTGACCGGGATCATCGGCCGGTCACCGCAGCTTCAGCGTCGACAAGCCGGCGAGCGCCAGCATCACCGAGATGATCCAGAAACGGATCACGATCTGCGGCTCGGTCCAGCCGAGCTGCTCGAAATGGTGATGAATCGGCGCCATCCGGAAGATGCGCTTTCCCGTCATCTTGAACGACACCACCTGCACGATGACGGAGACCGCCTCCAGCACGAACAGGCCACCGATCACCGCGAGCACGATCTCGTGCTTCACCGCCACCGCGATCGCGCCCAGCATGCCGCCGAGCGCGAGCGAGCCGGTATCGCCCATGAAGATCGAGGCCGGCGGCGCGTTGAACCAGAGGAAGCCGAGGCCCGCGCCCAGCAGCGCGCCGCAGAGCACGGCGAGCTCGCCGGTGCCCGCGACATATTTGATCTGGAGATAGTCGGCGAACACCGCGTTGCCGGCGAGATAGGCGATCATCGCAAAGCTCGCCGTCGCGATCATCACGGGCACAATGGCAAGGCCGTCGAGACCGTCGGTCAGGTTCACCGCGTTGCCGGCGCCGACGATGACGAAGGCACCGAACACGACGAAGAACCAGCCGAAATGCAGCACGGTGTCCTTCAGGAACGGAATCGTCAGCGCGGTCGACGCGGGATCGCGGTTCAGCCGTACCAGCGCGTAGCAGGCAACCAGCGCGATCGCCGCCTCGATCAGCAGGCGAAGCTTGCTGCCGAAGCCGGTCGTGGTCTGCTTGGTCACCTTGAGATAATCGTCATAGAAGCCGACGAAGCCGAAACCGAGCGTCACCGCCAGTACGATCCAGACGTAAGGGTTGAGCGGATTGGCCCACAGCACCGTGCCGACCGTGAGGCCGGACAGGATCATCAGCCCGCCCATGGTGGGCGTGCCTTTCTTGGCTAGATGCGATTGCGGACCATCGGCCCGGATCGGCTGCCCCTTGCCCTGCCGGATCCGCAGATGGTCGATGATCCAGGGGCCGAACAGGAACACGAACAGCGCGCCGGTGACAACGGCTCCGCCGGTGCGGAAGGTGATGTAGCGGAAGACGTTCAGGAAGGTGCGAACGGCACCGAAGCCCGGAAATGTGTTGGAGAGCTCGATCAGCCAGTAAAACATTCAGACGGTCCTATGGCGCCTTTGCACGCGCCTTGATCTTGGCCTCATCAACCTGCCTCACGCGCATTCGCTGGTCTTCATCCTGGGGTCGGGCGACCTCTAAAGAAAACCGGACGGCTTCGCGCCGGAAAGAGTGGGATTCGGGAACAGCGCCTTCCAAGCAGTTTACGCCCTTGCCTGCAAGGCGGCCACTAGGCCCGGCACAAACTTGTTGACCCAGAACATCTTCTTGCTGCCCTTGACAACCACGACATCGCCTGCCCTCAGCAGATTTGCGACCTCGCCCGGCTTCAGCGTCACGGGGTCGTCGTGCCAGCCGAGACCCTTGCCTGCTGGAAGCACCTCGAACAGGTGACGCATCAGGGGTCCGACGCAATAGACGCCGTCGATGCCGTCGAGATGCCTGGCGAGGCCGGTGTGATAGCCGGGCGCGCCATCGCCCAGCTCCAGCATGTCGCCGAGTACCGCAATGCGGCGGCCGCCGGTCGTGTTGCGCGCCTGCAGGCTTTGCAGCGCGGCAGCCACGCTGGCCGGATTGCCGTTGAAGCTGTCGTCGATCACGGTGATACCGCCGACCGCCTGCTCGACGCCACGGCCGGTCATGATGCCGACCCGGTCGAGCTTGATCGCAAGCGTCGCCGCATCGAGGTTCGCCGCACGGATCGATGCGAGCGCGGCGAGCGCATTCTGCACGCGGTGCGGCGCGCCCGGCGTCAGGCTGAACGCGATCTCCTTCTTGCCGAGCGCGGCCACGACCTGCCAGCTGTCGCCATGCGGCGCGTGCGCGACCTCGTGCACCTCGGCTTTGTCGCCGAAGCGTATGACCTTGCCCTTCCAGTCCGGCGCCTTGATCCCGGCGGGCAGCACCAGCACGCCTTCCGCGGGCAGACCGAGTGCAATCGACACCTTCTCGCGACGGATGGCTTCGAGCGAGCCGAGCTTCTCCAGATGCACCGGCTGGACGTTGACGACGAGCGCGACTGTCGGCCGCGTCAGTTCGCTGAGCCGCGCGATTTCGCCGGCCTGGTTCATGCCCATCTCGACGACCCAGAGACTGGCATCGGGCCGCGCATTGCATAGCGTCAGCGGCACGCCCCAGAAATTGTTGAAGCTCGACGGGCTGGCATAGGCATTGGGGTAGGCCGCGAGGAATTCCTTGGTGCTGGTCTTGCCTGCGCTGCCGGTGAGCCCGATCACCGGTCCGTTGAAGCGCGCACGTGCCGCGCGGGCAAGACCCCAGAGGCCGTCGATCAGCGTGTCCTTGACGACGATCTGGGGAACGCGGACGCCCGCGATCTCGTGCGGCACGATCATCGCGACTGCGCCGGAAGTTTCCGCCTTTTCCGCGAACTCCCAGCCGTCACGCGCGCTGGCGAAGGCTGAGATGAAGCCGCCGCTCGGCGTGCCGCTCAGCGCGACGAACAGGCTGCCCGGTTTCACCAGCCGGCTGTCCTGGGTGACGAAGTCGATCGGCGTGTCCGGGAACGATCCGGCGGCGCCCAGCGCGCGCGCCACTTCGGCCACCGTCCATATGGGCGCGCTCATGCAATCCTCGACGCTAGTGCGGCGGCGACCGCCTCGTGATCACTGAAGGGCAAAACCTCTCCGCCGACGATCTGCCCGGTCTCGTGGCCCTTGCCGGCGATGAGCAGCGCATCGCCATCTTCCAATTCCTCGATCGCGGTACGGATCGCCGCGGCCCGGTCGCCGATTTCGCGAGCGCCCTTGGCGGCGGCGAGGATTTCGGCGCGGATCGATTCCGGCTCCTCGCTGCGCGGATTGTCGTCGGTGATGATGATGCCGTCGGCGTTGCCGGCTGCGATTTCGCCCATGATCGGACGCTTGCCGGCATCGCGGTCGCCGCCGGCACCGAACACGACGACCAACCTGCGCTTCGCGTAGGGACGCAGCGCCTGCAGCGCCTTCGCCAGCGCATCGGGCTTGTGCGCGTAGTCGACGAAGATCGGCGCGCCGTTGCGCTCGCCGACGCGCTCGAGCCGCCCCTTGGCGCCTTCGAGACCTTCGAGGCTCGCAAACACATTTGCGGCGTCGCTGCCGATGCCGATGGCGAGACCGGCCGACACCAGCGCATTCTCGATCTGGAATTCGCCGACCAGCGGCAGCCGGATCGCATATTGCTTGCCGCGATGTTCGAGCGCGAGCACTTGCGAAAACCCTTCGACCTCCGCACCGGCGAGACGAATGCCCTCGCCTGCCCCGTCGCCCTTGCGACCGACCGCCATCACGCGCAAGCCGCGCGACTTTGCCGCGTCGATTGCCTCCGCCGAGCAATCATGATCGGCCGAGATCACGGCCGCGCCTCCCGGCGGGACAAGTTCGCGGAACAGCCTGAGCTTGGCCGCGAGATAATGCGCGACGGTCGGATGGTAATCCATGTGGTCGCGCGAGAGATTTGTGAAGCCGCCGGCGGAAATGCGCACGCCGTCGAGGCGATATTGGTCGAGCCCGTGCGAGGAGGCCTCGAACGCGAGATGCGTGACGCCCTCGCGGGCGATCTCGTCCAACTGCCGGTGCAGCGCGATCGGGTCGGGCGTCGTCAGCGAGCCGTAGACTGTACGTTTGGGCGAGACCAGGCCGATGGTTCCGATGCTGGCGGAGGCGTGCCCGAGCCGCTCCCAGATCTGCCGGGTGAATGCGGCGACCGAGGTCTTGCCGCTGGTGCCGGTCACCGCCGCAATGGTGGCGGGTTGCGCGGGAAAAAATCTTGCCGCGGCGAGCGCCACCGCGCGGCGCGGATTGGCGACTGTGATGAACGGCACCTTGCAGCCATCAGGCACATGGTCGCCGACAACCGCCACCGCGCCTGCGGCAATCGCGGCATCGACGAAGCGCGCACCGTCGGTCTTGCTGCCCGCAAGTGCGAAGAAGAGATCGCCGGGCTTGACCATGCGGCTGTCGAGCGCGACGCCCGTGACCTCGAGCGCCGCGACGGCGGGTTCGATCGCGGCATCATTGCCCAGAGCGTCCTGACCTAGGAGATCGTGCAGCTTCATGGTCTTCCAGTCGACATGCCGGACCGGAACACCGAATCTGCAGGGAAATCCCGACTCAGCGGCGGCAACGGCCCACCCGATTGATTACTGGGTTGTCCTGGATGCTGCAAGAATAAGGCGGTCGGACGGCGGCAGGTCGAACCGCGGCTCGACGCCCAGAAGCGGCGCAATCCGCTCGATCACCTTGCCGCCGGTCGGCACGGCATTAAAGCCGGACGTGATGAAGCCGTAGGTCTCCTTCAGCGGCTGCGGCTCGTCAAGCATGATCAGGATCTGATATTTTGGATCGTCGCAGGGCATGATCGCAGTGAAGGAGTTGAGCACGCGTTTTTTGGCATAGCGGCCGTTGATGACCTTCTCGGAGGTGCCGGTCTTGCCGCCGACATAATAGCCCTTGACGTCAGCATTCTTGGCGGTACCGATTTCGGCATTGAGCCGCATCAGGAACCGCATCTTGTCGCTGGTCTCCGTCTTGACGACGCGCTTGGCCATCGCCGCCGCTTCGGATTCGGTGCGCTTCATGAAGGTCGGCGGAATCAGATAGCCGCCGTTCACCAGCGCGTTGATGCCCATCACCGCCTGCAGCGGCGCCACCGACATGCCCTGGCCGAACGCGATGGTCACCGTGTTCAGCTCGCCCCAGCGACGGGGAATCAGCGGGGCTGCGCTCTCGGGCAGCTCGGTGCGCAGCCGCGTCAGCTGGCCCATCTTGGCGAGAAACGCCTTGTGCGCCTCGACGCCCTGGCCGAGCGCGATCCGCGCCGCACCGATATTGGACGAGAACGTGAACACTTCCTTGGTGTTGATGAAACGTCCGAGCGAGTGGCTGTCATGGATGGTGAACTTGCCGTAGTGCAGGTTCCCCCGTGCATCCCACATCGAGTTCAAATTAATCTTGCCGGAATCGAGCGCCATCGCCAGCGTAAACGCCTTGAAGGTCGAGCCCATCTCGTAGACGCCGGTGGTCAGGCGATTGATGCGGTCGGGGTCGTGCGCTTCCTTCGGATTGTTGGGATCGAAGTCCGGAAGAGAGACCATCGCCACGATCTCTCCGGTCTTGACGTTGGAGACGATGCCGGAGGCGGCCTTGGCGTGGTATTTCTCCTTGGCCTTCAGGAGCTCGTCACGCAGGGCGTGCTCGACGCGCAGATCGACCGAGAGCTCGATCGGCTTTTGCAGCCGGTCGGTGGCAAAGCCCGCGCGGTGGAGATCGGCGAGCCCCTGATTGTCGAGCCACTTCTCCATGCCGGCGATGCCCTGGTTGTCGATGTTGACGAGACCGATGAGGTGGGCGACCTCGTTGCCGGTCGGATAGACGCGCTTGTTCTCGCGCAGGAAGCCGATGCCGGGAATGCCGAGCTTGTGGATATCCTGCTGCTGCTTCGCCGTAATCTCGCGCTTGAGCCAGACGAAGCCCTTGCGCGTCTTCAGGCGCTCGCGCACCTCGGCCTCATCGAGGTCGGGCACGGTGGCGGTCAGAAGCTCGATCGCCTCGTCCTTGTCGATGATGCGGCGCGGCTCGCCGAACAGGCTCGACGCCTTGACGTCGGTCGCGAGAATTGCGCCGTTGCGATCGACGATATCGGGCCGCGCGGTCGCGACCACCTCCTGCGCCGCGGCGCGGCGTGCGCCGTGGGCGTCGGCGCCGATCGCGAACATCACGAGCCGGCCGCCGATCAGGGCGTAGACCGCGCCGAAGGCGAGTATCGCCAGGCCGACGCGCGCCCGCGCCTTGGCGGCGCGATCGACGTTGCGCCCATACAGCAGACTGCGGATCAGCCGTTGCCGCCAGGGCTCGGTCGGCTTTCCTACAGGTTTGGCCGGGGTCACAGCACTCATGGCTTGTCCTCGGGCTGAGGCACGGAGCCCGTCACGTTATCGGGATCGCTCGCGGCTTCGATGGTATTGAGCATGGCGCCGATCGGATCCGGCTCGCCCGGCCTGAACATCCGCGGCGGACGCTCGGGCAAGTTCTTCAGTGAATCATATTGCGTGCCGTTGACCGGCTTGAGCTGCAGATGCCGGTCGGACAGGCCCTGCAGGCGCAGCGGCGCATCGAGCTTCGCCCATTCGGAGCGCAGCGCCGCGATCGCATCGCGCTGCTCGCGGATCTCCGCATGCAGCCGCAGCACCTTTTCGGTGCGCGCCGTGGAGTCCATCTTGATCCTATAGACATAGGCCGCCGCGAAGATCAGCGCGCCAATGACGAGCAGGTGGATGAAGCGCATGCGCTAGCCACCTCTCATGACGTCGGAGAGTTTTGGCCAGGACGATTGCTCGCGATCGTCATGCGCGGGCGCCGAGGTGCGTTCGGCGGCGCGCAGTTTTGCAGAGCGCGCGCGCGGGTTATGCGCGACTTCGTCCTCGCCTGCGATCACCGGCCGCCGCGTCAGCAGCTGGAAGCTCGGCACCGCCTGCGACACTTCCGGAAGATGGCGTGAGCCGCCACCCGTCTTGCTACGCTCGGCGAGAAAATTCTTGACGATGCGGTCTTCCAGCGAATGGAATGAGACAACCACGAGGCGACCACCGGGCTTGAGCACACGCTCGGCAGCGATGAGCGCGTTCTGGAGTTCCTCGAGCTCTTCGTTGACGAAGATGCGCAGGGCCTGGAACGTCCGCGTCGCCGGGTGAATATCGCCGGGCTTGGAACGAACCACCCTGCCGACGAGCTCGGCGAGCGCGCGTGTGGTCGTGAACGGCGTCTCCTGCCGGTCGGCGACGACGGCGCGGGCGATGCGACGCGACTGCCGCTCTTCGCCGAGGAGATAGATGATGTCGGCGAGATCGCCTTCCGATGCGCGCGCCACGACATCGGCCGCCGTCGGGCCCGCCTGCCCCATCCGCATGTCGAGCGGACCATCGAGGCGGAACGAGAAGCCGCGGCCGGCCTGGTCGAGCTGCATCGAGGACACCCCGACGTCCATCACGACGCCGTCGATGCCATCGACGCCTTGAGCCGCGCAGATTTCGGCGAGGTTGGAGAAGCGATCTTCAACCAGCGTCAGCCGGCCCGCCGAGCGTTCGACCAGCTCGGCGCCGCCTGCGATCGCAGTACGGTCGCGATCAATGGCAATCACCCGGGTTCCCGGCATGTCGAGGATCGCGCGGCTGTAGCCGCCCGCGCCAAAGGTCGCGTCGATGTAAAGGCCGCCCTCGCGTGGGGCGAGGTGGTCGATGGCCTCACGGCCAAGAACGGGGATGTGCGGAGCCGAGCTCATGCGCCAAGCCTGCCGATCGCCCCGCCGGACTCCCAAGTGAGATCGGGGACGAACAAGCTCATAACGCCTCGAATAATTCCGCGTCGCGGCGGTTCCACGACCCAATCCCCGTCCAGCATGGTTACCGTGCCCGATCGTCCCGGGCCACCAACCCAGTATTCCCTTTGGAATTTGTCGGGCAGCCATGGGATTTCGAGCCAAAATACGCTTTGGCCGCCTCCGGACGCGGGTCGGCTCTTCATCTCTCAGTAACGGCCCTTAGCGTTAAGAAAGCGTTGATCGGCTCGCGACAAGTCGAAAAGCTGACGCGGCGGTGATGCTTCATCCACACACATGCGCCAAAATGCATCCGTTAACCTCGTCGCGCGGTTGCGCACGGTGGAGGGTAAAGGAATGGTAAAGAGAAGGGCTTGGCCCACTCTCTGTCTGTCTCGAGCTGTTTATGTCGTCCGGTTCGTCCACGCCGTCTGGATCTGATTCGAAGCGTCAACGCGTTCTCCCGGTTCCCAAGGCCGCCGCGAACATGCGGACGTTCGAGCCGGATTCCTCGATCGTCTCCGACATCATCCCCTCACCGAACCACGGCGACCGCAACAAGGGCCGGCAGCCCGACATGATCGTGCTGCATTACACCGGCATGCCCGACGTCGAAGGTGCGCTGGCGCGGCTCTGCTCGGCTGGCACCGAGGTGTCGGCACATTATGTCGTGCTGGAGGACGGCCGCATCGTGCAATGCGTGCCGGAGGCCAGGCGTGCCTGGCATGCCGGCGTCTCGTCCTGGTCCGGCGAGGACGACATCAATTCCTGCTCGATCGGGATCGAGATCGTCAATCGCGGCCACGATTGGGGCTATCCGGAGTTTCCGCTGCGCCAGATCGCCGCCGTGATCGCGCTGTGCCGCGGCATCATGCTCCGCCGCAAGGTGCCCGCGCACCGGGTTCTCGGCCATTCCGACGTGGCGCCTGCGCGCAAGAAAGATCCCGGCGAAAAATTTCCGTGGCATTCGCTGGCCAATTCCGGGGTCGGCCACTGGGTCACGCCCGCGCCGGTCGTACGCGGCGAGAGCCTGATGCTCGGCACCATCAGCGACGAGGTGCTGAGCCTGCAGCAGGCGCTCGCCAGATACGGCTACGGCGTTCCCCTCACCGGCAAATACGACGGCGCGACCATGGAAGTCGTCACCGCGTTCCAGCGCCATTTCCGCCCGGCGCGACTGGATGGGGTCGCGGATCACTCGACGCTGTCGACCTTGCAGGCACTGTTGGGAAGCTTGCCGGCGGAGGGAACGACGGTCGCGTCGAAGTGACGGCGACTGCCACGCACCCCGTCATTGCGAGCGAAGCGAAGCAATCCAGACTGCCTCCGCGGAAGCAGTCTGGATTGCTTCGTCGCAAGCGCTCCTCGCAATGACGGAGTATGTGGCGACTACTCCATCTCCCGCATCCTTCGCGCATAAAGTCGTCGCAGCGGCTCGAGCTGCGTCGCTTCCGTCGCCGCGCGATAGGCCTCGCGCGCCTCCTCATTGCGGCCGAGCCGCCGCAATAGATCCGCCCGCACCGCTGGCAGCAGCTCGTAGCCATGAAGCCCGCCGCGTGCGGCGGTCGCATCCACGAGATCGAGTGCGCGCGCGGGCCCATCGACCATCGACACCGCCGCCGCGTGGTTAAGCTCGATCACCGGAGATGGGTTGATCCGCAGCAGGACCTCGTAGAGCCCGGCAATCTGCGGCCAGTCTGTCTGCTCATAGCTCGGCGCACGCGCATGCAGCGCGGCGATCGCGGCTTGTACTGCGTAGGGCTGCGGCCGGCCGGGCACGCGCAGTGCGTCGTCGACCAGGCGCAGACCCTCCTGGATCTGTACATGGTCCCACCGCGAACGATCCTGCTCTTCCAGCAGCACGATGTCGCCGGCGGCGGTCTGGCGCCCTGCGCGGCGCGCATCGTGCAGCAGCATTAGCGCCAGCAGGCCCTTGATCCCGGCGCGATCGGGTAACAGCCGGTCGAGCAGGCGGCCAAGCCGGATCGCCTCGGCCGCAAGATCGGGCCGCATCAAATCCGCACCTGACGTCGCCACATAGCCTTCCGTGAAGACCAGATAGATCACGGCAAGCACACCGTCGAGCCGCGGCACCAGCGTGTCGCGCTCGGGGACCTCATAGGGAATGCCGGCGAGCCTGATCTTCTGCTTGGCGCGGACCAGACGCTGCCCCATCGCCTCCTCGCTGACGAGAAAGGCGCGCGCGACCTGCGCCGTGGAGAGCCCGCAGACGGTGCGCAGCGTCAGCGCGACCTGGACTTCGGGCGCAAATGCAGGATGGCAGCAGGTGAAGATCAGCCGCAGCATGTCGTCGTCGAGCATCGCCGGCGGCTCGGCGGGCGCTTGCGCGTTCAGCTCGAGCTCGTGCACGAGCGCCTGCTCCTTGCCGCGGAAGACGGCCTGGCGCCTGATACGGTCGATCGCCTTGTGCCTGGCGACATTGACCAGCCAGGCACGCGCATTGTCGGGGACCTCGCACGCCGGCCAGCGCTCCAGTGCCACCGCAAAGGCGTCCTGGAGCGCGTCCTCGGCAAGATCGAAATCGCCGACGAGGCGGATCAGCGTGGCCAGCGCCCGCCCCGCCTCGTCGCGGAAAATCTTGTCGATCTCGGACAGTGTCATGCGCCGATGCGCGGCTGCGCCGTCACTTGTCGTAGACCCAGATCGGCCGCACCTCGATCGAACCGATACGCGCCGACGGAATCCGCGATGCAATCTCGATCGCGGTATCGAGATCCTTGGCCTCCACGAGGTAATAGCCGCCGAGCTGCTCGCGCGTTTCGGCAAACGGGCCGTCGGTCGTCAGAGTCTTGCCGTCGCGCACGCGGACCGTCGTCGCAGTCGTGGTCGGCTGCAAACGGTCGCCCGCCTTGAAATTGCCGCTCTGAATGATGCCTTGCGTGAAGGTCTGATATTCCGCCGTCATCTGCTGGCCGGCCGCCGGACGCATATTCGCGTACTCGGCTTCGTTCTGGTAGATCATCAGCAAATATTGCATCGCTTAACTCCTGTTGCACGGCTGGATCGCCGACATCCAGTCGAACGGGACAAGCTCCCAAAGACATCTTCAGGATAAATTATTTCGGGCGAACCGTGCATGGCGATATCGGCTTGCGGAACCGACACAAATGCTTCATGCGTAAGCCGTCAGTCGGCCGGACGGCCGCTCCGGCAAGCGCCGAAAGGCCGCCGGGGAGGAAAGTCCGGGCTCCCTTGACATACGGTGCCGGATAACGTCCGGCGGGGGCGACCCCAGGGAAAGTGCCACAGAGAACGAACCGCCCGCCTTCGCAGCGCAAGCTGCGTAGGCAGGTAAGGGTGAAAAGGTGCGGTAAGAGCGCACCGCGGCTGCGGCAACGGAGCCGGCATGGTAAACCCCACCGGGAGCAAAACCGAATAGGGATGGCGTAGCGGGCTGTTCGCGAAAGCGATAACGCCGCGGGGCGATGTCAGGCCCGCCGTCCGGGTAGGTTGCTCGAGGCCATGTGCAAACATGGTCCCAGAGGAATGGCCGTCACGTATCGTTCGCGCAAGCGGACGGTGCCTTACAGAACCCGGCTTACAGGCCGGCTGATATCTTGCAACGAGGGGTTCGATGCTGACCGCATCGAGCCCCTCACCATTTGGGCGCTCACTATCCGACGATCTCTTGCAATACGCCCATCAGCGCGTCCGGCGCTGTCACGTTCGGCGCGTGGCTGGCGTCGAGCTCGACAAAACGCCAGCCGTCCTCGCTCCTCGTGCGCCTCGCGAATTGCCCGAACACGTCGCCCGGCGGAATGCGCGTGCAATAGATGTAGCTGCGCGGCATCGCCGGCTCGCTACCTTCGAGCTTCAGCTTTGTCTCGAAGCATTTGATCGGCATGTTGATCCGGCGCGCGTTGAGCCAATCGAGATCGGCCTGCGGCGTATCGGGCGGTGGCGGGTTTGGCGGGATGCGGTAGCCGTCGCCTGAGCTTGCCGCCTTGCGCATCGGCTCGCGCCCGCTCTCGTTGAGATCGAACAGCGACTGGCCGTCACGCGGCACGAAGGCGTCGAGGTAGATCAATTGCGTCACCCGCTCGCGCGCGCGATCGGCGACGCCGGTTGCGACCATGCCGCCGTAGCTGTGGCCGAGCAGCACGATGTCGCTGAGGTCCTCGAACTTGATGACATTGAGGATATCCTGGATATGCGTATCCAGATCGATCGCGGGACTGGCGAGATGCGCACGCTCGCCGAGCCCGGTATAGGTCGGCGCCACCAGGCGGTGACCCGCCTGCGCCAGCAGCGGATGCATCTTCTTCCAGGCCCATCCGCCGGACCAGGCGCCGTGACAGAGCAGGAAAGTCTTGGGCGAATGTGCGGCCATCGGCGTTTCCATCGTTCTTGTTTGTACGATGGAGTGTAGCCGCCGGCCGCGCGATGTAAACGCGGCCCAGTCAGGCCGCGCGCGTGTCCGCCTTCACCAGGACAGGTGCGAGCGCGCCGGCTTCCCGCCGCAGCTTGCCCGTCTCAAAACCGTGCATGCCGATCTGCCATTGCAGCCCGACGATGGCACCCTTGGTCGGCTGCAACAGCGCGAGCGAAGCGAACAAGGTCACCGGCAGCCACACCGCCAGTTGCAGCCAAACTGCTGGGGCATAGGCGGTCTCCACCGCGAGGATTGCCGGGACCACGAGATGGCCGACGACGACCATCACGAGATAAGCCGGAAAATCGTCGGCGCGCTGGTGGAACAGCTCCTCGCCGCAATGGTCACAGGTATCCGCCACCTTCAGGAAACGGCCGAACGCATGGCCTTCGCCGCAGTTCGGGCACTTGCCGCGAAATCCGCGCCACATCGCTTTTGCCAGAGAGACTGAACCGGTCGCCATGACCCCACCTCTTCCTTTTCTACGATCCATACAATAATATCTTGTATCCATACATTCAAAGGATATAGGCCTTAATTGCATGGATTGGACCCCTACAATCTCGGAGCTGAGCGGGCCGCGCTATCAGCGCATCGTCGAGGCCATGGAGGCCGACATCGCCGCCGGCCGGCTGGTGCGCGGCCAACAATTGCCGACGCAGCGGGCGCTGGCAAAGGCGCTCGGCGTCGACCTCACCACGGTGACGCGCGCCTACACCGAGGCGCGGCGCCGCGGCATCATGGAGGCCCGGGTCGGCCAGGGTTCGTTCGTGTCGGAGACCAGCGCGCGCCGCGCGGTCGACCTGCCGCATCCCGTCGCGATTGACCTCTCGATGAACGTGCCGCCGCAGCCTCTCGAAGCGCAGCTCGACGAGCGCATCATCGCCGGGATGGACGCCATCCGCGCGCAATCGGGTCTGACGGCGCATCTCAACTACCAGCCGCCCGGCGGCAGCGCACATGAGCGCGAGGTCGCGGCGCGGTGGATGCGGGCACGCGTGCCGCATGCGCATGCCGACAGGCTCGTGATCTTTCCCGGCGCGCAGACGATTCTGTTCAACCTGCTCGCCCATCTCGCCCGGCCCGGCGACGTGGTGCTGACGGAGGCCCTCACCTTCCCCGGCATCAAGGCCGCCGCGGCGCGGCTCGGAGTCAAGCTCGTCGGCGTCGCCATGGATGACGGCGGCATCCTGCCCGACGCGCTGGCGGAAGCTTGCCGCACGCATAGACCGAAAGCGGTCTATCTCATTCCGACGCTGCACAATCCGACCACCGCGACGCTTCTTCCCGAGCGCCGCGGCGCCATCGCAAAAATCATCAACGATGCCGATACGATTCTGATCGAGGATGACGCCTACGGGCTGCTAGATCGCTCGGCATCGCCGATCGCCAATCTCATTCCGGCACGGACATATCTCGCGACCACGCTGTCGAAATGCATCGCGCCCGCGCTACGGGTCGCCTATCTGGTGACGCCCGACAGCAGCTCGCAGCGGGAGATGCGCAACTATTTGCAGGCGACGGTGCAGATGCCGGCGCCGCTGATGGTCGCGCTGGTGACGCATTGGATCGAGACCGGCATCGCCGACCGCATGATCACCGCGATCAGGAACGAGGCGATCGGCCGCCAGCAGCTCGCGCAACGGGCGCTCAAAGGATTCGAGTTCCAGGCCAAACCCGCCGCTCACCATCTGTGGCTACGGCTGCCGGAGGGCCGCGCCGACGTCGCGGCGCATCTCCTGCGGAATGGACTAGCCGTCGTCGCCGGCGAGGCCTTCACCGTCGACGGAACGCCGCCACACGCGGCACGCGTCTCGCTTGGCGCGGCGCGCAACAGGGCGGAATTGACGGAAGCGCTACGCATCCTCGTGAGCGCGCTGCACAGCCCCGCCGACACCAGACAGATCGTCTAGCAATGCTTATCGATGCTGACGGCGATGCCGCGAGCGAACGACTGGTGCGACGGGGGACGGATAGGCCGCATAGGCTTCGCTCGGCGCGACGGACTCGCCGCGGGCCCCGCGCGCGGCGGGTGTGAGCTGGCCGCCATTCAGAACGTCGCGGTCGGGATGGGCAGCCTGATAGGCCGCGGGCTCGGAAAACTGAGCCTGCGCCATTGTCGGCATCAAGGCCGCCGCCGACACTAGTGCAGCCGCGACGGCAATCTTCGTGCGGGTCATCGTCCTTCTCCATAGTCTCGTTCGGGAGACTGGCCGATCGAACCGGATGATGGCGTCGAGCGGGCCCCCAGGTTGAAGTACGAGCACCATCTAGGCCTGTCTTTCGCGAACGCCCGCCGTCGGGGATCACGCTTGCGTGCAGTCTTGAAATTGACCTGCACGGCCGCAGCTGTGCTATGCGAGCGATGGCGATCAACAGTTCGGGATCGCCCAGATAACAGGGACAATCTGTTGGAAATGCTCACCTACGCGCTGCTGCTGCTCGGCGCACTGGCCGGCGACTTCGTCTCGGGCCTTGCCGGATTCGGCACCGCGCTAATGGCACTCGGCATCTGGCTCTACGTGCTCCCGCCCTCGCTCGCGGTGCCCCTGGTGCTGATCTGCTCGGTGATTGCGCAGAGCTCGACGCTTCCATCGATGTGGAAGAGTTTTGATCTCTCGCTGGTCTGGCCGTTCCTGATTGGTGGACTGATCGGCGTGCCGCTGGGCACCATGCTGGTCGCCTCCGCCGATCCAAAAGTGTTCAAGCTGAGCGTCGGCGTGCTGCTGCTGATCTTCTCGACCGCGCTGTACCTCAACAAGAAGCCGCTCGCCATCAGCTTCGGCGGTCGCATTGCCGACGGCGCGATCGGGTTTGCCGGCGGCATTCTTGGCGGTCTCGCCGGATTATCGGGGCCGCTTCCGATCCTGTGGGCCAACATCCGCGGCTGGAACAAGCACGAGCGGCGCGGCATCTTCCAGCTCTTCAATTTCACCGTGCTCGCCACCGCTTTGGTGTTGCAGACGGCCTCGGGCCTCGTCGCGTTCAAGGTGGTCTGGCTCGCGGTGGTCGCCTTTCCGGGCACGCTGATCGGCGCATGGGCCGGCGCGCGCGTCTATCACGCGCTGAGCGACAAGCATTTCGGCGATGTCGTGCTCGGTCTGTTGTTCCTGTCGGGCCTCGGCCTCGTCTGGAACAGTCTTGGCACGCACTAACTCCGTATTTTCTTCACGGTGAGCGCCACGCCGCCGGCAACCCCGACGCCAAGCACGCAGATAAGCGATCGCTACGCGGGCGCGCGTACAGGAGTAGCCACAGGCTCGGGTGCAGCCTGCTCGGGGGGCTCCTCGTGCCGGAGCACCACAAGGCGCTTTCCGAACTCGCGGCGCAACAGCCACACGCTCAGGGCAGCCTGCAGCGTGGTCGTCGCGATCGACAGGTACCAGACATGCTCCATCCGGAAGCCCGGCCATGTCGAGAGCCAGATCGACGGCAGGGAATAGGTGAGGACCCGCGTTGCCGAGGTCAACAACACCGGCTTGGTATTGCCGAGCCCCTGAAACATGCTGGAGCAGGTGAAGATCAGCCCCTGCGCCACCATGTTGAGCGAGACGATGCGCAGAAAAAGCGACGCAACCGCCATCGTCTCCTGATCCTTCGAGAAGCCGGTCAGCAACAGACCAGGCACGAGCTGCGCCGGGATCAAGAAAACAATCATCACGGCGGTCGCGACAAGCGCCGCCTTGACAAACGTCTCCCTCACGCGCGCGCCATTGCCCGCGCCGAAGTTCTGGCCGGCGATCGGCCCTGCGGCAAGGGCGATGGCGAGCGCCGGCATCTGCATCAGGCCGAGGAGACGCGTCCCGATGCCAAATCCGGCCTGTGCCGCCGAGCCGAAAACGCTCAGCACGTAATAGCCCACGGCCATGATGATGAAGACCATCGCGAACTCGCCGCCTGCAGGCAGGCCGACATTGAGGATCCTCTTCCACTGTCGAAGCTGCGGCCGCCATTGCGCGGGATTAAAGGCGACATAGCGTTCCAATTTCAGGAAATAGACCAGCAGCATGAGCACACCGATGAAGACGGCAATCGAGCTTGCGAGGCCCGCTCCGGCAACACCGAGCGCGTGCCCGGTGCCCCAACCCGAGATCAGGACCGGCGCCAGCGCGATGTTGATGGCCACTGCAAGCGCTTGAACCAGCATGCTCGGCCGCACGATTCCCGTCGCCCGCAACGCAGACGCCATGACCTGCGACGCAAACTGCAGTGCCAATGCCGGCATGAACCAGAGCAGATAAATCGCGCCGGCTTCGACCGTGGCCTCATCGGCCGCGACCGCGCGCATATATGGACGTGACAATGCGAAGCCCGCGCCCAAGGTCAGGAGCCCGAACAGCACCGACAGGAGGACCGACTGGTTGAAGACGAGGTTGGCGTCGCCGCGATCCTTGCGCCCCACCGCGTGCGCCATCAGCGCCACGGTGCCGACGCCGAGCACCTGCATCAGCGCATTGACGAGAAAGCCGGCATTGCCGGCCGCGGCGACGCCCGCGATTGCCGCATCGCCCAGTCCCGACACGAAATACAGGTCGACGAGCTGGCAGATCATGATCGTGATCATGCCAACCACGATCGGGGGCGCCATGCTCAGGATATGGCCCACGATGGAGCCGCGTGTCAGGTCCTTCATGTCATTCATCCTCTGGCGGCGCGACGGCGGGGCTTTCGTCCCGCCGGCCGCGCGCACTCATTCCGCTGCTGCGATCTGTCCGAGCTCCACCACCTGGCGCTCGAACAGGCCGCGATAGATGCCGCCGGGTTTGGCCGCGAGCCTGGCGTGGGTGCCTTGCTCGACGATCTCGCCACGGTCGAAAACCAGGATGCGATCGAGGCTCTTCACCGTCGACAGCCGGTGCGCGATCACGATCGAGGTGCGGCCTCTCATCAGCCGCTCCATCGCCTGCTGGATCAGCGCCTCGGATTCCGAATCGAGGCTCGAGGTCGCTTCGTCCAGGATCAGCACCGGCGCGTCCGCCAGGAAGGCGCGCGCCAGCGCCACGCGCTGCCGCTCGCCGCCGGAGAGCTTGACGCCGCGCTCGCCGACCAGCGTGCCGTAGCCCTTGGGCAGGCGCAGGATGAAGTCGTGCGCGTTGGCCAGCCGCGCCGCCTGCTCGATCGCCTCCAGGCTGGCGCCGGGCCGGCCATAGGCGATGTTCTCGGCGAGCGAGCGGTGGAACAGGATTGGGTCCTGCTGCACGATCGCGATCTGGCTGCGCAGCGAATGCTGCGTGGCCTTGGCGATGTCTTGCGCATCGACCAGAACGCGGCCGCCGGTCACGTCGTAGAGCCGCTGCACCAGCTTGACGAAGGTAGTCTTGCCGGAGCCGGAGCGGCCGACGAGACCGACGCGCTCGCCGGCACGGATCGTGACCGACAACCCGTCATAGAGCGGCGCGTGATGACCGCTATAGTGAAACGTGACGTCGTCAAAGAGGAGCTCTCCGCGCTCGATCGCGATCGGCCGCGCGTCCGGCGCATCCGCAATCCCGATCGGCTCGTCGTGGATCGCCACCAGCTCCTCCATGTCGTTGACCGAGCGCTGCAGGTTATTGATGTGCATTCCGACGTCGCGCAAATAGGCATGGATGACGTAGTAGCTCGTCAGCACATAGGTGACGTCGCCGGGCGAGGCCCGCCCCGACATCCACAGCAGCACGGCGCCGCCGATCACGGAGGCGCGCAGGGCCAGCAGCACCGAGAGCTGCGCCAGATTGGTGTAGTTGTAGCGCAGCCAGGTCCGCCGCACGCGCACGCGCCAGCGGTTGACGACACGGGCAAGCCGCACATCCTCGCGCGCTTCCGCGCCGAAGGATTTCACCACCGCGTTGCAGGTCAGCGCGTCCGCCAACGTGCCGCCGACCTTGGTATCCCAGGCATTGGAGATGCGCGCGGCTGGCGCGATGTAGCGCGTCGAGAACAGCACCGTCATCGTGACATAGGCCAGCGCACCGAGCGCGATCACCGCGCCAAGAGAAGCCCAGTGCATGCCGAGCAGGATCATCGACCCGATCAGCACCAGCAGCGACGGCGCCAGCGCCATGAGAATGGTGTCGTTCAACAGGTCGAGCGCCCACATGCCGCGGGTGACCTTGCGCACCGTGGAACCCGCGAAGGAGTTGGCGTGCCAGTCGGTCGAGAACCGTTGCACGCGCATGAAGGCTTCCTGCGCGACTTCGGACATGATCTTCAGCGAGAACGGCACGATGGCCTGCAGGCCGGTCAGCCGCAGCACCATGGAGGCAGCGCCGAGCGCCACGATACCGCCCAATGCCATCAGCGCCGCGTGACGCGCGGCGGGATCGGATGGGCCGCGCGTCAAGGCGTCGACCAGATGTCCGGAGAAGACCGGCATGAACAGGTCGGCGACGGTTGCGCCCAACAAGCCGCCGGCCACGACGAGGGTACGCCCCGGCTGCTTCAGCCAGTGCCGGAACACGAATGGCAGCACCACGCGTATCGCCGCGGGCCTTTTTGACAGAGCGGTCATGGCGTCATCCGGCCGCTTCTGGCGCGGGCCGGCTCCATTGATGGACGCAGGCCGGCCGCGAGGGCCGAGACGGCGTCACTTAAAGTTGGCTTTGGACTTGGGGAGCGGAGCGATCGGGACTGGAAGCCCAATCGAAGCTGGCGGAAGAGGCCTCTAGGAGGCCGAGCAGATACCGAGCCAGAACATCATCGAGCGCGGGCGTGCGATCTGCGAATGCGACGAAATCATGCAAATCCTCCCGGTTCGATGGAATGAGTTGCGCTTTATAGATGTGTCACTGGTGATTTGCAACGGGGCTCGCGCGAGATCACGCTCGAGTGTTGCAAATTAGTGCGCGTCGCCGCTGGCGCCGAACGGCGAGGCCGGCTTCTTCAACAGCGTGACGAGCAGGGTGAGGCCGAGATAGAACACCGTCAGGATGAAGAAGGCATCGCCGAAGCCCATCACCACGGCCTGGCGATGCACGAGCTGCGACAGCTGCTTCATCGCCATCAGCGTGGAATCGCCGAGCCCCTGGAACTTCTGCATGAACATGGTCAGGGTTTCGGTCGCGGTCGCGTTGCCCCAGGTCACGCGCTCCTGCAGGCGCGAGATGTGCAGGTCGGTGCGGTCGTTGAGCACGGTGTTGATGACGGCGAGGCCCACGGCGCCGCCGAGATTGCGCATCAGGTTGAAGAGGCCCGAGGCGTTCTTCACCCGGTCGGGCGCGAGCGTGCCGAGCGCGATGTTGTTGGTCGGCACCATAGCGAACATCATGCCGACGCCGCGCAGGATCTGCGGAATCAACAGCTCGTAGAAATCGTAGTCGCGCGTGATCCAGGTCATCTGGTAGGAGCCGAGCGCGAATACGACGAGCCCGAACGCGATCATGTAGCGCATGTCGTACTTCGCCATGAGGCGGCCGACCACCGGCGCAACCAGGAACATGGTGATGCCCGAGACGAACAGGGTATCGCCGATCATCAGCGCGCTATAGCCGCGCACTTCGGCGAGATAACGTGGGTAGATGTAGGTCAGGCCGTAGAGGCCGATGCCGATGCAGAACTGAAGGACGGAGCCGATCGCGAAATTGCGATTGGAAAAGGTGCGCAAATTGACGATCGGCTCGGCCGCCGTGAAGACGCGCCAGAAGAAGGCGATCGCCGAGATGCCGCAGATCCAGGCGCAGATCGCGACCGAGGGGTCCTGCATCCATTCATATTGCGGGCCTTCCTCCAGCACGTATTCCAGCGTGCCCAGGAAGCTGGCCATGAACAGCAACCCCCACCAGTCGAAACGATCGAGCAATTCGAAATGCGGCTCGTCGAAATCGACCAGCGCCAGCACGCCGATTGTGATACCGATGCCGGGCACGATGTTGATGAAGAACAGCCAGTTCCAGGACATCAGGTCGGTGATGTAGCCGCCGACGGTCGGCCCGATGGTCGGAGCCAGCGTTGCGACGAGCCCGATGATGGGACCGACGATGTGGAATTTGGTGCGCGGGAAAACGGTGTAGGCGGAAGCGAACACCGTCGGGATCATGCCGGCGCCGAGAAAACCTTGCAGCGCGCGCCAGACGATCATCTCCTCGATGGTGGTGGCGAAGCCGCAGAGCAGGCTCGATACGGTAAAGCCGGCCGCCGAGATCGCGAACAACAGCCGCGTGCCGAACGCGCGCGACAGAAATCCCGACAGCGGAATCGCGATCACTTCGGCGATCAGATAGGCGGTCTGGACCCAGGAGACTTCACTGGAGCTTGCCGACAGGCCGGCCTGGATTTCACTCAGGGACGCCGAGACGATCTGGATGTCCAGGATCGACATGAACATCCCGAACACCATGATGATGAAGGCGAACAGCCGCTTCGGCGCGATGCGCTCCGAAGCGGGGTCCGCCATCATGGCAGGTGAAACGGTCGTGGCGTTCGCCATCATCTGACCTCGCGGCGCAGGCGCGCTACTGCGGATGGATCATGGTGGCGTCGTCGAGATCGACCTCGCTGTCGGCGTCGGCCGCGCCCTTGTTGGTATCGACGGTCGCAGTGACCGACATGCCGGCGCGGAGCAGGTTTTGCTTCGCGACCGACTTCGGCACGCGGATGCGGACCGGCACGCGCTGCACGATCTTGGTGAAGTTGCCGGTGGCGTTGTCGGGCGGCAGCAGCGTGAACACCGAGCCCGCGCCCGCCGCGATGCTGTCGACGACGCCGGAGAACTTGCGCATGCCGTAGGCGTCGACCTTGATCGTCACCGGCTGGCCGGGGCGGATGCGCTTGAGCTGGGTCTCCTTGAAATTGGCGTCGATATAGACGTTGTCGAGCGGCACGACGTTGCCGAGCCGCTGGCCAACCGCGACGAAATCGCCGGCACTGACGAGGCGGTTCGAGAACGTGCCGTCGACCGGCGCGCGCACCGCGGTGAAGGCGAGATCGCGCTCGGCCTTGGCCAGCGTGGTCTTGAGCTCGGCGAATTGCGCCTGCGCTTCGGCCTGCTGCGCCTTGGCGACGTCGACATTGCTGAGCGCGACGTCGTAGGCGGCCTGCGCAGCCTTGACGGCGGCGGCGCCCTGGTCGCGCCCGGCTTCGGAGCTCTCGAAGGTGGCGCGCGAGGCAAACCCCTTGTTGCTCAGCGCCTGCTGGCGCTCATAATCGAGGTCGGCGCGCTTGAGGCCGGCTTCGGCGGAGACGAGTTGCGCCTTGGCCTGCGCGACCTGGCTGTCGAGCGCCGCGACCTGGCGGCCGATGCGATCGATGGTGGCCTGCTGGGTCGCGATCCTGGTCGCGGCGGCGTCGACCGCGATCTTGTAGTCGCCGTCGTCGATGCGGAAGACGATGTCGCCGGCGCGCACCGTCGTGTTGTCGCCGGCGAGGATCGAGGAGACGTGGCCGGCAACGCGCGCGCCCAGCATGGTGTTGTTGGCGCGGACATAGGCATCGTCGGTCGCGACGTAGAAGCGGCCGACCAGCGTGTAATAGCCGGCATAGCTCGCGGCAGCGAGCGCCAGCACCAACCCTACTCCCATCATCACGAATTTACGCTTGCCGGACTTCGGCGCGCCGGCGGCGGGCGCGTCTGGGGCTGCGGCCGGCTTGTCGGTCACGGGCTGCTCCGGCGCCTCGCTGGGGCGGCGCTTGGTTTCCTCGGCCACATGAGAGCGCAACTGCTCGGCGAGAGCCACAGACGTCTCGGTGGCAGCCTCACCACCCGCGGGCGTCGGCGTCTCCACGGCGTCCGGGCGAAGGACGCGCGCAGCCTGGTCTCTCACTACGGCCATGGAGGCCTCCCCCAACAAAAAAGCGCGATGAGGGACAGCCGCGTGCGGCCCGGTCCCTCTCGCTTATCCCAAATATCATTGACCGAACGGTTCGGTCAATATAGATAATATTCCCGGGCAGAGCCTACTGGCCCGAATCCTTTATTTCGGTTTCATGATCCTGGACCGATGCAAAAACCTTCCGAGACCCTGAACCAATGGTTGTAGCCGACCGCGAACATCTGCACGTCATCCAGGAGGAGGACAGCTCCAAACGCCGCCAGATCCTGGACGGGGCCCGCAAGGTGTTCATGGATCTCGGGTTTGACGGTGCCAGCATGGGCGAGATCGCTCGCGCGGCGCAGGTCTCGAAGGGCACGCTTTACGTCTACTTCGCGGACAAATGCGCGCTGTTCGAAGCCATCCTCGAGCAGGAGGCGCTCCAGCACGGTCAGGTCGCGTTCAACTTCGATCCGGTCCGCGATGTTGAAACCACGCTGAAGGATTTCGGCCGGGCCTACAACCGTCTGCTGTGCCGGCCCGGCGGCGGATCCGCGATCCGCACCGTGATGGCGATCGCCGAGCGCATGCCCGATCTCGGCCGCCGCTATTATGCGCGGGTGCTGGACAAGTCCATCAACCGCCTCTCCGACTATCTCAACACCCATGTCGCCTGCGGCGATCTCGCGATCGACGATTGTGATCTGGCGGCGTCGCAATTCATGGAACTGTGCAAGGCCTCGCTGTTCCTGCCCTTCGTCTTCCAGGCTGCGCCCGCACCGTCGGAAGAGCGCATGAGCGAAGTCGTCGACAGCGCGACGCGGATGTTCCTGGCGGCGTATCGGGCGAAGTAACGGCACGCGTTGCAGGCCGTTCCGTCGGTCCTATATTGGGGCTCATGTCCCGTGATCTTCGCCCGCCGGTCGATATCCTCCATTACGAGATCGTTCAGGAACAGGCCTCCGCACTCGGACGGATGGGCCGCACGCTCGAACGGGCGCTGGCGCGCTTGCGCGAGTTCGACGCCGCCCATGCCCTCCCCGAGGTGCCGGCCTCGATGCAACCGGCCAGGCGAAAGCTGGTGATGGAAGCCGGCCACGCGCTCTGGATGTTCGTGGTGCAGCGTGAGGCAACCGGCCTGCGCGACAGCCGCCACATCATGCGGACCTACAATGTCCCCGCCGAGGTACAGCTGTGCATGGGACTGGTCCCAGCACCGTCGAAGTCGACCTGAAATTTTTCTACGGCGCGGGCTCTAGTCGGTCACCTGCTTCCTCAACGCGGCGAGATCGTTGACGGCCGTCTTGGTCGGCCAGTCCAGACGATGCCGTCGTCCTGGAGGCGGCTGAGGATCAGGCTGATGGACAGGCGCGTCGCGCCGATCATGCGCGCGAGTTGGCCTGGCGTGATACGGCCGAGCGAGATCGGGCCCCTTTCCTCCTGGGCTACGCATCACGCGCAAGCCTCAATCGTCGGCGTACTCGTCCTCTTCGTGTTTTCGCGCCATGCTCTTGCGCGCACCCAGCGAGCCGGTCACGGAGGGATCGCGCGCATTCGCGTAGGGATTGCGCCCGACCGCCCGCGCGGCGACCTCCTCGCCGGAGACGGCGGCGGGCTGGCAGATCAGGCGGCGGCTGGCGCGGCGCATCAGATCGACGTGGATGTGATCGTAATGATAGACGTTCGAGCCCGGCGCCAGCACCGTGGTGAAATGCACACACGCGCCCGACTGCACGTCGCGCAAGAACCCCTGCTCTTCCGGCATGCCGCGCCAGCCATCCTTCACGGTGACGCGGCGGCCGTCGGCGAGCACGAAGGCGGCGATGTCGAGCGCGTTGCCGAAGGCGTGCTCGGAGATATGGGCATGCGAATTGCCGTTCATGCCGCGGCAGGAATAGGCGGAGATCTGCTTGATCTCCGCGACGCGGGTGCCGAACCAGCGCATCGCCGAGGGCTGCACGGTGTCGGCGAGCCAACGATCGAGCTCGGAGACAATCGGACAGGCCAGTGTCGCAACCGGCTTGATCGCAACAGGACCGACGGCGGTGACGGGATTGCCCTGTGCCGGACCAAGACGCGGCGGCGGCTGCTGCGCGGGCGCCTGCGAGTACGGCGCCGGCCGCGCCGGATAGCTCGGCGCATTCATGTAGCGCGACGCGCCCGCGGCATCGGTGCCCTCGGGCGGCAGATCGATCTCGTCTTCCTGCTGCGCCACGCCGGGCGCGTTCAACGGCATCGGGCCAGGCGTAGCGCCATAGCCGGAAGGCTGCCGCACCGCGGTCTCGGGATAGTTTGAGCGTTGCGGATAGGAAGATGCCGGAGTGTTCTGGCTCTGCGAGTAATTCGATCGCGGCTGCGTCACCGGCCAGCGCGGCTGGCTGCCCACGCTCCCGGGCGGACGCAGTTCCTCATCGGCAAAGCCGTAGCTGCTCGAGCCTTCGCCGAGGGCGGCGACCTTGAGCGGAAACTCTGCGCCGCACATGCCCGGCCCGGAGATCGGGTCGATGCGGACGAGATCCGGCCCCTCTTTCACCGCGCCGGATTTCAGGCATGCGGCTTCGGCCTCGGCCCGCCACGGTTCACGTTCGGCCTGGAAGACGCCGCGTCCGCAACCTGCTAACGAAACAAGGACGATGGAGCCGACGAGATACAAACGAACTCCGCGCGTCATGCACGCACGTTCGGTGAATTTACTTAAAGACTCTTCAACGTGTTGATTTCAGTGTTCTTTAACCATATCGGCTCGCGCCAGCAGGAGCACCTGCCCGTGGCGAGTGACAGCAAGGCTGACTTTTTCGGAAAGAGACTTTCTGTTAACCATGACGCTCTCGCGCAAGGCGGCGCGACAGCGGGAGCGACATCATGACGTTCGCCGGGAGACTGAGCGTTATCACCGCGTACCTCGCCATGGCCTTTGTCGGTGCCATCGTGCTCGGCATGATCTAGCGGCTTCAGCCGAGGTATCGAACGCTTCCCTTACGACCGCGCGCTCCACTGCCGCGACGTCGTGATCAGCTTCTCCGGCCGCTCTTCGGCTCGCGTCCAGTCGTTTCCGGAACACCAGAAATGGCTGACTGCGCAGGCTTCCACGTGGAGCTTGCCGGAGCTCTTCAGCGTCATCGTCGCATAATAAGTGCTGCCGCTGGAGCGGCTGTAGATGTTGCCGGTCCAGACGTCGTGCGTTTTCGGCTTCATGTTGACGAGCACGCTCTCGCCCCTGGCCGACGCTTCAGTCAGCGCGAAGCCACACAGTGCCGGTCCACAGCGTTCGATGCGGACCGTGCCCTTGGCGCCTGCGCTCTCCCATTCGCCCAGCGGCAAATAGGCGGGCTCGTCGTCGCCACGCTCAGGGCTCGTCACGGGTTGCTCGAGCTCCGGCCTTGGCGCGACGACAGGTGCCTCCATGCGCGGCGGATCGAGCGCGACGGTCTTCGGCGGATCCATCCGCGGTAGCTCGACCCGCGGCGGATTGGAGCTTGGCGCCTGCGGCAGGACAATTGGCTGCGACGTCGTTGAGGCAAGGACAGGAGCCGTCTGCGCCGCCGCAGGCGCTACCGCAATCGCTTGCGCTGGCCTGACCGGAGCCGCGGGATAGAGCGGCTGCGGCGGCGGAAGCACCGGCGCAGGGGCCGGCGTCGTGTCATCGTCCGGCCGAAAGCTGCGATGGGAGGAAACCGAAACACAGGAAGCCGATCGGCAATGGCTGGGCGAGTCGACCTGGAATCGATGACCGCCGATCGAGAACGCGAAGGACCCGGCCTCGGCTGCGGGCGCAATCGCCATCAGCGCGATCAATGTGCCAAGCGAAGTCACAAGCCGCATCATCGGCGCCTCCCTCTCTGTGGCGACGACATTACACAGATGCAATCGCGGCTGAATGTGCGCGGCGTCACCCAGCACCGGGGAGCCGTTGTGACGCCCATCACAGAAGGTGCGACCGGCCGGGCGTAGGGTCGAACCACGCTTCATCCACCCGCGACTTCAGTCCCATCGGGACCCACACATTCTTCGGAGGTTGTCATGAACAAGCTCACCATCGCCGCCACCGCTCTCTTCCTCGCGTCCACCGCCGCCGCGCATGCCGGCAATGCGATCTCGTTCCAGATCGAAGGCCAGAACATCCGCATCGAGACGCCGCGCAACTGCGCCTCGCTCAATTGCGTGACCATCGTCGCGCCGGGCTTGTCCGACAAGCCGATCAAGCTGAACAACATCAACCTCAAGGGCCTTGGCTCGAAGGATGATGACGTCGACACCACGCCGGCTCCGGCCACGACCGCGCAGCCGGCGCCGGCTCCGGTGCAGCAGCAGCAGCCCGTGCAGCAGGCCCCCGTGCACGCGACCGCGCTGGCAGCGCCCGCTATCGCGGCACCGAGCACGACGGTTGCCGCTGCTCCGTCCGCTGGCTACGACGCCACGACGCAGACCGCGCCCGCTGCGGCTCCCGCGCCCGTCGCGGTTGCTCCGGCCCCCGCTCCGGCGCCGGTGCCCGCCGCGCCTGTCGCGGTTGCCAACACGCCGATCGGCGTCTGGGCGACCGAAGAGAACAAGGGCAATGTCCGCGTCGAACAGTGTGGCGTCAATCTCTGCGGCTACGCCGCGAAGACCAACGAGCGTATCCTGATCAACATGAAGCCCGACGGTGCGAAGTGGAGCGGCCGCATCCACGATCCCGACTCCGGCCGCAACTACGACTCGACGATCGCGATGAAGGGCCCGAATGCAATGCGCGTGCAGGGCTGCGCCTTCGGCGGCATGTTCTGCGGCGGCCAGACCTGGAAGCGCGTGAGCTGACGCACCACCATCGTCCCATTCTATAGTCATCCCGGGCGATGCGAAGCATCGACCCGGGATCATGCGCGACAGTCTCAGTTTATCCCCTCACCCTGAGGAGCCTGCGAAGCAGGCGTCTCGAAGGGCAAAGGCCCGGATCGCGAGCGGGCCTGCATGGTTCGAGACGCGCGCAAGGGCGCGCTCCTCACCATGAGGGGAAAGAGTTGGATTTGAACGTTCACCGCCGCCGTGCGATAGACATTCATCCGCCGTTCAGCTGTACCCGGCTGATATCGGTCGATCTCGCCTCGCGTTTCTCACCGGGACTCTTCGTGACATTTATCGTGGCCTGGCGCCGCTTCATGTTCGCGCTTGTGCTGCTGGCGTTGCCGCCGGCCGGCGCGAGCGTTGCGTTCGCATCCGATGCGATCGAGCTTGCGCAGGCGCAGCCACAAGCGCAGCCGTCGCCCGCCCCCTCGCCGACGCCATCGGCTTCACCCGTTCCCGCGACCGAGGCGCAGCCCGCCGCCATCGAGCCGATCGGCAACGTCGCGACGGTGACGGGCATCGCGACCGTGATCCGCGACAAAAATTCCTATCCGCTGCGGGTGCGCGACGACATCTATCTCAACGACGTCGTGCAGACTTCGTCGAACTCCTCGCTCGGCATCACCTTCAACGACGCGACCACGTTCAACCTCTCGGCCAGCGCCAAGATCACCATCGACACTTACGTCTATGAGGACGGCGGCAAACAGAACGCAGGAATCTTCGACATCGGCAAGGGCACGGTCGCCTTCGTCGCGGCGGCGGTGGCAAAGACCGGCGACATGAAGATCACGACGCCGACGGCGACGCTCGGCATCCGCGGCACCACCGGCGTCGTCGAGGTGCCGGAAGGCCCGGCCGCGAACAACGCCAACAACGTCAACATCAAGCTCTATCCCGACGCCGACGGCCGGGTCGGACACATCGACGTCGACGACCGCACGAGCGGGACGCGGCTCGGCGCGCTGACGCAAGGCGCGAGCGGTTTTGCGATCCGGCCGGGCGCGGCCGCGGCAGGCGTCATGCGCTTTGCCGCGGTGCCGATCACGATCGCACCACAGCAGATCGCACGCGACCGCGGCTTCGTCAGCCAGGTGCATCTGGCGCAGACCACGGGCCGGCAGATCGTCACCGAGCAGCGCGACTTCCGCCGTGCCAATCCGACCGCGAGCCCGCGCATTCCGCGGCCGTTCCAGCCGCCGCAACAGCAACAATTGCGGCCGAATACGGCGCCAGGACAACAGCCGCAACAGCCGCAGCGGCCGAACGGTCAGCCCGGTCAGAACAACCGTCCAGGCCAGCAGCAGCCCGGCACGCCAGGCCGCCAAGGCGCCCAGCCCCAGCGGCAGGGCCAAGGACAGGGTCAAGCGCCGGGCCAAGGCGGCGCCGTCCAGCCCGGTACGCCGAGCGCGGGTCAGGGTCAGCAACAGCAAGGCCAGAAGCAAGGCGCGGGACGTCCGGCAGGCCCACCGCGCACCGGTCAAGGCACGCAGCCTGACGGCACGCCGCAAACCCGGCCGCAACGCGGTGGGCAGATTCCGACGCAGCCCGGCGGAGTCGCGCCGCCGCAGCCGGGCGGAACGCACCAGCAGCCGGGCCTGCAGCCGCAGCTTCCGCGCACCGGCATGCAGCCCGGCCAGCCGCCCGCTGCTCGACAGCCGGGCATGCAACGCCCGGGCGGATTCCAGCAGCGCCTCCCCGCCGCGCAACGCCCCGCAGCGCCGCGAAGGCCAGCACCAGTTCCGAAGGAGAAGGAGCGGCGGTGACTTTCTTCCTTCTCGCCTTGCGGGAGAAGGCGGCGCGAAGCGCCGGATGAGGGGTTCTATCGGCGAAAACTCATCGACAGCTTGACGCGTGGAGAGAGACCCCTCACCCGGCTTTGTTTCGCAAAGCCACCCTCTCCCGCAAGGGGCGAGGGTGCACCGTCACGCTGCGCGCGAGGAGAACTCACGCCTCGCCGCGCAGCCAAGCCTTCACCTTCTGCAACAGACCATGCCGCAACTCGTCCGAAGCCGCTTCGGCTGGCGTCAGCGTCTGCAAGGCTGCATCGACATCCTCGGTCGCGAGCGGCGGTGTGACGTCGGTATCCACCGGCGCAAGCCCTGCCGCCGCGAGCGCGATCGGGCCGACCTGGGTCAGAAACACGCGCTCGTACTCGCGCGACAGGCGCGCGAGCGCGTCTTCCAGCGTCAACCAGTCGACCGCCTTGATGTCGTTCATCAGCTTGCGGACGGGACCGTCCCCGGCCTCCATGCGCCAGAAATGCACGACCTTGGAGCGCCCGCCGGACTGATAGACGAGCGTGCCCAGAAATTCGTGGATGGCGACCTCGTGACCGGTCTCTTCCAGCACTTCGCGATGCGCGGCTTGCTTCGGCGTCTCGCCGTCGTCGAGCTTGCCCTTGGGCAAAACCCATTCGTTGCGCTTGCGCTGGCGCACGACGGCGATCAGCGGCGGCGCCCCCCGCCGCAGCACAATACCACCCGCCGCCATCACCGGCGCCCGTGCCATCACCAAATCCGTCGTCGCAGAAACGTCCCAGGGACGATATAGGCGGCCGACGCGGCTGATTGAAGGCTAGTTTTTTCTCAGCAGCGCTTGACCTGCGCGAATGCGCGTGCCCTCGGCGATGTCGTCGCAGAAGGTGAAATCGCCGGGCGCGAGGATGATGATGGTCGAGCCATGCTCGAACCAGCCGAGCTCCTCGCCCTTGCTCACGTTGACGTCGCAGGGAAAATTGACCGGCCCTCTCGTCTGGGCATTCAGCACCATGTCGAGGAAATGCAGACGGATGCTCGCGACCAGGATCGCGGCGACCGGTACCAGCGTCACGGCTTCGCCCGTCGGCAAATGCGTGCGGATCACTGCGCGCTCGTTCTTGCAAAACAGACGCTCGACCCGTTTCAGCGCGATCGGGTTGACGTTCCAGACGTCGCCATGGATCAACGTGACACGCTCGATATGCGCGTCAAAGGGCGCGTGGAAGCGGTGATACATGCTCGAGGTCAGCCGCAGGGTGACGAAGGAGCCGTTGCGGTGCTGATCGACAAGGGCGGAATCGCCGAGCAGATCGAGCAGCGAGTACGGCGCGCCTTTGACCTGGAACAGCTCGGTGTCCGCGATCCGGCCATGGGCGCCGACGATGCCGTCGGATGGGCTGGCGACAATGGAGGGGTCCGGATCAAAGGCGCGCAAGCCGGGCTTGAGCTCCCGGGTGAAGCAGTCGTGCAGGCTCTTGAAATGCGTTTTCCGCGCCTCCGACAGATCGAGGTCGGAGAACAGCTTCCACAGCGCGATGGAGCCGTCCCGCACCAGCGGATTCTCGATCTTCGAGAACCAGCCCATGAAGCGGGTTAGCGCCGCGCGAGGGATGCGGTTGGTCAGCAGGAAGTTGAGGTCTTCCTGCTGGGTGAAAGAGGCGATCAGGGCTTTGACTGTCATGAATCTGTCAGCTCGCAGTATTAGCGCTTGTTGTCATGGAAACGACACTCCCGATTCTTTCTTTGTCCGTGGCCGCCGCAGCGTCCGCTGCCGTCGCTTTCCCGAAAATCAAGGCGCGGATCGCATTGTCCCGCGCCAAGCACCGCTCGCTCGCCGGACACTCCAAGATGTCGCGCCGGGTGGCAAAGCTGCTCCCGTTCTACGAATTCGAAGGCGATGCGTACTTCGCCTGCGACGGCGCGCCGGCGAACGTCGCAACGCAGCGCAAGGACGGCTTCTTCCGTCTCGCGCGTCTCTACGCCGAGCGCTACCCCAAGGGCCGCGCGATGACGAAGGAAGCGGCGGAAAAGATCTCCGATTTGCACTTCACCGAAACCTACCGCGTGCCGTTCCAGTTCTCGCGCCTCGTCCGCGAGCATTTGGGCACCTCGACCTTCTTGGAGTCGTCGCGCGGCGTCACCGTCACGGATGTCGACGGCAACACCTCCTACGACCTCACGGGGTCCTACGGCGTCAACATCTTCGGCAACGACTTCTACAAGGAATGCATCGAGGGCTCCGAGAAGCGCGCGCACGCGCTCGGACCGGTGCTCGGCCCCTACCATCCCGTCATCCTCGAGAACGTGGCGCGGCTGTGCCAGATCTCGGGCCTCGACGAAGTCTCCTTCCACATGTCCGGCACCGAGGCCGTGATGCAGGCGGTGCGGCTCGCGCGCTATCACACCAGGCGCACCCATCTCGTTCGTTTCGCCGGCGCCTATCATGGCTGGTGGGGCGACGTGCAGCCTGGAGTCGGCAATCCGATTCCCGCGCACGAGACCTACACCCTCGCCGAGATGTCGGAGAAGACGCTGCACGTGCTGCGGACGCGCAAGGACATCGCCTGCGTGCTGGTCAACCCGCTGCAGGGGCTGCATCCGAATGGCAACGCGCCCGGCGACTCCTCGCTGGTTGATTCCTCTCGCGGCGGCAATTTTGACCGCACCGCCTACACCGAGTGGCTCAAGACGCTGCGCGAGGTCTGCGACCAGCGCGGCATCGTGCTGATCTTCGACGAGGTCTTCGTCGGCTTCCGTCTCGCGGCAGGCGGCGCCCAGGAGTATTTCGGCGTCAAGGCCGACATGGTGACCTACGGCAAGAGCCTCGCCGGTGGCCTGCCGGTCGGCGTGGTCTGCGGCAAGAAGGAGTTGATGCGCCGGTTCCGCGACGACCGCCCCGCCGACGTCTGCTTCGCCCGCGGCACCTTCAACTCGCACCCCTACGTCATGACGGCGATGGACGAGTTTCTGAGCCGGCTCGCCAGCCCGAACCTCCGCGCCATCTATGACGGATTGGACGAGACCTGGAACGGCCGCGCGCAAAAGCTCAACCAAATGATGGGCGATGCCGACCTGCCGGTGCGGTTCGCGAACTTCTCGTCGATCTGGACGGTGAAATACACCACGCCGTCCCGCTACAACTGGATGCTGCAATATTATCTGCGCGCCGAAGGCCTGTCCTTGAGCTGGGTCGGCACCGGCCGGCTGATCTTCAGCCTGAACTACACCGATGCCGATTTCACCGAGGTCGCCGAACGTTTCGTTCGCGCCGCCGAGAAGATGAAGGCCGACGGCTTCTGGTGGCACGATGGCGTCCTCACCAACAAGACCATCAAGCGGCAGATCCTGAAAGAGATGCTGGCCAAGCGCTTCGGACGCTAAGGTCGATTCTCCGCTCCAACACACAGTCGTTCCGGGGCGGCTCGAAGAGCCGAACCCGGAACCTCGAGATTCCGGGTCTGGTCCTTCGGACCACCCCGGAATGACGGCGTCTGTGGCGGCGCTCAATTCCACTTCCCCGCACGCTGGGCGAGGCGAAGAAAACGCAGCGGCCGGGCCCAACACGTGGATGCCCGGGACGAGCCCGGGCATGACGCAACCATCAGACATCGGAGGCCTTGGTGAGAACGGCGCGCTCAGGCGTGCTGCTCTTCGAGTGTGGGCTCGCCGATCAGGCCCAGCGTGTGCTCGGGCTTGAGGTGCAGGCCGGGGTCCATCAGCTCGCCGCGCATCAGCGCCAGCGGCGCGTTGCGGTAGAGCATCAGATCGTGGAAGGGGTCGGTCAGGATCTTCGTCATCCAGACGAGGCCGGTCTCGACGTCGCGGATGAAGAACAGGTGCACCGTGCGGAACATCAGACCGCCGCCGCCGACCACGAGCCAGATCTTGGCGACCTGCCGCATGAAGTCGGTCGCGCCCGCCCAGGGCGTGAACAGTCCGAACAGCGTGGGATCAACCAACAGCACCAGTGGCGACAGCGCCCAGATCGACATCAGCACCACCTTGCGCTGAAGGTTGTAGCCGACCTTGATCTCTTCCTTGTGCTCGTGCGTCGCCTGGTTGATCTGGTCGTAGCCGTGCGGCTCGAAGAAGAAGTGACCCGCCTGGCGCGAGGTCATCGAGACCAGCCAGCCGACCAGCGCCGAGATCATGGGGTCGACGAACAGCCAGACATAGGCGAACAAGAAGCTCAGCGCGCTGACGAAGTGCAGGCTCTGATTGATGCGGCTGTGGTGATAGTAGCGGTGGTCGTCCCAGCGCTGGATCCGCAGCTGCTCGAGATAGTTCTTGATCATGCTCTCCCCCAAATGCTTTCGGGTTCAGGATTTACAGAGATTCGATGTAGGCCGTGTGACATCATCATTTTGTCATGTGACGATGCGCAGCGACGCGGTGACGCATGCGACGCGTGAGCTTGGGTTACGCCGCCTTGGCGACGTCGACCTTGCGGAAGCGCACCAGCGAGAAATGACCGAGCGGCGGGATCAGGCGGCGCTCGGCAAGCTCGATGCCGTTGGCGCCGGCGAGCCATTTGGCGTAACGCGACCAGGCGAACTCGGCGGTGCGGAAGCCGAGCGGACGCACCACCGGCTGCAGCTTCTGCTCGATGAAGCGGCGCATGCCGGTATCGGCGCTGACGCGGGTGAGGATGATCAGCTCGCCGCCGGGGCGCAGCACGCGGGCGAATTCGTCCAGCGCGACTTCCGGATTCGGCACGGCCGTGACGACGTATTGCGCCATCACGACGTCGAAGGAATTGTCGGGGAATTCGAGCTTCTCGGCATCCATCACCGCGAGGCCTTCGACGTTGTTCAGCTTGCCCTCGACGACGCGCTGGCGCGCCTTGTCGAGCATCGCCTCCGAGATGTCGGTGCCGAAGATGCGCAGATGCGGCGCGTAGAGCGGCAACGAGATGCCGGTGCCGACGCCGACTTCGAGCACCCGGCCGCCGATCTTGTTGGTGGCCGCGATCGCAGCCTGCCGGCCCTTGGCGAACACGCCTCCGAACACCAGGTCGTAGACCGGCGCCCAGCGGTCATAGGCCTGCTCAACCGTGCCGCGGGTGAGGTCGAGCTGCTGGGTGCCGTCAAGGTTCATGATCTTAGCCATCGATGAGGTTCTCGCTGTGGTTCGAAACGTTTTGGGTCAACCGCGCACCGGCCGACGCGCCATGATCGGCGAGGCGCGCAAGGCACGGCTGGGCTGAAGTGAAGTGAGGTTGCCGACGAACTGGCGCGCGCTGTTTTCCCAGGAGCGCTCCAGCGCGAAATTGCGGCAGGTCTCGCGCGACATGGTGAGCGCGCGCAGGCACGCGGCGCGCAAATCGTGGTCGATCGCGCCGATCGGGTGATCCGCGATGACGTCCTTCGGACCCGTCACCGGAAACGCCGCAACCGGCGTGCCGCAGGCGAGCGCTTCGAGCTGCACCACGCCGAACGTGTCGGTCAGGCTCGGAAACACGAACACGTCGGCGGCGGCGAGATGCGCGGTAAGGTCAGCACCCTTCTTCTCGCCGAGAAACACAACGTCCGGATATTTCTTTTCGAGCGCAACCTTCTGCGGGCCGTCGCCGACGACGACCTTGGTGCCGGGCAGGTCGAGCGAGAGGAACGCTTCCAGGTTCTTCTCCACCGCCACGCGGCCCATCGTCATGAAGATCGGCCCGGGCAGATCGAGCTTCGCCGGAGAGTCGGGATGAAACAGCTCGGTGTTGACGCCGCGGGTCCAGAAGCCGAGCCGCCTGAAGCCGCGCTCGGAGAGCTCCTGCCGCAACGAGGGCGTCGCCACCATGGTCATGGCGGCGGCATCGTGGAAGTGGCGCAGCACGGCGTAGCCGACGCTCGCGGGGATGCCGGTCCGCACCGAGACGTACTCGGGAAAGCGCGTGGTGTAGGAGGTGGTGAAGGCGAGCCGGTTGCGACGGCAATAAGCCCGCGCCGCCCAGCCGATCGGCCCTTCGGTCGCGATGTGCAGCGCCTCGGGCGCCGCCCTCTCGATCCGCCGCGCAATCTCCTTGCCGCTCGGCAGCGCAATGCGCAGCCCCGGATATGTCGGTAGCGGCCACGACCGAAAACCGTCCGGGGTGAGGAAGTCGATCTCGACATCCAATGCCTTGGCCGCGCCAGCCAGCGAGGTCAGCGTCCGGACCACACCGTTGACCTGCGGATGCCAGGCGTCAGTCGCGATTAATACCCGCATGGGGAAATCCCGAGATTTTTATGATTCTCGGCTTTGGACCATCAACCACGGATATTTCAGGCGTGTGACGTCATGGAAGTGTCGGCCCGCTGTTTTGTTCGTTAACGGGTCCGCGCAGCCACGAAACCGTCATGAAACAATCCTTGCCGCCATGAAGCCGTTTTCGGCTTTCCGCGCAAACGTCCCGAAACTTCTTTCCGTTAGTGATTTCCGCAACAGAGCACCGAAACGGTGCCGGGTGACCAAGAAACACCGCGCAAACAGGGGCGACCAATGATCAATCCGGAGACGTTGAAGACTTATTCGCGCGCCGTTGCGTTTGGCGCAGTGGCTGTCACCGCGATCGCGTTCGCCGGCCCGGCCAAGGCCGCGCCTGTGCAGCTCTTCCCCTTCTTCCAGCCGCTGCCGCCGATCGCGGCGCCATACCAGCCTTATCAAGCCACACCCTATCAGGCCGCGCCGTCCGAAGATCAGGACGCCGTCGAAACGCCGGCCCGCTTCCGTCGCCAGACCGTCTCCTACGCAACGCGTGAGGCGCCCGGCACCATCATCATCGATACACCCAACACCTACCTCTATCTGGTGCTCGGCAACGGCCAGGCGATACGCTACGGCATCGGCGTCGGCCGCGACGGCTTCACCTGGTCCGGCACCCAGTCGGTGACCAAGAAGGCCGAGTGGCCGGATTGGACCCCGCCGCCGGAGATGATCGCCCGCCAGCCCTATCTGCCGCGCCACATGGCCGGCGGCCCCGGCAATCCGCTCGGCGCCCGCGCCATGTATCTTGGCGGCACCATCTACCGCATCCACGGCACCAACGCGCCCGACACCATCGGCAAGCACGTCTCCTCCGGCTGCATCCGCCTGACCAATGACGATGTCGCGGACCTCTACTCCCGCGTCAACGTCGGCACCAAGGTCATCGTGCTGCCGATGACGGAACGCCGCGCGGATCTCGGAGCCGCGACGCGGTAAGCGACAGGACATTGTGACGCAAACGGCCCCGGAACCCACCGGGGCCGTTTTCGTTTGCCCTCGGCATCCCCAAGCGCGCGCGTGCTGCGACGCGATCCCCGATGGAGGCGCGAGTGCAATCAAATCCGCAAACGCCGCAAGGCACTTGGCTGCGCGCGATCGTCGGAGCTGGCGCAGTGGCACTGCTGCTGACCGCGCCCGCTTCGCTCGCACAACAGCCGGCGAGCGACGACGCAGCCCAGCAGGCCTTCAACAATTCCTGCCGAACCTGCCACTCGGTGAAAGAGGGCGACAATCGTCTAGGCCCCAACCTCAATAAAGTCGTCGGACGCAAGGCCGGCTCGCTGCCGAACTACAACTATTCCGCGTCGATGAAAGAAGCCGGCTTCGTCTGGGACAAGGACAAACTCATCCGCTTCATGGTCAAGCCGGACGAAGTCGTATCCGGCAACAAGATGCAGCCCTATGGCGGCGTCTCGGCGGAGGAAGCGGCGAAGGTGATTGCCTATCTGGAGGCGATGGGCAGCCAATAGGATCGCGGTGGCGCTACGTATCCGCCGGCTCATACCGTCGCTCCACGTGGAACGATTTCGCGGTAATCAGCCAGGTCCCATTGATGCAGTGGTACGCCAGATAGTCAACGTATTGGAGGACATCGATCCGAATGCTAACTTTCACCATGGCTTGCGCTGACGACGCCAGATCGACCAGCAATATCTCCTGAAGGCGCGGGGCATTCTTCGATTCGGGCGACGCAGTCGACGCCAGCATCGTCCTGTAGTCGCGAACGGGCAGGATCCGCAATTCGGCGTCGCGAAATCCATGGAGTTGCGCAGTCGGTGCAAAGACGCGGTCGAATTGCGAAACGTCATTGTCGTACATCAGCACAAAGTAGCGTTCGACGGCCTCCAGCAGAGGCGCAAGGTTCGGGCTCTCGGTCATGGCTCGCTCCATCAGCAGCAAAGTCGGAGCAATCCATCCCACGGAAAGCCGAGGCGTGTCCTTGCGAACTAGGCTAATCTCGAAGCCTCCGGCGCAACATTGCGCCCTTCTTGATCAAACGGGATGCGGTTCATGCCAAAATGCGAGCTGGATGCGATCGACCGGCGCATCGTCACCGAACTCCAGACCAACGCGCGACTGAGCAACATCGAACTGGCAGACAAGGTCGGATTGTCCCCGTCACCCTGCCTGCGACGGGTGCGACGGCTGGAGCGCGACGGCTATATCGACGGTTACCGCGCCTCCCTCCGGCGCGGCCGCCTCGGGCTCGGCTTCTCGGCCTTTCTCGGCGTCAAGATCAACGGCCATGCCAACGACCAGGCGCTGAGCTTCGAAAGGACAGTCGTTGCCATGCCCGAGGTCGTTGCCTGTCACCTCGTCTCCGGTGAAGCTGACTACCTCCTCGAAATCGTCGTGCCCGAGCTCGAGGACTACCAGCGCTTTCTCGTCGACAAGCTGCTCAACCTGTCCATCGTGCGAGAGGTTCGCAGCAGCATCGCACTCCAGACGCTCAAGGCCGGCGCACCCCTGCCGCTGGCACATCTCGCATAACCATGATCAGACTGCTGACACCAGCCGACGCCGCGCTCTACCGCCCCGTCCGGCTGGAGGCGCTCGCGAGCAATCCCGAGGCTTTCACCAGCACGCTTGAACGCGAACAAGACAAGCCACTCGCATGGTTCGAGGAGCGCCTCGCGATATCGGACGTGTTCGGCGCGTTCATCGCGGGCGAGCTCGTGGGGACCGCCGGCTTCCGCCGGGAGGACGGCGCGAAGACCGCACACAAGGGGGTGCTCTGGGGCATGTATGTGCGGTCGCGGGCACGGAAGTCCGGCACAGGGAGGCTCCTCGTCAACGCGGTCGCGGCGCATGCCGCAAAGCGCGTCGAGCAGCTTCATCTCGTCGTCGTCAGCGACAACGAGGCCGCGTTGCGGCTCTACGTGGCCGCAGGATTTGTCGAATACGGCCGCGGGATGAAGGCGCTGAAATACAATGGCCGATATTACGATGAGACCCTGATGGCCATGTTCTTCGACGGAAGCGACGCGGCCGCGGTGACGCGGCGGCCGTCTTAACGACCAACCGCCCTCCACCGCTCCGCAATCAGCCTCAGCCACGCCGCCGAATGAAACGCGCTCATCAGCAGATACATCGGCACCATCCCGCCGAGCATCGCCCCATGTCCGGAGCCGCACAGCATGTCCGCCGGGCCATCGACCATGGCCGTCAGCACGGCCATGATCGCGAAGGTCGGCGTGGCCGCCAGCCCGAGCCATCTGGCGAGGTGGCGCGCGGCCACCACGCCGTTGCGGCTCGCGCCGGCAGTTGCGCTGACGGGACTAGTCACGTCCTTCAGCCGCCTCTTCACGAAAAGCTTTCTCGCCGGCGGTCGAGATCTCGACCCATTTCTTGTCGGGTGCCGCACCTTCGGTGTAGCTGTCGTGCCAGTTCCACCATTTGTAGGTTAGCGTTTGCGGATAGCCCTTCGGTGAATCCTCCCAGACCTCCTGCCGTCCCAGCGGCGTGATGTCGAGGTAATTCCAGGTGCCACCCATCTGCTCGTCGCCGCGGCTCTTGACGAAATAGGTGCGGAAAATGCGCGTCCCGTCGCGGAAGAACACGTTGGTCCCGTGCCATTCGTCGACGCCGAAATCCGCATCGAAACTGTCGGTGACGGTGACCCATGGCATGGTCCAGCCCATCCGCTGCTTCAGCCTGATGATATCGCCCTGCGGCGCGCGCGAGGCGAACACCAGCGTGGTGTCGCGGGCATTGAGATGCGCGACATGGGCGACCTGGTCGGCGACCATGGAGCAACCCCGGCAGGCATGATCGGGCCAGCCGAACACGCCCGGCTCGAAGAAGGCGCGGTAGACGATCAGCTGCCGCCGGCCCTGGAACAGGTCGTGCAGACTGACCTTGCCGCTGGGCCCCTCGAACGCATAGGTTTTGGTGACTTCCATCCACGGCATGCGCCGGCGCTCGGCGGCCAGGGCGTCGCGGGCACGGGTTTGCGCCTTTTCCTTCACGAGCAGTTGCTGACGGGCGGCCTCCCAGTCCTGCGGCGACACCACCGGCGGTGTTTGCATGGCGGCTTGTCCGTTATTTCCTGCGTTGTCAGCTGATGTCATCATGGCTCTCCAACCTTTCCCAGGCGGCCGTTCCGTATCTCGCTATGCAAGATGCGGAACCGCTCGCCCCTCGCCGCACATTGTCGGCCGTCAACGATCTCTCGCACCGGACGGTTGCGTGGTGGGAGTAACAAGTGTGGCGGGATTTGAATGGAGTCGCTGATCACGGCCGCGGCGCGCGCGCTCGAAGCCGGCGATCCGCTCGGCGCGCTGAACCGCGTTGCGCTGCGCAACGATGCACCTTCGCTGGCGCTGCGCGGCATCGCGATGGCGCAGCTCGGCGATCTCGCCAAGGCGAAGACGTTGCTGCGCAGCGCCGCACGCGCCTTCGGCCCGAGAGAGGCGGTCGCGCGCGCCAGGTGCGTGGTCGCGGAAGCCGAGATCGCACTCGTCTCGCGCGACCTGAATTGGCCGGCCAACACGCTCGCGGCGGCGCGCGCGACGCTCGCAAGCCACGGTGACCTCGCCAACGCCGCCCATGCGGGTCACATCGAGGCGCGCCGACTTCTCCTTCTCGGGCGCCTCGAAGAGGCCGAGCGCACGCTGGCCGAGATCAACACCACGCCGCTGCCCCCGGCCGCGCAGGTCGCCCGCGAGCTCGTGATCGCCGGCATCGCCATCCGGCGGCTCCGAACGAAGGACGCGCGCGCGGCGCTCGGCCGCGCGGCGAGCGCAGCACGGCAGGCCGGCATTGCAGCGCTTGCAGCCGAGGTCGAAAGCACGAGCCGCGTGCTCGACACGCCCGCAGCGCGCCTGATCACGCGCGGGCACGAACGGCCGTTACTGCTCGAGGAGGTCGAGGACCTCGCGACATCGGAGGCGCTCGTGGTGGACACGTTCCATCACGCGGTTCGCAGGCAGGGCATCCTCGTGCCGCTCGGAACGCGGCCGGTGCTGTTCGCGCTGGCCCGCATCCTGGCGCAGGCCTGGCCCGCGGACGTCTCGCGGGAAACGTTGATCACGGGCGCGTTTCAGGCAAGGCACGTCGACGAATCGCATCGCGCCCGGCTGCGCGTCGAAATCGGACGGCTCCGCGCAAAACTCAAGCCTCTCGCCGATGTCAGCGCGACCAGGCAAGGTTTTGCGCTGACGCCGCGCAACACGCGGCAGGTTCTCGTCCTCGCACGGCCCGTCGAGGAAAAGCACGCCGCCGTGCTCGCCTTCCTCTCCGACGGCGAGCCCTGGTCGAGCTCGGCGCTCGCGCTGGCGCTGGGAACGAGCGCGCGCACCGTGCAACGGGCCCTCGAAGAGCTGGCGCGATCGAACAAGGTACAGTCCTTCGGACACGGACGGGCGCGGCGCTGGATGACGCCGCCCGTGCCGGGTTTCCCGACAGGCTTGTTACTCCCCGGACCGCTCCTGAAGACGTAAAGTGGGATTCACACCACAGGGACCGAGCAGATGAAACGTTCAGCCGCCGAGATCGTCAGGGAATACGGGCCCTATGCTGGCGTCGAAGCCGTGCACGGCGTCACCTATGACGGCAGCCATATGTGGTTCGCATCCGGCGACAAATTGAACGCAGTCGACCCGGCCGATGGCAAGATCACCCGCTCCATCGATGTCGCTGCGCATGCGGGAACGGCGTTCGACGGCCGCCACCTGTTCCAGATCGCCGAGGACCGCATCCAGAAGATTGACGCTGCGACCGGCAAGGTGCTCGCCACCATCCCTGCACCTGGCGGCGGCGGCGATTCCGGACTGGCCTGGGCCGAGGGCTCGCTCTGGGTCGGGCAGTATCGGGAACGCAAGATCCATCAGGTCGATCCCCAGACGGGAAAAATTCTCCGCACCATCGAAAGCAAGCGCTTCGTCACCGGCGTGACCTGGGTCGAGGGCGAGCTCTGGCACGGCACCTGGGAAGGCGAGGACAGCGACATCAGGCGGATCGACCCTGATACGGGCAAGGTGCTGGAGCAGCTCGACCTGCCCGCCGGGACGATGGTGTCAGGATTGGAGTCCGATGGCGGCGACCGCTTCTTCTGCGGTGGCGGAGATCGCGGCAATGTGAGAGCGGTGCGCCGTCCGAAGCGCAGCTAGGGTGCGCCATGACGAATGCGCGACAATTGCGCGTTCGCAGCCGTTAATATGTTTGCCCCAATTCCACCCCATCGGTGGGCTCTAGCGCCCTCCTCGCCTGCCCTGTAGACTTCTGCCCTGGGGCGGCCTGGGGGATTGATGCGACTGACGCTGAACTTGAAAACTGTCCTGATCGCCGTCGCGGTGCTCGCGGCGTCGTTTTTCATCAGCCTCAAGGCGATGGACTGGCTGTCGCCGCGGGCGACGAATTCCGCGCCGCCGGTCGCGCAATTGCCGCCGCTGCCGCCGGTCTCGAAGAGCTCGATCGTGGTGGCGCCGGTCGCCATCGCGCTGTCGGCGATCCGCGAGCAGGCCGAGAAGGCCGCTCCGCGCAATTTCGCCGGCAAGGCCGAGAACCCGATCTCGCAAATCCTGGAGAACGGCGACATCGGCTGGTCCGCCGTGCGCGGGCCGATGTCGGCTGTCGGCGACAAGGACGTGCTGACGATCTCGACGCCGCTCACGGGCAAGCTGAATGTGACGGGCTCGCTGTCGTCGAAAGCCACCGGCGCGCTCGGCGAGGCGCTCGGCAGCGTGCTCGGCGGCAATGCCGCGAAACAGATCGGCGCGGTCAACATCAAGAATCTGAACGCCAGCGCCGAGATCAAGGGCGACGTCGTCGTCACCTCGCGGCCGAAGCTCGCGGCCAACTGGCATCTCGAGCCCAATCTCGGCGCCCAGGTCAATCTTGGCGATACCAACCTCAACATCTCCGGCGCCAAGGTCAACGTACCTGCGCAGGTAAAGCCGCTGATCGACAAGACCGTCGGCGAACAAATCAACGCCGTCTCCGAACGCATGCGCAACGATCCGACCTTGCGGGAGAACGCGAAGCTGCAATGGGCCAAGGCCTGCCGCTCGATCCCGCTGCAGGGCTCGGGCTCCTCGGCCGCGCTGCCGCCGCTCTGGCTGGAGATGAAGCCGATCCGCGCCATCGCCGCGCAGCCGCGCGTCGACGCGCAGGCCGTGACGCTGCTGATGGGCCTGGAAGCGGAGACGCGCGTCACCTCCACGCCGACCAAGCCCGACTGCCCGTTCCCCGACAAGATCTCGATCGTGCCGCCGACCGGCACCGGCGTGAACATCGGCGTACCCATCGACGTGCCCTTCACCGAGATCAACAAGCTGATCGCGGCGCAGATGGTCGGCCATACCTATCCCGAGGATGGCTCCGGTCCCGTGGACGTCACTGTGAAAAGCGTCAACGTGATCCCGTCGGGCGAGCGCCTCCTGATCTCGCTGCTGGTGCGCGCCAAGGAGAAGAAGAGCTGGCTTGGTCTCGGCGCCGAAGCGACCGTGCACATCTGGGGCCGGCCGATGCTCGACCAGGCGCAGCAGACGCTGCGGCTCGCCGACATCCAGCTCGCGGTGGAGTCCGAGGCGGCCTTCGGCCTGCTGGGTGCCGCGGCGCGCGCGGTGGTGCCGCAGATGCAGCAGGCGCTGGTGCAGAAAGCGACAATCGATCTGAAGCCGATTGCCGCCAATGCACGCGAGAAGATCGCAGCCGCGATCGCCGATTTCCAGAAGAGCGAGGACGGCGTCAAGGTCGAGGCGAAGATCGACAGCCTGACGCTGGCCGACATCGCCTTTGACTCCAAGACGCTGCGCGTGATCGCGGAAGCTGGCGGATCGCTGAATGTGTCTGTGACGAAACTGTCGGGAATGTAGCGCGCGCCTTTCCTCGACGGGTCCGTGCGCGTCGTTACTTGCGCCGCTGGCATTCTGGTCGGAGGATGCTAAGCTGTTCCTCGCACACTCGGACGAGGTGCCGACAGCACTGTGGCTGATAACGCGAGGACGACATGGAAGCCGGCATGGTCACGCCTGCGCCGGCACTGGTGCGCTTTTCCGGCATTCAGAAGACCTACGATGGCGAGCACCTCGTGGTGAAGAACCTCGATCTCGACATCAGGAAGGGCGAGTTCGTCACCCTGCTCGGTCCGTCGGGCTCGGGCAAGACGACCACCCTGATGATGCTGGCGGGTTTCGAGGTTCCGACCCATGGCGAGATCTACCTCGCGGACCGGCCGATCAAGAATGTGCCGCCGCACAAGCGCGACATCGGCATGGTGTTCCAGAACTACGCCTTGTTTCCGCACCTGACGATTGCGGAGAATATCGCCTTCCCGCTATCCGTCCGCAGCACGAACAAGGCCGAAGCGCAGGATCGTGTCAAAGCGGCATTGCGCATGATCAAGATGGAAAACCTGGCACAGCGCCGGCCCGGACAGCTGTCCGGCGGTCAGCAGCAACGCGTGGCGCTGGCCCGCGCCCTGGTTTTCAATCCGCAACTCGTGCTGATGGACGAACCCCTGGGCGCCCTGGACAAGCGCCTGCGGGAGCAGATGCAACTGGAGATCAAGCAACTGCACGAGACGATGGGCATCACCGTCGTCTACGTCACCCACGATCAAAGTGAAGCGCTCACCATGTCGGACCGCATCGCCGTATTCAACGACGGCATCGTGCAGCAGATCGACAAGCCCGACAGGCTGTATGAGCATCCGGTGAACAGCTTCGTCGCCCATTTCATCGGCGAGAACAATGTGCTGGCCGGCACCGTCGAGACGGTCGAGAAAGATTATTGCCGCGTTGCGCTGGCTGGCGGCGGCGCCGTGACCGCACGAGCGGTCAACGTATCAGGCGCGGGCGCATCGACCTCGCTGTCGGTGCGGCCGGAGCGGATCGCTATTATCCCGAATGGCACCTCCAGCGACGAACCGAACCGACTGCCGGCCAAGGTGCAGAACACCATCTATCTCGGCGACCACGCGCTGGCCGTGCTCGACGTCGCCGACAACAGGGAGTTTATGGTCAAGCTTCAGCCGGGGACGCATGACAGCCTGAGAGCTGGCAGCCTTACAGCTGGCAGCCTGAGACCTGGCGATGACGTGTTCATCACCTTCCGCCCGGAGGACTGCCTCGCCCTCGATCCCGTCTGATCCAACCATGCAGCAACGCTCCAACGCGGGCGGACCTACATCGACCAAGCTCAACGCAAGTCACGTGAAGAAGAAGGAACAAAGACCATGCTGAAGCGCAAGATTGTACTGGGGTTCGCCGCGGCATTCGCCGCCAGCGCGGCGCTGGCCACGGTCGCGCAGGCGCGTGACCTCACCGTCGTGTCGTGGGGCGGCGCGTATCAGGATGCCCAGAAGAAGGTCTATTTCGAGCCGTTCAAGAAAGCGACCGGTGTTGCGATGAACGACGAGTCCTGGGACGGCGGCGTCGGCGTGTTGCGCGCCAAGGTGCAGGGTGGTGCCGCCACCTGGGACGTCGTGCAGGTCGAGAGCGACGAACTGGCGGTTGGCTGCGAGGAAGGCCTGTTCGAAAAGCTCGACTATTCGAAGATCGGCGGCGAGGCCGCCTATATCCCACCGTCAGTCAACGCTTGCGGCGTCGGCGCCATCCTCTACGATTTCGTTCTCGGCTACGACAAGGACAAGCTGAAGGAGGCTCCCAAAGGCTGGACCGACTTCTTCGACACCAAAAAGATTCCGGGCAAGCGCGCCTTGCGTCAGGGCCCGAAGACCACGCTCGAGATCGCCCTCATGGCCGACGGCGTCGCGCCAAAGGACGTCTACAAGGTGCTGGCGACCGACGAAGGCGTCGAGCGCGCGTTCAAGAAGCTGGACACCATCAAGGGCGACATCGTGTGGTGGAAGGCCGGTGCTCAGCCGCCGCAATTGCTCGCCTCCGGCGAGGTGGCGATGACCTCGGTCTACAATGGCCGCATCGACACCGCGAACAAGAACGAGAAGAAGAATTTCGGCATGGTGTGGGACGGCGCGCTCTTCACCATCGACACCTGGGTGATCCTGAAAGGCAGCCCGAACAAGGACGCGGCCTACAAGTTCCTGGACTTCGTCGGCAAGGCGGAGAACCAGTCGAAACTGTCGGAGAACATTGCTTATGGCACCTCGAACAAGGACGCAGCCGCTCTGCTCGCGCCTGCCGTTCTGAAGGATTTGCCGACAGCACCTGACAACATCAAGAACGCGGTCGAAATCAACGTTGCCTTCTGGCTCGAGAACATCGACCGCCTGACCGAGCGCTTCAACAAATGGGCAGCGAAATAGCGCGCGGCCGAACCGGCGTGCGGCGCGCATTGACAGCAGTTTCGTCGCGGCCATCCTTCGAGACGCCCGCCTTAGGCGGGCTCCTCAGGATGAGGACGTGCGCAGCAGCGACTTCGGAGAGCCTCATCCTGAGGAGACCGCCACCGGGTCCGCGCAAAGCGCGGCCCGATGACAGGCTCCGCGGTCGTCTCGAGGGACGAGGCGCTTGCTCAGATCGCTCCGAAAGGCCGCACGCGATTGCCACAGCCAAAATGACGAGAGATGTCCAGTCACAATGGGGCTCCCGATGACGGCAGCCTCCTCAATCGGCGCCGACGCGTTGGCCAAGGTGCCGCTCAAGCGCCGGCTGAAGCAGGCGGAGCGCGCGCGCCAGACCAAGGCGCTGGCACTCATTCTGCCGCTTCTCGTCTTCCTGCTCTTCACCTTCGCTGGGCCCATCGCCGGCATGCTGTGGCGTGCCGTCGATGACCGGGAGGTGCGTCTGGTTCTGCCTCAGACCATCGCGGCTCTCGCCAGTTGGGACGGCAGGGATCTGCCGGACGAAAAGGCCTACGCGGCGCTGGCAGGCGACATCATGGCGGCGCGCGCTTCCGGCACCATTGCGATTGCGGCCAAGCGGCTCAATTACGCGCTGAACGGGTTCCGTACGATCCTGACCAGCACCGCACGCAATCTGAAGACCGTGCCCGACCCCGGCACGGCGAGGGAGACGCTGGGCAAGATCAACCCGGCCTGGCGCGAACGCGCCACCTAGACCACGATCAAGGACGCCAGTGGTCCCATGACCGGCTTCTATCTTTTGTCGGCGCTCGATCTGACGCGGAACGCGGACGGCACGATCGTCGCAGCCCCGCCGGATCAGGCCATCTACCGCGACGTTTTCGTCCGCACCTTTCTCATCAGCCTCAGTGTCACGGTGCTGTGCCTGATCCTCGGCTTCCCGGTCGCTTACTTGCTGGCGGCGCTGCCGCCCGGCCGGTCGAACCTGCTGATGATCTTCGTCCTGCTGCCGTTCTGGACGTCTCTGCTGGTCCGCACCTGCGCCTGGATCGTGCTGCTGCAGAGCAAAGGCGTCGTGAACGACAGCCTGCTCTGGCTTGGCATCATCGACGCGCCGTTGCGCCTGATCTACAACCGCTTCGGTGTCTGCGTGGCCATGACCCACGTCCTGCTGCCGTTCATGATCCTGCCGCTGTACAGCAGCATGAAGGCGATCTCGCCTGCTTACATGCGCGCCGCCGCCTCGCTCGGCGCGCCGCCGCTCACCGCCTTTCTGCGGATCTACCTGCCTCAGACGCTGCCCGGCATCGGCGCGGGAAGCCTGCTCGTCTTCATCCTGGCGCTCGGCTATTACATCACCCCGGCCCTCGTCGGGGGCGCCGCCGATCAAATGATCAGCTACTTCATCGCGCTCTACACGACCGAGACGGCCAATTGGGGTCTTGCTTCGGCACTGGGTGCGGTGCTGCTGCTCGCCACTATTCTGCTCGCGCTCGTCTACGGAAAGCTGGTGCAGGGACAGCAGGTGACGGGAGGGATGAAGAATTGAGCGACAATTCCTCCATCCGCACGCCGAGCCAGCGTATCGCGTGGACCGCGACCATCGTTATCTCCACGCTGGTGTTCATCTTCCTGATCGCGCCGATCCTTGCGATCATGCCGCTGTCCTTCAGCTCGGGCTCGTACCTCACCTATCCGCTGCCGGGCCTCTCCCTGCGCTGGTACGACGACTTCATCAATTCGCCGCGCTGGATGAATTCGCTGAAGAACAGCATGATCATCGGTGTGGCCTCGACCTTGCTGTCGATGGTGCTCGGCACGCTGGCGGCGCTGGGGCTGGCGCAGTGGAAGAGCCGGTTCAAGCCGCTCGTGCTGGCCTTCGTGCTGTCGCCGGTCGTCGTGCCCGGAGTCATCACCGCGGTTGGTCTCTATTTCTTCTTCGCGCCGATCGGACTGACCGGCAGTTATCTCGGCTTGATCCTGGCTCACACCGCGCTGGCGACGCCCTTTGTGGTGATCACGGTCGGTGCGACGCTGCAAAGCTTCGACACCAATCTGGCGCGCGCCGCCGCCTCGCTCGGCGCCTCGCCGCTTGAGGCGTTCCGCCGCGTGATCCTGCCGCTGATCCTGCCCGGCGTGGCATCGGGGGCCCTGTTCGCCTTCGCGACCAGCTTCGATGAGGTGGTGATCGTGCTGTTCATGGCAGGTCCGGAACAGCGCACCCTGCCCCGCGAGATGTTCAGCGGAATCCGCGAGAACATCAGCCCGACCATCACGGCAGCGGCGGTGATTCTGACAACGGTCTCGGTGATCCTGCTCGCGACTCTGGAAGGCTTGCGCCGACGCAACGAACGGCTGAGGGGCGGCGCGTGAGCTTCTTCCTTCTCCCCTTGCGGGAGAAGGTGGCGCGAAGCGCCGGATGAGGGGTCTCTCTCCGCACCTTCGATTACAGTGAGACTCGCGGAGAGAACCCCTCACCCGTCTCGCCGCTAGCGCGGCGAGCTACCCTCGCCCACAAGGCGAGAGGGCAAAAACACCGCCGCGCCCTGCTTATTTCTCAACCCTCATCTCGCATCCCGGGCTTTGCTCCCGCGTCCGTTTGTCGCTAGAACGTGCCCGCAACAACGCCCAAACAACACGCAAGGGAGAAAACAAAATGCAAAAACTCATCGCCGCTGTCGCGGCCGGTCTCGCGCTCGCCGCCACGTCAGGCGCCGCGCAGGCGCAGATTTCCGACGACGTCGTCAAGATCGGCGTGCTCACGGATATGTCGAGCCTCTATGCGGACGCAACCGGCAAGGGTTCGCTTGCCGCCGTGGAGATGGCGGTCGCCGATTACGGCGCCAAGGTCGCGGGCAAGCCTGTCGCAGTGGTCTCCGCCGATCACCAGAACAAGCCCGACGTCGGCGTCAACATCGCGCGCAACTGGTACGACAACGACAAGGTCGACGCGATCTTCGACGTGCCGACCTCGTCGGTGGCGCTGCCGATCTCGGCGCTGACGCGCGAGAAGAACAAGATCCACATCAATTCCGGCGGCGGCTCATCCGATATCACGGGCGTCGCCTGCTCGCCCAACACGGTGCACTGGACCTACGACACCTATGCGCTGTCGAACGTCGCCGGCAAGGCCATGGTCAAGCGCGGGGAGGACAGCTGGTTCTTCGTCACCGCCGACTACGCCTTCGGCATGGCGCTGCAACGCGACGCCGCCAACGTCGTCAAGGAGAGCGGCGGCAAGGTGCTCGGCGAAGTCCGCCATCCGCTCAACTCGTCGGACTTCTCCTCGTTCCTGCTCCAGGCCCAGGCCTCAAAGGCCAAGGTGGTCGCGTTGGCCAATGCCGGCGGCGACACCACTAACGCCCTGAAACAGGCGGCCGAATTCGGCCTGACGCAGGGCGGCCAGAAGATGATCGCGTTGCTCATGGAGATCACCGACGTTCATTCGCTCGGCATCAAGTCGACGCAAGGCCTGATCATCACCGACGCGTTCTACTGGGACACCAACGAGGAGACGCGCGCGTTCTCCAAGCGCTTCAACGAGAAGGTCGGCCACATGCCGACCATGATCCAGGCGGGGCTCTATTCGGCGACCATGCATTATTTGAAGGCGATCGACGCCATCAAGTCCGACGAGGCACCGAAGGTGATGGAGCAGATGCGCAAAACGCCGGTCAACGACTTCTTCGCCAAGAACGGCAAGATCCGCATCGATGGCCGCATGGTCCACGACATGTATCTGTTCGAGGTCAAGAAGCCCGAGGACTCCAAGGGCGAGTGGGACCTCTACAAGCTGATCGCCACCGTGCCCGGCGACGAGGCCTTCCGCCCGCTCGACAAGGGCGGCTGCCCGCTGGTGAAGGGAAACTAGGGATATTCTCCGTCATTGCGAGCGAAGCGAAGCAATCCAGAAATGCATCCGCGGTGACAGCCTGGATTGCTTCGTCGCAAGAGCTCCTCGCAACGACGGCAGACGAAAAAACGCACGACAGCGCGCCCCGCCAAAAACCGGCGCGCGGGGGTTTTGCGGGGAGAACCCCGGTTCACCGCGGTTTTTTAAAACGGGCTGTTTTTTAGCGGGGCGGTGGGGGGCATGGACAACCGCGG